>DAIRUQ010000092.1:0-11594 GCA_036803245.1 Chloroflexota bacterium | reverse complement strand
GAGGGCCGCAGTGAGATCGACCAGCTCGGCCACCTCCTCGCGGGGCAGGCTGGCACGACGTTCGGCCAGTGCGGCGGCGACGGCCTCCTCGCGGCGCCGCAGGGCGCCCACCTCGGGTTCGAGCTTGATCGTCACGCGATGCGGGTTCTCCAGCAGGAGATCCTGGATCAGGCCCTCAAAGTAACGCTCTCCCGAGGACCAGCGCCCTCGGATCGACGCCAACGGCTCCTCATAGGCCAGCGGCGCAAACGGATCGCCGTCATACAGCCAGGTCGAGAGCGACCGCAGCATGACAACCAGGCCGCGGGGATAGCGCCCGCTGTTGTTCTCGCGTAGGGCGAACTCGACGCTGTTGATGGCGGCTTCCATGGCACCTGGGGGGATGCCCTCGTCGGCGAGCCGGGCCAACGTTTCCAGGATCAGCGTCTCTACCTTGTCCAGATTCTCGACCAACACGCCGCGCATGCCCGTGGAGAACGTCTGCTCGAACATGTCTTCGACGAACTCTTCGCCCGCCAGATCCTCGCCCAGCCCCGAGTCGATGAGGGCCTTGCGCAGCGGCGAGCCTGGCGTCCCCAGCAGGGCGTGGCTGAGGATATTCAGCGCCAAGGTCTGCTCCACGTCGCCGTTCTGCTGGAGCAGCCAATTGATGGCGATCATCCCCTTGCCTTGGTTCTCCCCGTCGCCAGGATCATAGGGCAGAGCCAGCGTGCGCGGTTCCTCAAAGCGGGCTTGCGGGTCGATCTGCGAGGGCACGTCGATCTTGGCATAGCCCTCCAGGTACTGGTCCATGAGACGCAGACGCTCATCGGCGTCGTCATCGCCATAGAAAAAGATGCGGGCGTTGGACGGGTGATAGTAGGTCTGGTGAAACGTGCGGAACTGCTCATAGGTCAGCGTCGGGATAGCGTCGGGATCGCCGCCCGAGTCCTGGCCATAGGTCGTGTCTGGGAACAGCGCCCGGCGCCCAAATCGCCCCAGCAGCGAATCGGGGCTCGAGTAGACGCCCTTCATCTCGTTGTAGACCACGCCCACGATCTGGAGCGGGTCCTCGGGGGCATCCATGGCATAGTGCCAGCCCTCCTGGCGGAACACGTCCTCTGTGAGGCGGGGGTGCAGCACGGCGTCCATGTAGACATCGATCAGGTTGTAGAAATCCTGCAGGTTCTGGCTGGCTACGGGATAGCAGGTCTTGTCGGGATAGGTCATGGCGTTCAGGAACGTGTTCAGGGATCCCCGCGCCAACTCGATAAAGGGATCCTTGAGCGGGTACTTGGCCGAGCCGCTGAGAACGCTGTGCTCCAGGATGTGGGGCAGCCCCGTAGAGTCGGTGGGGGTGGTGCGAAAGGTGATTCCAAAGACCTTGTTGGTGTCCTCGCACTGGATCGAGAGCAGCTCGGCGCCGGTGGCGACGTGCTCATAGAGCACGGCCTCGGCGTTGATCTCGGCGAGCTGGCGTTGGGCGAGGATGCGGAACCCGTGGCGTGTCTGCTGCATCAGATGCTCCCTTGCATGGATCGGCGGCCTGGGGCCGCCAGCATAGGTCACGCGGCCCGCGTCTGGGGGCTATTCTACGTCAGGCGGGGCTGGACTCCAAGACCCGAAGCGGCAGGGCGGGGCTGCGCCCATCATAGGGCCAGCCCCGCCGACGAACCTAGACGATGGTCGTCAGGTGGCGGGCTTCTTTCTCCAAGGGCGGCCATTCCATGCCCAGGTTGCCAAGCGTCTCGAGCAGGATGCGGGCGATGACGATATCGCGCACCCATTTGCGGTCGGCTGGGATGATGTACCAGGGCGCATAGGGCGTGCTGCAGTAGGAGAGCGCGTCCTCGTAAGCCTCGCGATACTCGTCCCACTTGGCGCGGGCCTTTAGGTCGCCGACGCTAAACTTCCAGTGGGAGGTCGGGTCCAGCAGCCGATCTTGGAGGCGCTCCTGCTGGCGCTCGTTGGAGATGTGCAGGTAGAACTTGCAGATGACCGTCCCATTGCTGGCCAGCAACTTTTCAAAGGCGTTGATGTCCTCATAGCGCTGCCGCCAGACGGGCTCGGAGACGAAACTCTCGACGCGTTGCACCAGGACGTCCTCGTATTGCGAGCGGTTGAACACGCCCACCATGCCCTTGCGCGGCGCTGCCTTGTGGATCCGCCACAGGAAATCGTGGTCGAACTCTTCCTGGGTGGGCACTTTGAAGCCAGTGACGCAGACGCCTTGAGGGTTAAAGGCTTCCAACACGCGCTTGATGACGCCGTCCTTGCCAGAGGTATCCATGCCCTGCAGCAAGACCAACAGGCCATGTTGCTTGGTGGCATAGAGCTGCTCTTGCAGATCGTTGAGCTGTTCCGAAATCTCCTTGAGCTCCTTCTTGGCGCTCTTTTTCTCCATCCCATACTTGCCGCGCGGGTCAAAGTCGTCCAGGACGGCGCGGGTGCCGGGTTGAACCAGGAACGGGCTGTCGGGGAGAGGCATGGGGTTTGCTCCTTTACGGCTGGGCAGAGTCGACATCTGGAATCGAACCAGGGCGCGAGGGCGATGCGGCCGGGCCCTCGGCCCATCGAACGACGGCCTCGCTCATGGCGCGCAAGTTGGCTGGGGGGCAGTTGGGTGATACGGCGCAGCCAGGGCTGATGATCCCCACGCCAGCCTCCAGGCAGCGGCGCACCTGCTGGCCAATCTCCTCGGGCGTGCCCAGGAGGAGGTCGGTCGTGTCCACGTTGCCCATCAGGCCAAAGGCGCCCTCGGCCGCGGTCACCATACGCTTGGGCTCGATGGCGGCATCAAAGTTGAGCCAGTCCAGCCCCGTTTCGCGCAGGGCGTCCAGCCGCGGGGTAATGTCACCGCAGATGTGCAGGATGGTGGGCCCCTGGATGCCGGCGATCAGTGTTCGGTGGACGGGAAGCAGATGACGGCGATGCAGGCGTGGCGAGATCATGTTGCTGCCGGCGCCGCCCTCGCCGATGGAGATGGCATCGGCGCCGGCGGCAAGCTGAGCGTTGGCATAGCGAATCAGGCCCTGTACGCAGGTCTCAAGGCAGGCTTGGGCCGCCGCTGGCCGATCCAGCAGGTCCATCATCATGGCGTCTACGCCGCGCATCACCTGTGCCAGCGAGAGGGGGCCCATCACCTTGCCCAGAATGCTCACCTCTGCGCCATACCGGGCCTTGGCGACGCGGATAGCCTCCAGGTTGGTGGGAATCGGCTCGCGCTGCAACAGGTCATCGGGGATGAACGCGTCTTCAGCGCGCATCCAGGGCGTGGCGGCGCAGCGCGGGTAGCGGTCGGGGGCGCCCCAATCCATGGGCATGCCCAGGGCCGCGGGCATGCTGAAATAGTTGATCAGCACCGAGACGGCGTCAAAGCCTAGCTCGACGTGGTTCGTCCAGGCGAGATCGGCCAGCCCGTCGGGCTGATGGTGGACCTCCGGCATCGGTCGGCGGCACCGCTGCTGGATGGCCGTGGGCGCCAAGGCGGCCACATAGGCGACGGGCGCATGGTCGACGGGTCGTCCCTGCAGCGCGGCCAGCGCCCGCTCGCGAGCGTTCATGGCTTGGCCGTCTTGGCCGGCGCGCGGCAGGTGAACATCAGGTTGAACGCTATCTGCCGCCAGATGGGTGCCCGCACATAGGCGCAGCGGTTATGTCCCAAGGTGACCTCGCCGAACAGCTCGATGTCGCCAAAGTGGGCTTGTTCCAACCAGGCGCGCCACTGCTCGGGCGGCGGCGTGTTGATGTGGGTGCGGTCAAACGCGTTGGCGATGGCCGTGACGACGCGGCCGACGGCGCCGCCGTTGTTGGGTACCGAGCCGATCAGCACCCCGTTGGGCGTCAGGCCCCGCGCGATGTGGGCAAGCGCGCGAGGCGGGTCAGCCAGGTGCTCCAATACGTTATAGGCTGCTACAACATCATACTGGTGGCGCCCCAGCGACTTGTCGGCAATGTCCTGCACCCGCACGCGCCGTCGGAGGTGGCGCGGCGCGTGTTGCACCGCCCAGCGAGAGACGTCGATGCCCTGGATCTCATAGTGCTGAGCGGCCGCCTCCAAAAAGCCGCCGGCCCCGAACCCTATCTCTAGCAGACGTCCATTCGGCCTAAGCGGTAGTAGCTGCTCCAAGCGATGATGATTGCGCTGCGAGCGTTTGGTTTCGCGGTGCAAGATGCCTTGAAAGTAATCCCTGTCGTATCGTTTGCGCTTGAGCATGTACCCCTTTATGCAAAGAATTGCTATCACTACAGCTCTCCAACCGCCGCGGCGGGCAGCGGCAGCGGCCGTTCGATCGCGTCCAACCGATAGCCAAAGCCGGCCCCCTGAAGTGAGCCCAGGTCTAGTACGCCGCGACGGCGCTGGTATAGGCCCGGATGAACGGCCGCCTCCGGCTGTGATGCCTCCGGGTAGAACTGCATGGCGTTGCTCTCGACCCCCATGATGGTGCCCGCATGGGCCGCCAGCTGCACATGGGGGATCTGCGCCAGCATCGGGTTGGTGAGATCCTGCACCATCAGCGTCATACCATGGGCCTTGGCCCACGCCAGCGAAAGCAGCGCGCCCGTCTGCGTCTTGCAGGTCTTGAGCGCCACGCCGGACCAGCCCAGCCCGCGCCCGAGGCGCACCAAACGCCAGTCGTGAGCGCTCTCGTCCATGAAAAGTGGCTTGCGGGCCGAGACGCTGCGCACGTTCACCTGATATCTCTCTAGATCATAGGGAAAAGGCTGCTCGACGTAAAGAAGCTTGCCATAGGTGCTGGGCTGCTCGCGTAACAGACGGTCCAGAATCTCGTTGACATAAGCAGGTTCACGCACGGTGCAGTTGAAATCGGCGGCTAGCCAGAGCACATCCTCCTCCGCCGCGATCTGCCCCACGCGTACCAGCCGCTGATAGTCCCAGGCGGCGTCGGTGCCACGTAGCTTGACCTTGAGGCAGCGCAGGCCGTCGCGGCGGATCCAGTCACGCAGCAGCACCGGGTAGCCGTCGTCGGGCTCGTCGCCCGTCAGGTCCTCCCGGCTCAAAGGATCCAGCCCGCCGACCAGGTGCCAGGCTGCCAGCTGCCGCGGCGGGTCGCTCACCATATAGTCGGACGGGTAGCGTCCGACGAACGAGACGTCGGGCGCGTCCGGGGCGGGCTCCAAGAAGGCGCTCAGGTCATGGGGTAGATGCTCGCGCCCATAGGTCTGATAGACCGGCAGATCCACCAGCTTGGCATAGGCGTCGTGTAGGGCGATGTCAAAGGGCGAGCAGCACACCAACGCCGCCAACCAGGGCATGGGCGCGTCGGGCGGGCGAGCGTGGTTGACGGCGTGGTGCAAGGTTGGCAGCGTGTGTTCGAGAAAGGCGTGGCCGATCTCGAGCGGGTGCGGACCGCCCGGCGCCGTGGCCCAGGCCGCCGTCAACGCATGGCACAGGTGGATCAGGGCGGCCTCGCGCTCGCGGTAGGGCAGGGCGCTGGGCCAGACCCAAGGCACGCTCAGAGGCGTCTCGCCCCAGCCGTCGGCGGTGCGGCCAGCGCCATCTCGCAGACGCAGCCGCACCCGGGCGCAGGTCACGTGGGTGAGCGTCTCGGTCCCGAACTTGAGTGGGACGCGAGTCTCCACCGGCAGCAGAAAGAGCGCGGCTCCGATGGGGCGGACGTCTGCCATGGGGTCAGCCTCCGTGTGGTGGAGCCGCCAAGGCTGCCAGCAGATCCCCACTGGTCAGGGTCGGGCACCAGAACGTCTCGATGTACTGGATCACCAGGCGGGTGCCCTCGTCGTGGGGCACATAGGGCGCGCGCGCCGGGTTGTACATGGTGTCGGTCAGGTCGCGTAGCAGGGCCACCGGCACCCCCCAGCGAACCATCTGGACGATGGCAAAGCTGCGATGCAGGATGCACATGTTGGTATGCACGCCAGCGATCAGCAGGCGCTCGATCCCTTCCGCCTGCAGGTAGCGATACACCTCCTCGCCGCTGTCGCTGATCAGATCGCGTGCCTGGTCGATCTCGATGCCGGCGTGTTGTCGCGTCCAGACGCGCCGGGGCTGATCGCCCTCGGTATCAGAGCCCTCGTCGCTATCGTCGATAGGCAGAGGCGGCTCCTCGATGGGCAGTGGCTTGGGCGGCGTTGCCAGGGGCAGCCATTCGGCGCGCTGGCGGGCGGGCGTCTCGGCATAGTGGGCCATGGTGTCCGACGGCGCATGGATGATGTGCACGCCCGCGGCTCGTGCGGCGCGAACCACCGCGTCCATGCGCGGCACCATGGCCTCCAGCCGCCCCTGTGCTCCGCGGCTCCAGTGGCGGTCCCACACATCGCAGAGCAGCAGGGCGCAAGCCTCGGGGGCGACCTGGTCGAGGGTGTGCGTCTCGCGCCACACGGCGCGTCCCTCGCCGTCGCGCTCCAACGTGCGCCGCCTCAGCGGCAGGCTCAGCATGGCTGGCATCTCACACCCCCTGGAACAGCGCCTGTGCCAGGATGCGCTCGACGACTTCCATGGTCTTGACGGCGTCACCAAAGCAGGAACCGGGCTGCTCTCCTGAGCGAACGCAATCCAGGAACTCGCGATGCTTGGCTCGAAAGCCGCCATACACGTGGAACTCGTTGCTGCCGGCCACCTCGCGGGTCTCGTAGCGCACGCCTTTGGTGTTGCCGTCGGCATACAGGTAGCCCTGGCCCTCGTGCTCGGCCTCGGCGCAGATGCCCGGCGCGTGCATCTCCACCGCAAAGATGCGCCGACCGCTGGACCAACTGGTGGTCAGCAGGCCCGTGGCGCCAGTATCGAACTCGAGCGCGGCGGCGATCCAGTTGATGTCCGGCGTGCCCACCCGCTTGGCCAGGCTGTGCACCGCCGTGACCTCGCCCCCGCACATCCATCGCACCGTGTCGACGGCATGGACGCCGTCATCGGTGAGGCGGTCGCGGGCCTCCAGGTAGGGCTGTTGGTCGCACTTGTAAAAGTGACACACGGCATGGACGATGGGGCCGCGCTCGAGGCAGGCCTCTCGCAGCTTGACCACCATGGGGCAGGTGCGCCGCTGAAAGCTGACCTGGGTGATGCAGCCGTGCTCGGCGGCAAGGTGGGCCAGCGAACGGGCCTGGTGGATGGTGATGCCCATCGGCTTTTCGATGTACAGGTTCAGGCCTTGACGTAGGCACCAGGTCCATACGTCGTACATGACGTGGGGATGGCCGATGGCATAGACGGCATCGGGGGCGATCTCTTCAACCATGGCGCGATAGTCGGCATAGCGGCGCTCCACCTTGTACTTTTCCGCGGTAGTGTGTAGCCGCTTGGGGTCCAGGTCGCAGATGGCGGCGATCTCGACGTCGTCGAACGAGGCCAACGACGGATAGTGCACGCTGTTGGCCATGGCGCCAGCGCCGATGCAGGCCACGCGCAGCTTACGTGGGTGGCTCACGCTTGCACCTCCTGCAGTAGCGCGCGGGCATAGGCCAGGTCGTCCCGAGCCAGTTGCTTAACCCCGCCGGCGACGGCGTCATGGTCGCTGTACTCGGCGGTGATGCAGACGACGCCCTGGTAGCGACGGCGCACCAACTCGGCCAGCACCCGGCGCCAATCCGCCAGGCCGTGCCCGCCACTGGTCCAGTAGGAGCGCCAGGCGGCCTGCTCCGCCTCGGGGCCATTGGTGCGCTGCCAGAACGCGTTCTTGAGGTTGACCAGGCAGAGCCGCGGCCAGATGACGTCCAGCGCGTGCTCGGGATGTACGCCACACAGCGCCTCGTGGGCCGCGTCCCACACGGCGGCGATGGGCGCGCCTGGCCCGCCTGGCGGATAGGGTGCCAAGAGACGATCCAGGGCCACGGCGTTGCCGATGAAATCGCCCAGGTGGTTCTGCACACCCAGGGTGACGCCATGCTGCTCCAGGAGCGGTAGCAGGGCATCGTACTCGTGGCGGAGGCGGGCCTCTTCCTCCCGGTAGGGTCGGCCCGGGGCCACCTGCGCCATGACGCGCAACACCGGCACGCCGGCCTCGGCGCAGGCGGCGATGGTAACCTCGTCAGCCGGGCCGGCCACGCTGGCGATGGCCACGCCCTCCTCGGCCAGGATGCGCGCGGCGGGCGGCAGGTCACGCGCCACGTTCTCGGGCAACACCTGGTAGCCGGGGCGCACTGGCAGCTCGACGGCCTGATAGCCCATCTCGCGCACCAGGGCGCCCAGCTTTGGTAGCGCGAGATCGCGCCATGGCTTGGTAAAGACGCTCCAGGTGATGTCGTGGTTCGGCATGGCGACCCTCCCTAGGCCATGGTGGCGAGCATCTCATGGGTGACCTGGTGGCGCAGCGGCTCGCCCCGTAGAAAACGGGCGATCTCGGCGACCATGGTGGCCGTCAGCCCGGCATAGCTCTCGACGGTGCGGCCGGCCACGTGGGGCGTCAGCAGCACATTGTCTAGCGAGCGCAGCGGGTGATCCGGCGGCAGCGGCTCGGGATCGAACACGTCCAGCGCGGCCCAGAACCGGCCACGGCGCAGCTCGTCCAAGAGCGCGTCCTGATCCACCACCCAGGCCCGGGCGGTGTTGACCAAGACGGCGCCATCCTGGAGCAGCGCCAGCTCGCGGGCGCCCAACAGGTGGTGCGTCTCCTCGGTAACGGGCAGATGGATTGAGATGACGCGGCAGGCCGCCAGCAGCTCGTCCAGCGGGGCCAACCGCACGCCCAGCTTATGAGCCCGCTCGGGCGGTAGGTAGGGGTCATAGGCCCACACGTCGGCGCTGACGGCGCGGAAAAGCGCCGCCGCTCGTTGCCCCACATAGCCCATGCCCAAGAGCCCCACGGGGCAATCACGGATCTCGTGCGTAGGTTGGAGCGTCTCGCGCGGCCAGGCGTCGCCGCGGCGGATCTGGCGATCGAGCTCGGCCGCCTGGCGCAGCCCTATCATCGCGGCCATCAAGCTGAACTCGGCCACCGAGTCGGCGATGCGGTGCGCGGCGTGGGTCACGGCGATGCCCTGGCCAAAGAGAGCGTCGGTGGCCCAGCCCTTGACCGAACCGGCGGCATAGGCCACCAGGCTCAGCCGGTCAGCCTGGGCCAACACCGTCTCGTCCAGCGGCGGCAGCCCCCAACTGGCCAGCAGGATGTCCACGCCGGGGAGCCGCCCGGCCAGCTCGCGGGCCGACCAGTTGTGCCCATCCTCGTTATAGAGCACGCGTCCCAGGCCGGCCAGCTCTGCGCGCGTTGTCTCGGTGAGGATGCTCGACCGCAACGGCTCGGGAATGGAGACCAGAATCGTAGGCTCGGGCATGGTAACGCCTTTCTCGTCGGTGGCGGCTAGCCTGCGGGCAGCGCCGCCCGGAACAGCCGCAGCCAGTTGCCGTGCATGATGGCGACGATGGACTCGGCCGCATAGCCCCGCGCATCCAGCAGCTCAGGGATGCGTTGCAGGTCGGCGATGGTGTCCAGGTCGCGCGGGCACTGCTCGGTGCCATAGCCGCCGTCCAGGTCGCTGCCGATGGCAGCGTGGTCGTGAGAACCGGTGAGCTGGCAGATGTGGTCGATGTGATCGGCCACGGCCTGCATGGTCACGCGCTCGCGCTGCAGAAGCGACTGCTCCAGGCCGCCGCGGACCCAGCCCGGCAGCAGCATCCAGGCGTCCAGGGCCACGCCGATGGTGCCGCCGCGTTGGGCGATGGCTCGGATCTGGTCGTCGCTGTACTGGCGATCGCCCGGGACCAGCGCCCGGCAGTTGTTGTGGCTGGCCATGATCGGCCCCTGGTAGAGCTCCAGCGCCTGCCAGAAGGCGTCATCGGCCAGGTGGCTCAGGTCCAGCACCATCCCCAAGGCATCCATTTCGCGCAGCAAAGCGCGGCCGTCGTCGCTTAGGCCGCCTGGACGCGATGTGCCGTGGGCGTAGCGGCTCACGCCATAGTGCGCTGGCCCCACGGCGCGCAGGCCCCGTTCGTACCAGAGCCCTACCTGATCGGGCTCGACGATGGGGTCGGCACCCTCCATGGCCAGGATATATCCCAGCGGCGTGCCGTCGGGGTCGTTCTGCCAGGCGGCCAGGTGGGCATCCAACGCGGCTGCGTCGGTGATCTGCCGCATGGCGCCGCCGCGCTCTAGCGCGCGATAGTAGGCCAGTTGGCCTTGGGCCTTGGCGTACGAGATCTCTTGGCAGGCCGATCCGGGAAAGCCGGGCACGTCGGTCTCGGGGCGGGATGTGCGGTCAAGCACCGTCGCCAGGCAGAGCCCCACCCGCGCCCGCCGCATCTCGGGCAGCGAGATGGTGGCGCGCTGGGCGCCCTTTTTGGCGAGATCGGCCTCGCGGCGTCGTAGCTCGGCGACCTCCAAACGGAGGTTGCGGTTCCAATCGATGGCGTTCATCGCCAGATCGAGGTGGGCATCAAAGATCAGCATGGTCTAGTCGTCTCCATTCTGCTGGTCATCGGCGGCCGGCTCCTCCGGCGGGGTCGGCTCGGGCTCGGGCGCGATCGGCTCTTCCTTGGCATGGAGATCGGGTCGGTCGGGGCGGTACGGCTTGCCGGCTACTGTTAGCGTCTCAGAGAGATAGGGCAGTGGGCTGCCCTCGATCGGTTGCCCGCCGCCAATCGAGACGATGAACTCGCCGGGCTGGATCACGGGCCGGCCCTGGCGGTCGCGCACGGCCATTTGGTCCGAACTGATCGGGAACGTGAGCACCTGGTCCTTGCCCGGCTCCAGGTGGATTCGGCGAAAACCCACCAGCGCGTGGATCGGCACCGGGTAGGAGGAGCGCACGTCCTTGAGATAGCACTGCACCACCTCGTCACCGGCGCGTTCGCCCAGGTTGCGCACGATCACGCGGGCCTCTACCGACTCGCCAGCCTGGATCTCACGGGACGAGAGCGTCAAGCCGTTGTAGACAAAGCGGGTGTAGCTGAGGCCGTGCCCGAAGCGATAGAGCGGCTCACCCTCAAAGTAGCGATAGGTGTGCCCCGCCATGGCATAGTCCTCAAAGGGCGGAAGCTGCTCCTCGGAGCGGTAGAACGTGACTGGTAGGCGACCAGCGGGGTTGTAGACGCCAAAGAGCACCTCGGCCAACGCCGTGCCGCCCTCCTCGCCGGGATACCAGGCCTCGACGATAGCGGGCAGGGCCGCGTCGGCCCAGTTGATGGCCACGGCGCTGCCATTGAGCAGCACCAACACCGTGGGCACCGATGCCAGGTAGAGCTCACGCAGCAGTCGCTCTTGCATGCCAGGCAGCGCCAGCTCGGTGCGGTCGGCTTGTTTGTTGGCGCCCTCTTCGCCCTCGACCTCTTGTGAGAGGCCCAGGCAGACGATGGCCGCCTCGGCCTCGCGGGCCACCGCCACCGCCTCGGTTAGCTCTGCCTCTGTGCCGTCGGTTACGCCGCAGCCCCGCGCATAGACCACCTCGGCGTCGGGCCCCAAGAGGTTGCGCACGCCTTGCAGCGGCGTCACGGCCGACGAGGGCGTCCCGCTATAGTTGCCCAGCAGCACCTCGACGTCGTCGGCGTTCGGGCCGATGACAGCCACCTTTTTCAGGTCGCGCGAGAGCGGCAAAAAGCCATCGTCGTTCTTGAGCAGGACGATGGATTGTCGCGCGGCCTCCAAGGCCAGTGCCCGATGCTCGGCGCAGTCGTTGACCTCGTAGGGGATCTGGGCATAGGCCACGCG
>DAIRUQ010000091.1:0-11604 GCA_036803245.1 Chloroflexota bacterium | reverse complement strand
TGCTCTTTCAGCAGAAGGGGCTCACCCTCACCGTGGATACTCCGCCTGACCTGCCATCGATCTACTGCGACCGCACGCGCATTCGGCAGGTGATGCTGAACCTGCTGAGCAACGCCGGCCGCTTCACCACCCAGGGCGGGGCGTCCATTGAGGCGAAACTCGACGGTGGGTTCGTTCGGGTGACGGTATCAGACACGGGCCCCGGCATCAGCCGCGAGAGCCTCTCTCGCCTGTTCGAGCCGTTCCAGCAAGAGGACCCGTCGGTGCGCCGCCAGTATGGTGGCAGCGGCCTCGGTCTCGCCATCAGCAAGCGCTTTGTCGAGATGCACGGCGGACGCATCACGATCGACAGTGACATCGGCGCCGGAACGCGCGTCACGTTCCTCCTACCGGTGCAGAGCACATCGCACGAGGACACGCCGCATCGGTGGTTCAGCCCCTACCAGGAGTACACGCCGCGCACGCGTCGGTCGCTGGCACCGCGGGTGCAGCCGCGCCCACGCATCGTGGTGTGGGAGCAGGGATCGGCCCTATCGCACCTCGTGGAGCGGTACTTTGAGGGGGTTGAGCCGCTGGGTGTCGCAACGTCGCAGGACGCACTGGAGGCTGTCGAGGCGAACGCCGCCGTGGGATTGCTCATCAACGCAACAACGGTTGGAGAGAAATACAGCGAGGCGGATATTGTGGCGCGGATGCCGCTGGACGTGCCCGTCATGACGTGCTGGGTGCCCGAGCGACGGGCCACTATCGCCCACCGCGGGGCGCAGGACTACTTGGTCAAGCCCATCCGCCGCTCGGATCTGGTCAAGAGCGTGCGCTCCACGCGGCCTGAGGCACATACCATCCTGCTCGTGGATGACGATGCCGAGGCCCGGCAACTCTATGCCCGGATGTTGGCTTCTGCGGAGGGCGCCCCCACCGTGCTGCAGGCTACCGATGGAGAAGCGGCGCTCACCCTCCTGCGAGAGCGTAAGCCTGATCTGTTGCTGCTCGACCTCGTGATGCCGAACCGCGATGGGTTCATGGTCCTGGAGGCCAAGGAAGCCGACCCATCGATCCGCGACATCCCTGTGATCATCATCTCTGCCAAGGACCCTCAGCGAGAGCCGATCATGAGCAAGTCACTAGTCGTATCACGCTGTCAGGGCTTGTCGGCGCGGGACATTATGGATGCGGTACAGGCCGTCACCGAGGCCCTGCGGCCGCGAGTTGGCGCTCCAGCTGTGATCGAAACTCCTGTCGCGTCGTCGGTTTCCGAATGAAGCCGCTGGCGCCCAATGACAGGGCCAACTCACGTTGGGGTAGGACCGTACATACGATGATCGGGATGCCGCTCGTCTCGGGGTGGTGGCGCAGTTGCGCCAGCAGGTCCCAACCGTCGACGTCGGGCATCATTACATCCAGAACGACCAATCGTGGCTGCAGCTTGGCCACCATTCGCATGGCTTCGGTCGGCGCGCGCACCGGCACAAGGCTGATGTGACTGTCCTGAAGATAGCGCTGCCAGAGCTGAAGAGTATCGGCATTGTCCTCGATGGCGACGACCACCACCTGTTCGGCGGACGGGAGCGAGACCGACAGCATCAACCGTCCGGTCTCAGCAGCACCCGTCACCTCCCCCTTGAACAGCTCCGCGAGACGCTGCGCCATGGCGACGCCAGCCTCCTCGAACAGCGGAAGGGGATGAATCGCGAGTGGCGCCTCGCTGGTCGCACGAATGCAGACGATCACCCATTCGTGCCGGTTCGCAACCTCCAGCGTGACCTCGCCACATGGCATGCGCTGGATGGTTGTCGCCAGAAGGTTGAGCACGATCTGCTTCACGACGGTCGTGGCCACGCCGACCTCCGGCAAGGAGGCCGGGCGGTCGCCGGCCGTCAGCGTCACACGGTGCTGCCGCGCCAGCGATTGAGCCAGATGCATGGCATCCTCGAGCACCGGCCACACCTCGGCCTTCTGGTCGCCCTGCGAATCCTCGAGCCACAGCAGCTCATGCTCGACGTCGGCGCCGGCATCTGTCGACTCGACGCCGTCCACAACAGGCGCCTGCTCGCGCGTGGGGCCGGAGGAATCCAGCCCGTAGCGCTGTTCAAGGTACTGCGCCAGGGCGCGGATAGCCGCGGTTTGTTCGCGCCGAAGGTGGCGAGGGCTGATGCCAAGCTGGTTGGCGACGTCTTGTTGGGTGTACTGCTGCACGTAACGCTGCGACAACACCTGATAGTAGCGCTGAATCGCGGCGCCCGCGGGGGCCTGCACGGACGGCTTCAGCGCCTCGATAGCCTCGATCAGCCGATTCCGCAACGCGGAGGTCGGGTTAAGGTCTTTGGAGAGCCCAAGACAACTGATGAGGGGACTCGTGCGCAGCGCCACAGGATCGAACAGGTCGACGAGGGCCTGGCGCAGGGCATCTTCGAAAGGGGGGGCAGTCATCATGTCCGGTATGCGGCCTGGTCAATGTCCGCTGCCTGACCATTCAGGCGTTCACATCTGTTCATTGCCTTGGTACGATAGCCTCAAGCAGGCAACCTCAGGTTGGCGAATAGACACTTGATTATAGTGCTGTCAGGCGGAAGGCACAAGCCCGGTCAGTTGGCCAAGGTGACTACTATCGGGTGACCTGCCAGGATCCAGGGTGAACTCGCGAGGCCAAGAGGAGGCATCATCGATGACGGCTACTGAACTCCCCGTCGCACGCCGTGCAACGGGCACGCGTAGACCACTGAGAATGTCCAAGCGCGAATTCCGTGAGGCGCTCCAGGGCTACGCCTTTGCGACCCCATGGATCTTGGGCCTCATCTTTTTCACCGTCGGGCCCATTCTCGCATCGATGTACCTCAGTTTCACCCAGTACAACGTGCTCAAGCCTCCCCAGTGGGTCGGCCTGGACAACTATGTCTACGCGTTTACCAAGGACCAGCAGTTCTGGCCGAGCCTCGCGCGTACGTTCCGTTATGCCGTCATGGTGGTGCCGCTGAGCATCGTTGGCTCCTTCTTCCTGGCCATGCTCTTGAACCAGGACCTCAAGGGGACGGCCGTCTACCGGACGTTGTTCTTTCTGCCGCACCTCACCCCCGTGGCCGCCATGGCGATCCTCTGGAAGTGGCTGCTGCAAGCCGAAATCGGCCCGGTGAACTATCTCCTGGGCCTGATCGGCATCCAGGGGCCTGCCTGGCTGTCGAGCCAGCAGTGGGCCCTGCCCTCGCTCGCCATGATCAGCGTCTGGGCAGCCGTCGGCGGCAACGAGATGCTCATCTTCCTGGCAGGCCTCCAGGGAGTGCCAAAGGAACTGTATGAGGCGGCGGAACTCGATGGCGCCGGGCGCCTCGCCCGGGTGCGTCACGTCACGCTACCGATGGTGTCACCGTCTATCTTTTTCAACCTCGTGCTCGCACTCATCGGCGCGCTGAAGGTCTTTTCTCTCGCCTTCGTGGGAACCGCGGGTGGCCCCGGCTACGCCACCTGGTTCTATGCGCTCCATATCTACCGCAGCGCCTTTGAGAACTTTGAGATGGGATACGCTTCAGCGCTAGCCTGGGTGCTCGCCGTCATACTGTTTGGGTTCACCTACATTCAGGTCAGCGGATCGAGTCGTTGGGTCTACTACGAGGGAGAGGCAGCCTGATGACAGCCGTCGCAATGCAGAGCCACGTCGCAGCCGACCGCAGATCCCGGAGGATTGGGCTGTACGCGCTGGTCTTGATCCTCGGGACCATCTTTATGTTCCCGTTCTTCTGGACGGTTTCGAGTTCGCTCAAGGCCACGCACGAGCTGTACATCTGGCCGCCCCCCGTGTTTCCTGCCACACCCATCTGGGGCAACTATGCCGAGGTGTTCCGGCTGTTCCCATTCGGGAACTGGGTGTTCAACACCGTGTTGGTCTCGTTCCTGGCCACTACCGGCACGGTGGTCAGCGCTACCGTCGTCGCCTACTCGTTCGCGCGGTTCCGGTACCCCGGAAGAGACCTGCTGTTCATGATCACGCTGGGCACGATGATGATCCCGACTGAGGTAACGCTCATCCCCCAGTTCCTGATCTTTAAGCAGCTAGAGTGGTTGAACACTATCCGCCCGCTATGGATTCCGGCCTGGTTCGGCGGTGGCGCTTTTAACATCTTTTTATTGCGCCAGTTCATCCAGACTATCCCGCGCGAACTCGATGAGGCGGCACTGATCGATGGCGCCAGCCGGCTCAGGACGCTGATCTCCATCATCGTGCCCCTCATCAAGCCGGCGCTCGCCACGTCACTGGTGATCAGCCTCATCTGGAACTGGTCCGACTTTATGGGGCCACTGGTCTATCTCAACTCGAGCAGCAAATTCACCCTGGCGCTGGGCCTGCGGTTTTTCGATGAGTGGGGTCGCTCGACGGGACAGGGCCTGCCGCAGGATCACTACCTGATGGCGGCCTGCGTAATGTCCAGCGCGCCGATCCTGCTCCTGTTCTTCTCCACCCAGCGGTATTTCGTGCAAGGGATCGTGATGACGGGAATCAAGGGCTAGGAGCAGCACCCTGGGGCCTGGAGCTGGCCCGCCCCTTGCGGAGAGGGAGGTGCAGCCGGGATCAGAACTACCGTGCCAAAACGAACGTCTCAGAACACTCGATCAAGCTAAGGAGAAAGCACAGTGTCGCTCAAGTCCAAGTTGAGTCGTCGGCAGCTACTGAACACTCTCGCCGTCGCCGGAGTCGGCGCGGTGGGCGCGCCCCTTCTCGCCGCCTGCCAGCCCAAGGTGGTTGAGGTCGAGAAGGTCGTGAAGGAAACCGTCGTCGTCGAGACGGAGAAGGAAGTCGAAGTCGAAAAGGTCGTCAAGGAGACCGTCGTCGTCGAAAAGACGAGCGACGCGGCCGAGATCCGCTTCCTGACGCGCGTCGGCCCCCTCGGGCTCTTTATGAAGGAATACTCCAACATCTACCAGGAGAAGAGCGGCGGCGCGATCAAGGTCGTCATCGAGGAAGGAAACTGGGAGGACGTCTCCACCAAGCTGATGACCGGCGCCGTGGCAGGCACCCTGGCCGACGTGTTCTGGCAGCCGTACTTTTTCATGCCGTACCACGCCGCGAACGACGTCATGTTCGAGATGGACGAGTTCGCCGCGTCCGGCTCCGTGGACATGTCGGTCTGGTATCCCTGGGCGATCGATCTGGAAAAGCTGGACGGCAAGCTCTACGGCCTGCCCATGGGCGTCATGACCGGCTACAACACCATCATCTATAACACGAACATCCTCGAGCAGGCCGGCGTCCCCGAGCCGAGTGGGGACATGTCCTGGTCCGACCTCCGCGAGGTGGCCAAGGGGATCAAGGAGAACACCGGCGTCTGGGGTATGGACATCGGCCACTGGTACTGGGGCACCGAGACGATCATCCGCGGCTTTGGCGGACACCTCTTTGAGCCCTTTGGCGATGTCTCGCTGTTCCTCGACGAGCCCGTACAAGAAGCCCTCAAGATGATCTATGAGGTGGGCAACGTCGACAAGACCATGCCGACGGCAGCGGCCATGGAGGGCGACCGCGCCAAGATGTTCGCCTCCGGCAAGCTGGCCATGATGGTCAACTGCGCCGCCGACCTGGTCTGCGGTATGGCGGATGCCATCGGCGGGCGTTTCGGGTACAATTACGCTACCATCCCGACGGCCGACTATGGCATTCTCGGTACCCAGCAGCAGGCGGACAGCCTCCACATCTTTTCGCAGAGCAAGTACCCGCAAGAGGCGTTTGGGCTGTGCGCCGAGATCGCCGGCATCGACGCTTCCAAGTGGGCATGCCTGACCACCGGCATGACGCCGGGCGCCTGCCCCGCCGCGTGGGAGGACCCCGAAGTCGCCGCCAAGTACCCGTGGTACGGCGTCGAAGGCGTGTGGTTCAAGACCAACGTTCCCGAGCCCCCACCCATGCCGGGCAACCTGCGCCATACCGAGATGGCCTCGGCCTACGAAGCAGAGTGGACGCCCATCAAGAACGGTGAGCGCCCGTACGACCAGGAGAACCTCGAGGCGATCAACGCCGTCTTCCAGGAGATCCTCAGCAAGCCGCGGCCGTAACCGGTACCGGTTCTGAGCAGAGGGAGGGTCTCGCACCCTCCCTCTGTTTGTGCAGGGCCTGTTCGCAGCCCACGTCACGGGTTCGGACCCGCCCATCTCAAGCAACGTTCGACAAGGAGTGGCCTCATGCGTGCAGCCTATTTCCGCGGCGACGGCGTCATCGACATCGTCGACGTCCCCACGCCCACCCCGGGCGAGGGGCAACTGCTCATCAAGGTGGCCGCCAACGGCGTCTGCGGCTCCGACCGCAAGATCCTGCGCGGTGGCTTTAACCTCATCCCCGGCCACGAGGTGGCCGGCACGGTGGTGGACGCCGGCCCCGGGTGCCAGACCCGCCCCGGCACGCGTGTCGCCGCCTACATCCCCATCCACTGCGGCGAGTGCTCCTTCTGCCGCCAGGGCAAGGGCAACCTCTGCCCCAACATGCAGGGCCTGCTGGGCTGGGCCACCGACGGCGGCTACGCCGAGTACATGCTCGTCCCCGACCGCAACGCCCTGCCCCTGGAGGAAGGGATCTCCTTCCACGAGGGCGTCGTGCTGCTGGACACCATCGGCACCTCCGGCCATGCCATCCGCCTCTCCCGCTGCTGGGAGGCCGAGAGCGTGCTGGTCATCGGTGCGGGACCGGTGGGCATCGGCGCCGTCGCCGGGCTCAAGGCCTTTGGCGTGCCCAACGTGTACGTCACCGAACTCTCTCCCTACCGCCGCGAGCGCGCCGAGGCGCTCGGCGCCATCGCCATCGACCCCTCCACCGAGGACGTCGCGGCGCGCCTCAAGGCGCAGCACCCCTACGGCGTGGACATCGTCGTCGAGGCGGTCGGCACCCTGCCCACCATCTGGCAGTCGATGGACCTCGTCGCGCACGGGGGTATCGTCAACATCGTGGGCGAGTACTGGGGCAAGGTCGAGCTGGAGCGGCCCAAGGGGACCTGGATGATCAACGACCTGACCATCATCCGCTCCTTCTACTTTACCATCCCCGAGTTCCACGAGAACCAGCAGATGGTGCTGGAGGGCAAGCTCGACGCCAAGGCGCTCGCCACGCACTCCTTCCCCCTGGAGGAGGTCAAGGCGGCCTACGACCTGTTCCAGACGGGCAACAGCCTCAAGATCATGGTCGAACCCTAGGAGACGCAGCAAGGCGCCGCCGGGGAGGGCTCATTAAGCCTTCCACGGCGGCGTCACGATGTAGAGGAGACCAAGGCGGCGCATGAGCAAGGTACGTGTTGTAGGTTTGGGAAGAGCGGTGTTCGATGTGCTGGCCCGCACCGAACGCATGCCGACGTGGGAGGACCCCGGCCGGCTGAGCGAGCTGGACGTCGACGGCGGCGGACCATGCGCCACCGCCGTCGTCGCGGTGGAGCGCCTCGGCATCCACGCGGGGATGATCGGGACCTATGGCTCCAACCGCGCCGGGCAGATCAAGCTGCAGTCGCTGGTGGAGAACGGCGTCGACGTGAGCCGCATGGTGCAGCGTCCGGGGCCGGAGACGCAGGCCGTCATCGCCTTTGTGGACGCCGAGACGGGCGAGCGCATCTTTACCGGCGTCAAGGGTTTCGATTCCGGAGGACTGACGTCCGACGAGCTGGACCGCGAGTACATCACCGCCGCCGAGTACCTCCATCTGGATGGCGGCCATGCCGAGGCGGCGCTGCAGGCCGCGGGCTGGGTGCACGAGGCGGGTGGCAAGGTCATGCTAGACGGTAGCTCGGTGCGCGCCGGCGGCACCGTTGGGCCCGCCATGTGCGCCCTGGTCGAGGCGTGCGATGTCTTGATCTGCGGATCGGGATTCGGCCCGGCGCTCACCGGCAAGCACGACCTCTGGGAGATCGGCAGGACCATCCTCGCCATGGGCCCCCAGGTCGTCGTGCAGACCGAGGGCAAGGACGGATCCTACACCACCACGCGCCAGGAAGAGTTCCACACACCGAGCTTTGACGTCGAGGTGGTGGACACCACCGGCTGCGGCGACGTGTTCCACGGCGCGTTCATCGTCGGCCAAGTGCACGGCTGGAGCCTGCGCGAGACCGCCCAGTTCGCCAGCGCCGTGTCCGCCCTCAAGGCGCGCAAGCTCGGCGGCCGTGCTGGCATCCCCACTCTTGAGGAGACGATCGCCTTCCTACGGGAACGCCTCGGCGACTGGCCCCCCCACACCACCGGAAAGGAATAGCGACGTGCCTCTCGTATCGATCCAAGAGTCTCTTAAACGTGCTCAGGCCGAGGGCTGGGGCATCCCATTGTTCGACGTGTTCGAGTTCCATAGCATCGCCGGCACCATTCGGGCGCTCGAAGAGAAGCGTGCCCCGGGCATCGTGGCCCTGCCCAGTCGGTGGGTAGAGGGGCCTTACGCCGCCGTCCACGCCGCCACGGTGCGGATGCTGGCAGAAGCTGCCTCGGTACCGATCTCCCTGATGCTCGACCATGGGCGCGACCTGGAGGCCTGCATCAGGGCGCTGGCCCTGGGCTTTACCGACGTCATGTACGACGGTTCGAGCCTGCCGGTCGAAGAGAACATCGCCAACACCAAGTTGGTGGTGCGCGCCGCTCGAGCGGTGGGTGTACCGGTCGAGGCCGAAGTCGGGCACGTCGGCATGGGTTCTGACTATGACTCGGTCGACGCTGCGCGTGCCAGCTTTACCGATCCCGCCACGGCGGAGCGCTTTATCGAGGAGACCGGCGTCGACTATCTCGCGGTGGCCATCGGCAGCGCCCACGGGGTGTACAAGGGCGAGCCGCAGCTCGATCTCGACCTCCTGGTCGACATCCGCAAGCGGGTGGACATCCCCCTGGTGATGCACGGCGGGACGGGCCTCTCGGAGAAGCAGTTCCGCGACGCCATCGCCACGGGGATCGTCAAGGTAAACATCGGTACCGACCTGATGCTCACCGCGGGTAGCCGCATGGGCGAGGTCGCCAAGGGTGCCAAGCCATCCTACTTTGGCTACACGTCCGCCATCAGCAAGGCGTACCAGGAGCGGTGCGCCTACTATGTCGACGTCTTTGGCGCATCGGGCAAGGCGTAACGGGCGCAACACCCTTGCGGCGTGATAGCATGCCCGCAATGATAGACGGCATCGACAGGCGGAGCCACCCGTCCACGACGGGTGGCTCCGCGTCTACCCCGCCCGTTTGACGCGCCCCCGGGCCGCGAGTACAGTGTCACTGCTTGCGAGTATCCCCCAGGAGAGCCTCTTGACCACCGCTGAGCCCTGTGCACCTGTTACGAGCACGGCCGCGACGCCCGCGGACGTGCGCTGGAACGCCGGCGCCCTAGCCGTGGATATGGCGAGTTTCAACGTCGGGATGAGCTTTATCAGCACCACGACGGTGTTGCCTGCCCTCATCACCACCCTCGGCGGTACGGAGGTGCTGGTCGGCGTCGCCAGTGGCATCGCGAGCGGCGCGTGGCTGCTACCGCAACTACTCGTCGCCAGTTTCGTTGCGCGCCTCCCCCGCAAACAGCCCTTTATGGTGCGCACGGCCTGGCTAACCCGACCCATCATGCTCGTGCTGGCTCTGATCATCCTGTTCTTCGGTGAGACGCGGCCCGGCGTTGTCCTGGCCACCATCATTGCGGGAACCGGCCTCTTTTTCGTCTTTGACGCCATGGTCAGCGTCCCCTGGTTCGACCTCATCGCGCGGACCGTGCCCGCCACGCGTAGGGGACGGGTGCTGGGCAGCGCCCAGGTGGTCGGCGGCATCGGCGGCATCCTGGCCGGCGTGGCGGTGCGCGCCATCCTGGCCGAGGGGAGCGCACTCCCCTTTCCATCCAACTATGCCCTGCTGTACGCCTGCGCCACCTGCATGATGCTGGCCTCAGCGCTGGCCCTGACGCTCATCCGCGAGCCGGCCTCCGACGCCCCCACAAAGGAGGTGCTCCCTCTGCGGCGGATCCTCGCCCAGTTGCCCGGCATCATCGCGAACGACGGCCCCTTTCGCTGGGTCATCATCGTGCGGGTGTTGGCGGGATTCGTGGGGATGGCGAGCGCCTTCTATGTGCTCAATGCCACGCGCAACGCCGGTCTAAGCGTCGAGGCCGCGGGCTATTTTGTGTCCGCCCAAGTGGCTGGATCGCTGGCGGGAGGCCTGCTCACCACCATGCTGCAGGACCGCTGGGGGCCGCTGGTGCACATCCGCGCCATCATCGGCGTGTCGGCGCTTGCACCGGCGATGGCACTGCTCTGTCAACCCCTGTTGGCAGACCTCGGACCGAGTGTGCTCTATCCCTATCTGCTGGTCTACTTTACCTTGGGGATCTATATGGGGTCGATTAGTTGGCCCTACTTTAACTGGATCCTGGAGTACGCCGAGGAGGCCAGGCGTCCCCTCTACATCGGCATGGCGAACACCTTTGGCGCTATCACCATGGTGACCCCCGCCCTGGGTGGCTGGGTGGCGCGCGACATCTCGTACACAGCAGTGTTCGCCGTGGCGCTCACCTTTGCCCTCACGTCCCTCGCCCTGTCGCGGTGGATTCCGTCGACGAGGCGGAGAGGATAGCGGTCAGCGGTCGGCTTTCGGCTGTCGGCCATTAGCTATTGGCTGTTGGCTGTTCGCCGCGGGACCGAGCCGAAAGCCGACCGCCGACCGCTACCCCAGCGCCACATCCAAAATCATCATCACCGCAAAGCCCAGCATCGTGCCGGCGGTGGCCAGGTGGGCGTTCCCCTCGGCCTGGGCCTCGGGGATGAGTTCCTCCACCACGACGAATATCATGGCGCCGGCGGCAAAAGCCAGGGCGTAGGGCAGGATGGCCCGCGCCGTGAGCACCAGCCAGGCGCCCAGCACCCCCGCGATCGGCTCCACCACTCCCGAGAGCTGCCCCAGGAAGAATGCCTTCCAGCGTGACAGCCCCTCACGACGCAGTGGCATCGCCACGGCCGTGCCCTCCGGAAAGTTCTGCAGGCCGATGCCGATGGCCAGGGCGATGGCAGAGCCGATGCTCGTCCCGTCGATGCCGGCGGCCGCGGCGCCAAAGGCCACCCCCACCGCCATCCCCTCGGGAAAGTTATGTAGCGTCACCGCCAGCACCAGCAACGTGCTGCGCCGCCACGACGTGCGCACCCCCTCGACCTCGGCCCCGGCAAAGGCGGGGTGCACGTGGGGCAGGACGCGGTCGATGCCGCGCAGCACCACGCCGCCCAGGAGAAACCCCACCGCCGCGGGCGCCCACGACCCGTCGGACAACTCGATGGCGGGCGCCAACAGCGACCAAAAGCTCGCCGCGATCATCACCCCCGCGGCCACGCCCAGCATCGAGTCGAGCAGGCGGCGCTCCACGCGCCGGGTAAAGAGCACCGGCACGGCTCCCATGGCGGTGACAAACCAGGTGAACAGCGTCGCGACCAACGCTTGCGTGACGGGCCCCAGACTCTCTAGCCAGGCGAACAACGAAGCACCTCCCGAATGGACGGAGTGAATGTCGCTTACATCCGCGCATCATCTGTGCGATCAATGCGTTGGTTCCAACGCACCATCGGGTCAACTCTTGCGCGACCGTCAGGCCAGTTCCTGCACCATCTCCCCCACCAGCCGCACCCGCTCGATGTCGCCGTCGGGCGGGAT
>DAIRUQ010000090.1:0-11751 GCA_036803245.1 Chloroflexota bacterium | reverse complement strand
CCTCCCTCAGAGACAAAGCGCCGCCCCATACATAGCTGGATGAGGCGGCGATGAGTGGGCGATCGATGCGGTTGTGGCTGACTATCCCTTGATACCGGTGAACTGCACCCCCTGGATAAAGTAGCGCTGAAAGATCACGAACAGGATCAGCACCGGGATGGTCATCAGGGTACCGCCCGCCATGAGCTGCGTCGGCGTAGAGCCCTGCGGCTCGCCGCGCAGCGTGTACAGTGCCAGCGACACCGGGTACTTTTTGAACGAGTTGAGGTAGATCAGCGGCCCCATGAACTCGTTCCAGCGCCACTGAAACTGGAGGATCGAGATGGCCGCCAGGGCCGGCCCAGACAGCGGCAACACGATCCGCGCCAGGATGCCAAACTCGGAGCAGCCGTCGATGCGGGCCGCCTCGAACAGGTCCGGCGGCAAGGTCTGAAAGAACTGTCGCAGCAAAAAGATGTGGAACGCCGAGCCAAACCAAGCCGGCACGATCAGCGGCAGGTAGGTATCGATCCACTTGAGCTGGCGAAAGAGCACAAAGAGCGGCACCATGGTCACCACACCGGGCAACATGGTGGTGGAAAGTAGGACAAAAAACAGGGTGTTGCGGCCGGGCGCCCGAAAGTAGGTGAATCCATAGGCCACGCAGGTGGATGAAAGCAGGTTCCCCAGGATGGCCAGAAAGGCGATCTGCAAGGTATTGGCGACGAACCGCGGCCAGGGGTACATGTCCCACATGGAGGTGTAGGCCTCCAGCGTGAGGGGCCGCGGGATCCACACCGGCGGGATCTCATAGTACTGGCCCAGCGGCATCAGCGACCGCGAGAACATCCAGTACAGCGGCACCAGGACGATCACGGCCCCCGCCGTGAGCACCACAACGATCAGCGCCTTGGCGATGGTCTGCTGCAGACGGTAGCTGGTCTCGCGTTTGGTGGTGGTGCTCATTGGCGCCCTCCCGAGTAGAACACCCAGGCCGACGACCCCCGAAAGACGAGCAAGGTAAAGGCCACGATGATCACCAGCAGCACCCAGGCCAGCGCCGAGGCATAGCCCATCCGGAACAGGGCAAAGGCAAAGTCATACAGGTGCAGCATGTAAAAGCGGGTCGAGTTCAGCGGACCGCCGCCCGTCATGATAAAGGCGCTGCCAAACACCTGGAACGAGCCGATGATCTGGGTGACTACGTTGTATAAGATGATGGGCGACATGAGCGGCACGGTAATGTTGAGGAACTTGCTTACGGTCGACGCGCCATCGATGTCGGCGGCCTCGTACAGCTCCTCGGGGATGCCTTGCAGGCCCGCCAGGTAGATGATCATAGCGCCGCCCACGCCCCACAAGCTCATCAGCACAAAGGCGGGTTTCGACCAGTTGGGATCGTTCAGCCAGTTGGGCCCCTGGATGCCAAACAGTCCCAGGGCCATGTTGATCAGCCCCAAGCGCGGGTTCAGCAGGATGATCCAGAGCACCGCGCCCGCCACCCCGGGGATGATGGACGGGATATAGTAGGCCACCCGGTAAAAGATCCGCCCGCGGATCTCGGCGTTGAGTAGCACCGCCAGCAAGAACGCGAACACCACGTTCAGCGGCACGCCTAGCCCCACATAGTAGAACGTGTTCCAGAGCGACGTCCAAAAGAGACGATCTTGGGTGAACGCCCGCACATAGTTGCGCGCGCCGATCCATTGGGGCGTATCGATGATGGCATAGCTGCTGAACGAAAAGTAGAGCGAAGCCAGGATCGGGCCGATCTGGAACACGATAAAGCCGATGATCCAGGGAGAGATAAAGAGGTAAAAGAACAAGGCTTCACGACGCCCCATGGAGAGCCGTCGCTTTTTGCGGTCGCTGACCTGTGGCGTGGCTGCCGGCGTGACCGTCATGGCACTCCTCCTTTCCAAACGTCACAGGACCAGGGCCGAGACCCGTTGCCGGACCGGCCCTGTCCTGTGACGCAGGTCACTGCCAGGCGTCTACCAGATGTCGCCCCAGGCCTCGTCGAGCAGCGCCTGAGATTCTGCGGCGGCCCAATCCAGCGCGTCCTTGGCGCCGGTCACGCCCAAGGTCGCCTCCTCCAGCGCTTGCGTCAGCACGTTGCTGATCTCGGCGCTGGCGGGGCTGAGCGGGATATAGGCGTACGTGTCCAACGCCTTGACCACATCGGGCCAGGTGTCGGGGAATTCTTGATAGTAGAACTGATCCTCGTTGACCGCCTTGAGCGGCGATGGCCGGCCCTGCTGCTGCATGAACCAGCCCGCGGCCGACGGATCATAGCAGAGCCACTCGACCAGCCGCCAGGAGTCCTCGACGCTCTTGGCGCCGGCGGGGATCGAGTAACCCCAGTTGCCGCCGCCCGCCACGTCACCCACAAACTTGCTGGTGCCGCCGGCCGGTCGCGGCAGTAGCGCCACCCGGTATCGCAGATCGGTCTCGGCCGACTCGATGTAAAAGATGTCCCACACGCCACGGTGCCCTGCCGCCAGCGTGCCGGCGATGAACGGGTTCGTGATGTCTAGGCTGCCCTGCACGGCGCCCCAGGCCTGATAGTCGTCCGCCGAGCCAAAGATCTCGGTCATGGCGGTGAGCAGCGTCTCTAGTGACTGGACGCCGATCTCACTGTTGAACACGGCCTGACGGGCGTCCTCCGAGTAGAACTCGCCGCCGGCCGACACCAGCACCTGGATAAAGTCGGCCCGGTTGGGCATCCCGTGGTAGAACTGATAGCCGAGCTGATCGATGAACTCGCCATCCCAGGTGGTGAGCTCTTTGCTCATGGCGATCAGGTCATCCCAGGTGTCGGGCGGGGTGTCGGGATCGAGCCCGGCGGCCTCAAAGTGATCGACGTTGTAGAAGTAGTGGTAGGTGGAGAGCACGTTGGGCAGTTGGTAGGTGACATCCTGCCACTGCGAGAGCAGGAAAGACGTCTCATAGTAGGCGCCGGGATCGACGCCATAGGCCTGCATATAGTCATCCAAGGGGATCAGGGCGCGGCGGCTGGCAAACATGGGAATCTCGCCCTGGCCGACCATGACAACGTCGTCGGGCGTGCCGCCGGCGATGCCGGTCTGGATCTTTTGCAGGCGCTCGCCGCCCGGTACCAGCACGTGCTCCACGGTAATCCAGGGGTACTTTTCCTGGAAGCGGGCGATCATGTCGTCCATGAGGGGGACGCGGGTGCCACCCCAGATCGTCAACACCGTCAGCGTCACGTCTTGCGGCGTGATCTCGATCTCTTCGGTCTCGGGCATCACGGTGATGACCTTTTCCACCACCTTGGACTCGCCCTCAATGATGACGGTCTCCTTGACGACCTTTTCCACCTCCTTGACGACGGTTTCGACGACGACCTCGGGCTGGCAGGCGGCCAATACGGCGCCCAGCCCCACCAAGCCTCCCGTGCGCAGCAACTCTCTGCGGGTTACTCGCGATGCCATCCCTGTCCTCCTTTGACAGTGCAACCATGACGACCTCGCCGGCCCAAGCGAGAGCCATAGCACCGGACGCAGCTGCCTCCCGGTGGATGAGTCACCGCTTGCACCGGACACCAACGCATACCTATAATATCACGCGAATGAGGCTATTGGCAACCAATTTCACATAAACGGAGGCGAACCTGCCAGCCCTCTCCACCGAAACCTTTCAAGAAGCGGTGCATCAGGCGCTCTCGCATCTCTATGAGCCCGACCGGCTGCGCGGCAACCCGCTGGCGGCGGCCCTGGGCGTGGAGGGGCGCGTCGACACGTTCACCCGCTTGCAGACCATCCTGATCGAGGCGATCGATGCGTTGGAGCCATCGCCCGATGACCCGGCCTATGTGCAGCGCTGCGAGATCCACGAGCCGCTCTATTACCGCTATGTGCAGCAGATGCCGCAGCAGCAGGTGGCCGAGCAGTTGGGGATGTCGATCCGGCACCTGCGCCGCAAAGAGCACGCCGCCGTCGAGGTCTTGGCAGGCTGGCTGTGGGATCGCTACGGCCTGGCCGAGGAGCCCGAGGGCGCTGCCGGTGGCGCCGAGGCCAACGGCGCCCAGCCACCGGATGTGAACGACGAGCTGGCCTGGCTGCGAGACACGCCGGTAGAGGCCCCCGCCGACCTGCCAGCCGCCATCCGGCAGGCGCTAGAGTTGGTGGCGCCCATCGCCGGCCAGTATCGGGTCCAGGTGGAGACCTGCCTGGGGGACGACCTGCCGGGGCTGGCGCTGCACGGCGCCGCGCTGAACCAGATGCTGCTGAACCTGCTGACGGTGGCGGTGCATCAGGCCGCCGGCGGCAAGATCGCCCTCTCGGCCGTGCGTGCCGATGTGGGCGTGCTGATCCAGGTGCGCGCGCGCATCGGGCCTGGGGCCGAAGCCAAGCTCAGCGCCGGCGATGCCGAGAACATCAGCCTGGCGGCCCGGCTGGCGCGGCTCTCGCGGGGGCGGCTGCACGTGCAAGAGACGGCCAGCGGCTACTTGGCCGAGCTGACCCTGCCGCCGCTGGGGCAGCATACGGTGCTGGTGGTGGACGACAACGCCGACACCCTGCAGCTCTTGCGGCGCTATGCCGCCGGCTCGCGCTACCGCCTACTCACCTGCCGCGAGCCCGAGCGCGCCCTGGAGATGGCCCAACAGCACCAGCCACACGCCATCGTGCTGGACGTGATGATGCCGCGCATGGACGGTTGGAGCGTGCTGGGGCACCTGCACGAGCATCCAGCCACCCGCCCCATCCCGGTGCTGGTGTGTACCATCGTGGCGCAGCGCGAGATGGCCCTGGCGCTGGGGGCGGCCGGCTATCTGCAGAAACCGGTCACTCGACGAGGCTTTCTTGACGCGCTGGACGCGCTGGTTGATCATCCGGCGACAGAACCTCTGTAAGCGCCCCGACGCAGGCCAGCAGCTCGCGCCCCGAGATGCCCATGTTGCGCGCCACCGCCAGGCTATCGCTGACGATGGGCTGACCGGCGGGATCGTGCGATGAGATGATGATGACCGGCACATCGCGGATCTCGTCGTCCTCGCGCAGCACCTCCAGAAAGCGAAAGCCGTCCATCCCCGGCATCACCAGGTCGAGCAGCACCAGATCCGGCCGACGGCGACGCATGAGGGCCAGCGCCCGGTGGCCGTTCTTGGCCTGCATCACCTGGTACCCCTGCGGCGCCGAGGCCAACACCCGCGCATAGAGCTGCAACACTTCGGGGTCATCATCCACCAGCAGGATGCGCTGGACGTGGTCGCCCAACGCCGCCACGGCCTGAAGCAGATCCTCGCGCGGGATCGGCTTGAGCAGATAGCGCACCACGCCCAGCCGCTCGGCAATGGCGTCGTCGCTGAGGATCCAGCAGAGGATGGCGGGCGTGCCATAGGGCAGGTCGCCGATGCCGTCGGGGGGCACGCCGGCGGCCTCATAGCTGGGCGCGTTCACCACCAACGCCCGCGCCGGCGAGCGCGCCAGCTCGGCTAGGGCGTCGTCAAAGGTGGCAGAGACCACCACCTCGGCCCCCTCCATGTAGCGCTGGAACAGCCGCGACAACGCCCGCCCCTGCTCTAGCACCACATAGCGCGGCGCCACCTCTAGCTCGGGCCGATGGCGAGGCCGCGGCCGCTCCTCATAGCTCTCCCAGGGGTTGAACCAACGCTGGGCGGCATCGCCGGTGGTGACCACCAGCGGCAGCGGGGTCTCGATGGGCAGCGTGAAATAGAACGTGGTGCCGCGGCCGACGACGCTCTCCAGCCACATCTTGCCGCCGTGCATCTCCACAAACTGCTTGCTGATGCTCAACCCCAGGCCGCTACCGCCGTGGCGCCGCCGGATGGAGGCATCCAACTGCTGGAACGGCTCGAACAGCCGGTCGCGGTCGCCATCGGCGATGCCGGGGCCGGTATCGGTGACCGACACGACCACCCGCTCGCCCTCTCGTCGGGCCTGCACCGTCACGCCGCCGCGCTCGGTAAAGCGGCCGGCGTTGCTGAGCAGGTTCAAGATCACCTGGCGCACCCGGGTGCCGTCGCAATAGAGGGCCGGTAGGTCGTCCGCCAGGTGGACGGCCAGGTCCAGCCCTTTGGTCTCGTAGAGCGCGCGCACGGCGGTGACGGCCTCGTGGACGATCTCGGGCAGGCTGATCCAGTCCTTGATCAGGGTCATGCGGCCGCCGTCGATCTGGCTGAGGTCCAGCACGTCATCCACCAGCTTGGCCAGGTGCTGGCTGTTCCGCTGAATGGCGGTGATATCGGCCAGGAGCGCCGGTGGCAGCCGCGACCCATACACCTGGGGCGCCTGGGTGATCATCTCGCTAAAGCCGATGATCATGTTCAAGGGGGTGCGCAGCTCGTGGCTGACGTTGGCCACAAACTGCTCCTTGGCGCGTCGGGCCTCCTCGGCCAAGCGGTTCATCGCCTTGAGGCGATCGGTCATGCGCGCCAGCTCCCGGTTGGCCTGCATCAGATCGGCCTGCACCTGCTTGAGCTCCAGCCGCTGCTGGCGGGCATCCTCGATCATATCGCGCATCTGCCGGTAAGCGTAGAGCGACCACTCGGTGACCGTCAGCAGGCCCACGGTGGCCGCCCAGCCTAGCACGCCGGCCAGGGCGCCGCCCACCAGCACGATGCCCAGCAAGGTCGACGAGATCGTCACGCCGGCCTGGCGCTCCAGGAGCAGCATCCCCACCAGCACCAGCGCCTCGGCGCTGATGGTGGCCGACCAGCCGATGGTGACCGCCGCCATCATGGGCAAGAGACCATAGAAAAAGGTGATCAACGGCTCATCGAAAAGCGCCACCGCCGCGGTGATGGCCGCCCAGAGCGTGAGGAGCCAAGCCCACTGCCCCCAGCGCAACCGCCGCCGCGCCAGCACGACCAGCAGCGGCACCAGCGGCGTCAGGGCAAAAGTGAGCAGCCAGGCCTGCGCGCCCATGTCGCCCGGGCGGGTGACGGTGGTAGCCAGATGCCACAGCAGGTATCCCAGTCCGGTGACCACGGCCACGCGCTCGAACGTGGCCCGCCGCAAGTCGGCGATCGACTCCATGACGACCGTTTCGTCCTCGTACGACCGCTCCACCCGTTCCGCCATAGCGCCCCCTCGCGAACAGACGATCACGTGGGCCCAGTATAGCGCAGGTGGGGGGCACCGGCACAACGAGGGGGCGTTGACGGCCCCACCCCCGCACCCACCCCTTGACAGCGCCGCCCGCCGCTGGCACCATACCAGCGTCGAATGCATCCTGCGACGCGGAGGCCCCCATGCGCTCACGCCAGAGATTCGCCATGCTCGCGCCCGCCCTGCTGGCCCTACCCCTGCTAGCGGGACTGATCGGCTGCCGCGCGGCGATCGTCGCCGCCAAGGCCGCGCCGCTGGAGGTGGCCTACCGCTGGGAGTATGTCACCAGCGACTATGTGCGGGGCGCGCTCGCCCTGGTCGGCAACGCGCTGCTGGTCGGCTCGGACGACAACGCCCTACACGCCATCGATGCCGAGAGCGGCGGGCGCGCCTGGGCCTACCCCACCGCCGATAACGTCTCGGCGCGGCCGGCCGAGCTGGCGGGTCTGGCCTGCTTTGGCGGGTGGGATGGCGCCGTCCGCTGCCTGCAACCCGCTGATGGGAGCGTGGCTTGGAGCTATGCCGCCGAGGGGCCGATCCAGGCCGACCTGACCGCCGATGTCCAGCGCAACCTGCTATACGTGGCCGATGGCGCCGGCTGGGTGCACGCCCTGAGCGTGGCGGGCGAGCGCCTGTGGCGCTATCGCTGCGGCGGACCCGTGTTGGCACGCCCTGTCCTGGCCGGCGACCTGTTGCTGGTGGGCGCGCTGGATGGCTACCTCTATGCCCTGGGGGCTGAAGACGGCGCGCTGCGCTGGCGCTTTCGCACCCGCGGCGATATCGTCGGGGCGACGGCCGTGGCGGGCGATACGGTGTTCGTTGCGTCGTGCGCCCGGCGGCTGCACGCCCTGGAACTGGCTAACGGCGCCGAGCGCTGGTCGCGTGATCTGGGCTCGGCCGTCGAGTCAGAGGTGATCCACGCCGACGGCCGCTTGTACCTGGGCACCAACGACGGCCGCATGCTGGCGTTGGCCGCCAAGGACGGAGCCACGCTATGGGAGCAGCGCGCCCAGGCGACCGTGCGCAGCGGCCCGGCCCTATGGCGCGGCGTGGTGTTCTATGGCAGCGATGATCGCCACCTCTATGGGCTGGACGCCGCCACGGGCGAGCTCCTGTGGGAGTATGTCACCGCCGGGGCCGTCATCGGCGCGCCGTTGGTGGCCGGTGATCGGCTCTATGTGGGCAGCGCCGACCACAACGTCCACGCGTTCGCGCTAGCGGGTGGCGAGGAGGGCCGATGAACGAGCCACGCAGCCGCGGCGGATTCTGGCGCGCCCTGCCATGGGCGCTCTTCTTGCTGACCCTGCTGGTCGCCTGCGCCATCGTCGGTTGGCCCTACCGGCACCACCTGCGCAGCGACGAGGCCCTGTGGCGGGCGGCCCAGGAGGCCACCGGCGACGAGGCCGCCGCGCTGTATGCCCTGCTGGACGAGCGCATCCCCGAGCTGGGCAGCTACTGGCTGCTTTGGTCGGCCCAGGCGCGGCTGCCGCACCCCAACGCGGTGGCCGACCTGGTGGCGGCGGCCCAGGCCCGTCCCGATAGCCCCGTGGCCTTTGAGGCGTACGTGGCCCTGGCGCGCTACTATGCCGGGATCGAATCGCCGCAGACGGTGACGGCCTACCAAGAGGCCCTCAAGCTGGACGACCGGGCCGACACTCGGTTGGAGCTGGCCCGCTACCTAGAGGAGCAGCGCGCCACCGCCGGCGCCTATCGCCAGTACATCACCCTGCTGGGCTCGGCCCGCCCCGACGCCTTTGTGGGCATGCGCCGCACGGCGCCCGACGCCCTCACCCTGGCCCGCGACCTGCTGGCCCGCGGCTATCGCACCGACGTGCTGGACGCGCTGCACGGCGTGGAGGCCTGCGACGCGGACTGCCTGCGGGCCCAAGCCCTGGTGGGGCTGGGTCGCGGCGACGAGGCGGTCCCCTACCAGCAAGCCTGCGCGGCCTGTACCGCCACACCCACGCCGACGCCCGCATCCGCCGAGCCCGACGCTGCGGCGACGGAGGAGCCCGCGCCGACCGAGACCGAGGAGCCGACCGAGCCCTTGCCGCTGGATTCCGACGACCCCATCGACTGGTGGAGCTATACCTGGTCCTTGGAGGAGGACGGCCAGCTCGACCTGGCGCTAGAGACCTACCTGCGCATCGCCGCCACCGATGCTTATGTCAACGACGACGCTGCCTACCGCGCCTATGTGCTGGCCAATCGCCAGCGCGACATGGCCGCCCGCGATGCCGCCCTGGCGCGCCTGACGGCCCTGCAGCCCAACTGGCTGGCCTATCGCGCCACCGGCACCCTGCGCTACCAGCCGGCCGCTGACTTTCCGCCCCAGGCGATGGAGGAGCTGGCCGGGCCGCTTCTGGGCATCGTGACGGCGCTGGAGGCGCTGGGTCGGGACGACCTGGCCCTAGCCGAGCTGCGGTTCGCCGGCCGCGTCAGCGAGATCCCCGAGGTGCTGCTAGCCGTGGCCCAGGCGTTCGATGAGCGCGGCCAGCCCAGGCTGGCTTGGTCACTGGCGGCTAGCGAGCTGCGCGATCACCCCTATGCTCCGCTAGGCACCTGGCAGTTGGCCTATCCGCGCGTCTGGGAGGAGCTGGCGCTGGAGGCCGCCGCCCGCCAGAACATCGATCCGGCGCTGCTGTGGGCCATCATGCGGCAGGAGAGCGCCTACGATCCGGACGCCGTTTCGTATGTAGGCGCGCGGGGATTGATGCAGTTCATGCCGGCCACCCAGCAGCAGATGGCCGAGAGCGCCGGCCGGGTGTACGTGCCCGGCGACGCGTTCGTGCCCGCGGCGGCCATCGACATGGGTGCGCGCTACCTGCGCTTCTTGACGGACCTCTATGGCGAACGCGCCGACCTGGTGGTGATGGCCTACAACGCCGGCCCTGGCGCCGTGAACCAGTGGCTGGACGACCCCCAGATCCAGGATGAGGACGACATGTTGCGGTTCGCCTGGTACGGCGAGACCCGCGAGTATATGACGCGGGTGCTGCTGGATCGAGAGCTGTACCGCCAGGTGTGGGCGGTGGAGTAGGCAGAGGGGGCGAAGGATATCAGGCGCTTCCATTGTCGCAAACAAGCCGACGCTGACCATGAACCTTGCAGCCAAACGTACCAAGCGATGAAACGGAGGGTTCGCGTGGATTCGACCCGATTCCTGGGGATGACGGTGACCCGATCCATGATCGTGGAAGAGATAGCCGATTTCGCTCGGGCCTACCCCGACCCAGGTTCCTTCGATCGCTGGCTGGAGGTCCGAACCTACAAGTACGCCGTGTGGCACGAACGCCGTCCCTATCCGCCCAAACGGATCCTCAGCGACGCCACGGGCATCCCGACCTGGAGGTTCAGCGGCGGCGAGCAGACGAACCGGGTGTTTCGGCGCCTAGGGTTTGAGGTGACGCGCAAGCCAGAGGCGGGATGAGGCATGAAGGACTTGAGGCTCAAGTTCCATCAGGCCATGGTAGGGATCTATGAGACGGCGAGGGTCGAGTGCCGCTACACCGCCACCCGCTTTCTTCAGATGCTCTCGACAAAGGGAGGGCTCGCTACGGCCCGGGCGCTCCTGGCCACGGAAGCACCTTCGGATGGATTCACCCGGCTCTGGGAGTGCGGCCGATTGGACCTGACGGTGGAAGCTCACGTTCTGAAAGCCGAGTTCGAGCCGCTGTTCAGCGAGAGCGAGAGGGCGACGGCGCGGCGGCGGCTGCAGGAGTACGGCTACCAGGAGAGCGACGGCGAGAGCTAGCCGAGGCACGCCTGCGCCTGCGGCGCAGAGGGCACGGCAGTGCCGTGCCCCTACAGGTGCCCGGGCGGACGCAGCACCCGACCGACAAGCAAGGGGCGATGACATGCATCGCCCCTACGTGGTTGTTACTATAGTCGACTCTTTTATGGTAGGGGCGAACCTTGTGTTCGCCCTCATCACACGCCGCGGCGCAACGACGCGCAGAACCTTGACATGGCCTCCCAGGCCGACTAGCCTCTCCTCAAGTGATCAGCAACGGTAAGGAGCCGTGCGTGATGGCATCAAACACGATCAGCTTGAGGCAGGTCCTGAGCCTGGTGGGTCCCCTGGACGACGCGCCCGGAAACGACACGCCCAGGGAGCGGCTCCGGCGTCATCTCCAGGATAGCGTTCGCGACGTGGGCACCGTCCGCGACTATATCGAAGAGTGCTTACGGACAGCCGGTACGAACTATAACCGGGCACTCCAGGACCTAGTGAACCATCTGGGCACGTTCCTCGGGTTTGAAGTCACCTACGGCCGGTATCAGGGCGTAAGCGGACAAGTGGGGCACGACGGGCTGTGGCGGTCGCCATCGGGGTTGCACGTCGTCGTGGAGATCAAAACCACCGACGCCTATGCCATTCGCACATCCACGCTGATGGGCTATATCGGCGCCCTCATTTCGGAACAAGAGATCCCCACCAAGCGCGACGCTTTGGGCCTGTACGTCGTCGGCCGCGCCGATGCCGAGCTGCGCCAGGTGGAGAACGCTATCGCCGCCGAGGGACGCAGCGAGGATCTCCGCATCATCACGGTGGCCTCGCTCCTCGACCTGGCCGATCTGATGCAGCAGTACGACGTGAGCCATGACGATGTGCTGACCATCATCCGGCCCTCTGGGCCGAGGGTGGATGCGGTCGTAGAGTTGCTCTCCCGGCTGG
>DAIRUQ010000089.1:0-12162 GCA_036803245.1 Chloroflexota bacterium | reverse complement strand
CCGCGGGCGTCTCGTCGGTGGTGAGCTGCACAAAGACGTCCTCCAGGCTCACCGAGACGCTCTGCAGCTCCAGCAGGCCCCAGCCGCCGCGCACCAACGTCTCCGCCACGGCCGCGCGGCCGTCGGTCTCGCCGTCCAGCGTCACCACCAGGCGATCGGCGGCCAGCGTCTCCACGTCGGCCACGCCCAGCAGCCCGCGCAACGCCTCCTCGGCGCCCTTGTCGGGCCGTGCCAACTGCACGCGGACCCTTTGCGCGCCTTGGAGCCCTGCCTGCAGCCGATCGGGCGTGTCCTCGGCTACGATGCGCCCCTTGTCGATGATCAGCACCCGCTGGCACAGGTCGGTCACCTCGGGCAGGATATGGGTGCTCAGCAGAACCGTGTGCTCGCCCGCCAGGTCGCGGATCAGCTCGCGCACCCCCCGAATCTGCCGCGGGTCCAGCCCGATGGTGGGCTCGTCCAGCACCAGCAGCTCGGGCGAATGCACCAACGCCTGGGCCAACCCGACGCGCTGTCGGTACCCCTTGGAGAGGCGCCCGATGATCCGATCGCGCACATCACCCAGGTTACAGGCGTCGATCACCCGCGCCACGGCGCCCTGGCGATCCTCGACGCCCCGCACCGCCCCGCAGAAATCCAGGTACTCGCGCACGCGCATCTCGCGATAGAGCGGCACCGATTCGGGCAGATAGCCCACCCGCCGCCGCACCTCCAGCGAGTCCTCCACCACGTCAAAGCCGCCCACGACGGCTGTGCCCTCGCTCGGCGGCATATAGCCCGTCAGGATGCGCATGGTGGTCGTCTTGCCAGCGCCGTTGGGCCCCAAAAAGCCCACGATCTCGCCACGCTCGACGCTGAACGAGACGTCGTTCAGCGCGCAAAAGCGCCCGTACTCTTTGGTCAATCCTTCCACGCGGATCATCCGAGCATCCACCTCCTACCTACCGCCGCAGGGCGCCCGCTACTCGCAGAACGTACGGCGCGCCGCTGCCCATCCTACCGCGAGGGTGTGGAGACTTTGTGAGGATCGGCTGAGCATTCCGTCGCCAAGACGCCGCCCGCCGCGCCTGCCGACGCGGACGCCAACCCAGCCTGGCCCGCGGGAGCCGCTAGCTTGCCCTTGCCAGCCTGCACAAACCCCAGCACCCACAGCCCGATGACCACAAACACCAACCCCGCCGCCACAAAGCTGGCGCCCATGGTCCACGCGCCCGCGACGGCCGCGCCCACCAGGGGCCCTATCGCCCGCCCGCCAGCCTCCAGGCTGCTCGCCACGCCAAAGACCGACCCCCGTCGCTCGGGCGGGGTCATCCGCGCCAAGAGGGCGTTGCCCGAGGGCATCACGCCGCCCATAAAGGCGCCCTGCAGCGCCCGCACCACCAAGAGCGCGTACGGGCTGCCCACCATGGCCTGCGGGAAATAGAGCGCCGCCGAACCCAGCAGGCAGATGACCAGCACCTTGCGCTGGCCCATGCGGTCGCCCACTCTGCCCAGCACAAACGCGGCGATGGACGACGTCACCGAGACCGACGCCGTCACCGCGCCCGCCACCGTGGCGATATTGGGCGCACCAGGCGACAGCGCCTGCACGTACAACGACAGAATCGGCGAGACCACCGCCGCGCCAAAGCTCACGCTGGCCAGCGCCACCAGCAGCGCCAAGGAGCTGCCGTTGAGCACCTGCCGCATCCCTGCAAACATCGGACGCAGCGAGATGGTCCGCGCCCGCGCATCGGGCTGGCGCGACTCGCGCACCACCCCCACGACCACCATCACCGAGACGGCCATCAAACAGGATGACACCGTAAAGACGGTCCGCGAGCTGTAGGCATCGGCCACCAGACCGCCCAGCAGCGGCCCTACCGCGTTGCCCACAAACTGGGCCGTCTGCATCATCCCCAGGGCAAAGCCCATGTTCTCATCGGGCGTCTCGGCGGCCACCAGGGTCAGCGCCGCCGCCACCGTCCCGCAAAAGATGCCCTGCAGCACCCGTAGGAAGACCAACAACTCGGGCGTTCGTGCCAAGCCCATGGCAAAGGCCAGCACCGCGCCCGCAGCCGTGGCTCGCACCAACATGGCCTTGCGGCCGACCCGATCGGCCAGCGCGCCCCAGATGGGCTGAAAGACCATCATGCTAAAGGCTGCGCCACTGGTAAAGGCGGCCGACCACGCGACGGCGGCGTCATAGCCGCCGACACCTAGCTCTTGGAAGAAAAAGGGGATAAAAGGAAAATAAGCTGAGAAACCGATCAGCGTCAGCAACTGCGCTGCGCACAGAGCCACCAGGTTGCGAACCCACAGCTCGCGCACTCGCCCCCTCACTTCACACTAGCGCGGCACATTGTGTGAACATAGCCCCGCCCCATGGCCTTGTCAAACTCGTGTCTCAGCCGCCGAATATGCGACGCCATTATGGCGTATACTTACTGGCAGTTGACGCGTCCCGTGACCGACCGAGGTGCTCGCCATGGCTCAAGACAGAATCCTGCCCGATCTGATCGACCGCCCCGCGGCCGCCATGCGCGCCGTCGTGGCCCGACCGAAAAGCTGGTGGATCGCCGCCGCCATCGTGCTGGTGACGCTGCTGGCCTATGCCAGCGTGACGGGCCCCTATCAGCAGGCCGCCCAGGCCGAGGCCCAGGCCGCCATGGTCGAGCGGCTTGCCGCCCAGGCATCGCCCGAGCAGGCTGAGGCCATGCGCGCCTCTGTCGAGGCCGCTTCCGCTCAGCGCCCCATCGTCACCACCCTGCTGATCACGGCGGTCAGGGCCGCATTTGGCTGGCTGCTCTGGGCGGGGGGCGCCCACCTGGGCAGCCTATTCTTTGGCGGGCGCGGCGAGTTCGCCCACACCTGGGCCGTCACCGTGTGGAGCCAGCTCCCCCGCGCGCTGGGCTACCTGGCGACGATGATCTATACCTGGATGAACGACGCCATCCCCGCGCATGAGGGCCTCGCCTTTCTCGTGGGGACGGGCGATCTGCTCAGGGATGCGGCCAACCCCGCCTACCTGGCCCTCTCGTCCATCTCGCCCTTTGCCATCTGGAGCCTGATCCTGCTGATCGTCGGCGTGCGCGCCGCCACAGGGTTGGGCCGCACCGCCGCCATCATCCTGATCTTGCTGCTGTGGGGCCTCGGCCTCGCGCTGACGCTGGTTCCCTCGCTGCTAATGGGCGGCCTGACCGCATCACTGATGGGCTGATCCCCAGCCCCTAGAGAACGAACGGAGACGCTTGCACATGAAACGCGCCCTGATCATCATCCTCGTCCTGGCAGTCGTCGGCGGGGCCACCTGGTTCCTGTATGACCGCGCCAACCGCGAGCCTGCAGAGACCGTCACCGCCGAGGGCTATACCACCCAGCCCGCCTTTGTCACGTCGCTGGACGCGGGCGTCACCGTCACGGGCAACGTGGTGGCCGAGCGCAACCAGACCGTGAGCTTTGCCAGCAGCGGCACCGTCGTCGCCGTGCACGTCCAGCAAGGCGACCGCGTCACCAAGGGCCAGGTCCTGGCCGAGCTGGACACCGCCGACCTGGAGCTGGCCGTGACGCAGGCCGAGGCCGCCCTAGCTATCCAAGAGGCCAACCTGGCCCGCGCCCTTACCCCCGCCACCGAGGAGGATATCGCCGCGGCCGAGGCCGCCGTCGCCTCCGCCGAGGCCCAGTTGGCCGACCTGCAAAAGGGGCCCAGCGCCCGCGATATCGAGGCTGCCCGCATCTCGGTGGAGCAGGCCAAGGCCAGCCTCTGGGGCGCCCAGGGCAGCCGCGACGCCACCGTGGGCAACCCCATGGCAGGCGGCGGCTCCAAGGCCCAGGCCGAGGCCGCCGTCTCGCAGGCCGAGTGGGCCGTCAAGCAGGCCGAGCTCAACCAGCAGCGCCTGTGGGAAAAGCCCTCCGCCTCGTCCATCGCCGCCGCCGAGGCCCAGATCGCCAACACCAAGGCCAGCCTGGCCCGCCTGCTGCAGGGCGCCTCTGATCAAGAGATCGCCGTGCTCGAGGCCCAGATCGCGCAGGCCCGCATCAGCGTCGAGAGCGCGCGCAGCCGCCTAGACGACGCCATCCTCACCGCGCCCGCCGACGGTGTGCTCGCCACCTGGAACCTGCGCCCTGGCGATCTGGTGTCGCCCGCCGCGCCCATCGGCTCCCTGGTGGACGACAGCGCCTATTATGTCGAGGTGGCCATCGACGAGACCGAGATCGCCCAGGTGCAAGAGGGCCAGCAGGCCAGCATCAGCCTGGACGCCTTTCCCGAGCAGGAGCTGACGGGTACCGTCGACCGCATCAGCCTTCTCGGCACCTCGGTACAGGGCCTGGTGAACTATACCGTGCGGATCGCCTTTGACCACGACGGCCTGCCCGTGCGGCCCCTGATGACGGGCGTCATCAGCGTGGTCACCCAGCAACGCCAAGATGCGCTGGTAGTGCCCAACCGCGCCCTGCGCCGCGATGCGCGTGGCATCTATGTGGAGCAGCTTCGCGGCGGCATGCCCGTCCGCGTCGACGTCACCACGGGCATTGCCAACGACAGCTATACCGAGATCCTCTCGGGCCTCAACGAGGGCGACCAAGTCATTGTCGCGCGTCCGCGTGGCTCCCTGCTCGAGTCTCTAGGAGTGCCGCAATGAGCGAAAACACCCCCCTGATCGACCTGCGCGACATCTGCAAGACCTACCAAATGGGCGTGATGGAGGTCCGCGCCGTGTGCGGCGTCTCCCTCGAGATCGCCCAGGGAGAGCTGACGGCCATCATGGGCCCGTCGGGCTCGGGCAAGTCCACCTTGATGAACATCCTGGGCTGCCTGGACCGCCCCACCTCGGGCGAGTATCTCCTGGCGGGCCAGCCCATCGCCAAGCTGGACGACGACGCCCTGGCCGCCATCCGCAACCGCACCATCGGCTTTGTCTTTCAGAGCTATAACCTGCTGCCGCGCACGTCGGCCCTGGAGAATGTCGAGGTGCCGCTGCTGTATGCGGGCGCGCGCAACCGCCGCCAACTGGCCATGGAGGCCCTGGAGAGCGTCGGCCTGGCGGACCGCGCCCACCACAAGCCCAACGAGCTCTCGGGCGGCCAGCAGCAGCGCGTGGCCATCGCCCGCGCCCTGGTCAACCAGCCGTCGCTCATCCTGGCCGACGAGCCCACAGGCAACCTGGATACCCGCACGGGCCTGGAGATCATCGGCATCTTTCAGCAGCTCAATCTCGAGCGCGGCATCACCGTGCTTTATGTGACCCACGACCAGGAGACGGCCGACTATACGCGACGGGTTATCCGCCTGCGTGACGGCCTGATCGAGCGCGACGAGCCCGTACCTAACCAGCAGTTTGCCTTTAACGTGTCGCCCGAGCTACTGCCGCCTGGCGCCAGCATCACCGAACCTCCGTCGACGGGCAGCGAGGTCGCCGTCGCTGACTCTGCGACTGGGAGCACGGCCGCATGAGCGTCCTCGAAAGCATCCGCATGGCCCTGCGCAGCCTAGCGGCCAACAAGATGCGCTCGGCCCTGACGATGTTGGGCATCATTATCGGCACGGGCGCCGTCATCGCCCTGCTGTCGGTCGGCCAGGGCGCCCAGGCCGAGATCACCAATCAGATCCAGTCCATCGGCTCCAACCTGATCTTTGTCTTTGCGGGCCAGCTCGATCAGACCAGCTCCACGGGCATGACCACCCGCTATCAGCCGCTGACGTACCAAGATGCCATGGCCCTGGCCGATCCTTCCCTGGCGCCCAGCGTGGCCGCCGTCGCCCCCATGATCCAGCGCAGCGCCACCGCGCTCTACGCGGGCACCACAATGAACACCACGGTAGTCGGCACCACGCCCGAGTTTTCGTTTGTGCGCAGCTTCCCAGCCGTCTATGGCGGCTACTTTACCCAGGGGGAGGACGCCGCCTATGCCCGCGTCGCCGTGCTGGGCTACCTGGTGGCCGAGAACCTCTTTGGCGACCCATCGCTGGCCCTCGACCAAACCGTCCGCCTGAACGGTGTGCCCTTTCGCGTCATCGGCGTGCTGGAATCCAAGGGGGGCCAGTCGGGCTTTGGTGGCTCGCAGGATAACCAGGTCATCGTGCCCATCTCGACCGCTTACCGCCGCCTGTACAGCGGGCGCTTTTCATCGCAGTACGGCGAGACCGTCGACCTGATCAACGTCTCGGCGGTGGACGAATCCAGCATCGACGCCGCCGTCTCCGAGATCACCTACATCCTACGCGAGCGGCACAACATCCAGTTCGACGAGGACGATTTCACGGTCACCTCACAAGAGGACATCCTGGGCGTCTTTAACCAGATCACCAACATCCTGACCATCTTTTTGGGGGCCATCGCGGGCATCTCGCTGCTGGTGGGCGGCATCGGCATCATGAATATCATGCTGGTCTCGGTGACCGAGCGCACCCGCGAGATCGGCATCCGCAAGGCCGTGGGCGCCAAACGCCGCGACATCCTCTACCAGTTTCTGATCGAGGCCGTGATCCTGTCCATCGTGGGCGGGCTGATCGGCATCGGTTTTGGTGTCGCCATCGCGGCCGCCGTCAACACGCTGGATGCCTTTTCCACGGTGGTCTCGCCCGAGGCCGTCGCCCTCTCGGTGGGGTTCTCGCTGGCCGTGGGCCTGTTCTTTGGCATCTACCCCGCCAACCGCGCCTCGAATCTGGACCCGATCCAGGCGCTCAGGTACGAGTAGGCGGGCGCGAGGCCAGGCTAGTGGCCGATGACAAGCATCGCCCCTGGCAGCGGGCGGCTTTCGTCAAGTCTTTTACGGTAGGGGCGAACCTTGTGGTTCGCCCCGAGCCAAGAGGGTTGGGGTTGGCCCGTACCCCGCCCCCTTCCGTCTCCTTGACACCCCCAGCCGTCTCCGCCACAATAGCGAGCGCCGTTGTGACCCAACCGCACAAGGAGACGCCCCATGGGCACCTTTCCCATGACCCGCATCGAGGATCTCGAGATCTCGCGCATGATTATCGGCACCAACTGGTTCCGCGGGTTCTCGCACTATTCCGCCGCCAAGAGCCGCTGGATCCGCGAATACATGAACCTGGACCGGATTGTCAGCATCATGAACGTGTTCGCCCGCAACGGCTGCAACGCCGTCCTCTCGGGCCCCGAGCCGCTGATGCAGGAGGCCATCCGCCGCGTCAAAGAAGAGACCGGCGTGACGGTGCACTGGCTCTGCACCCCCAGCGGCGAGGACGTGGACGAGCTCATGCCTGGCATCGAGCTTTCGGCCGAGATGGGCGCCGCCGTCTGCCTGCCCCATCAGCACTGGACCGACGGCAACATGATCGTCAACCAAAAGCGCATCCTGGGGCTGGAGCGCGTCACCGAGCGCATCCGCGAGCTGGGCATGATCCCCGGCCTCTCCACCCACCGCCCCGAGACCGTCGTCGTCTGCGACACCGCCGGCTATGACGTCGCCACCTATATCCAGATCTATAACCCGGTCGGGTTCCTCTGCCAGGTAGAGACCGACTGGATCTGCCGCATCATCAACGAGACGCCCAAGCCGATCATTGTGATCAAGCCGCTGGCCGCGGGCCGTTGCCTGCCGCCCACCGGCCTCACCTTTGTCTATGGCAGCATCAAGCCGACCGATACCGTCTGCATCGGCACCATGACGACCTACGAGGCCGAGGAGGATATCGCCCTGGCCCGCAACATCCTGGCGGGGCGCGGGCCGACGGGCACGGAATTGCAGTTCAGCCGCAGCAAATCGGCCTTGCTACGAGAAAGGATCGATCCCCTGGCCACCAGCGCCCCGTCGCATGAGGAGGAGCCATCATGACCCGCATCGAGGTACCGTACGACCACGAGATCAATCGCACCCTGGAGCTGCTCCACCGGCCCGGGCTGCTGCTGGCCGCCCGCGACTCGCAAGGGCGCGCCAACGCCATGACCATCGGCTGGGGCACCCTGGGCATCATCTGGAGCTTGCCCATCTTTGCTGTGCTGGTGCGCCCCTCGCGCTACACCTACGGGCTCATCGAGGATGCCCAGGCCTTTAGCGTCAACGTCCCCACCCGCGCCATGTACGACTGGGTGGCCGTTTGCGGTTCGCGCTCAGGGCGCGACATGGACAAGTTCACCGAGCACCACATGGCCTACACCGCCAGCGAGGTGGCCGATACCATCACCATCGATGGCGCCCTGCAGACCTACGAGTGCCGGGTGGTCCACCACAATGACGTCATCCCCGCCAACCTGGACGCCCAGGTCGAGGCCAACGCCTATGGCGGCGCCGACTATCACCGCATCTACTATGGGCAGATCCTGCGGGTGACGGCCGAGGAGACGCGTTAGGAGGCCGGTTGACCCAGGCGATGACCGACACCCAGTCGGCGGCGGGACCCCCCTTCCCGCCGCTTTCGCCACGCATCCGGCGCTGGCGCGAGGCCAGCCGCGAGCGCAGCGACTGCTCGCCGCAGCCCACCCGCCAGCATGATCTGCTCGCCGCCTTTTTCGGGCCCTATGCCGACCTGCCGTTCCCCGAGCGCTATGCCCGCGCCATGGCCCAGGCGCTGGAGGCGGCACCAGTCTACCTGCTGGAGGATGAACGCCTGGTGGGCATGACCTACCAGGTGTGCCGGCCGGACGTGCCGCCCCAGCCCACGCCCTGGGACGAGCAGTGGCGCGCGTATGACCCCCACCTGCAGACCGCGCAGCGTCAGGCCGAGCAGATCGAGCCCTACCTCCGCGTGGGCGGAGCCCCCGGGCACATCGGGTGGCGCTGGGATCGCATCCTGGAGCGCGGCATCGCGGGACACCTTGCCGACCTCGAGGCTCGGCTCACCAGCGCACCCGACGCCAGGGCCCATGCGTTGTACCAGGGCGCCATCATCTTGTGGCAGACCGTGCTCCGTTGGAACGACCGACACATTGCGGCACTCCGCGAGCTTGCAGCAGCCGCCACGGGCGAGGAGCGCTCCCGGCTGGAGGGCCTCATCGCGCTGTGCCAGCGGGTGCCGCGCTACCCGGCCCGAACATTCCACGAGGCGCTACAGAGCTTTTACGTGCAGCACCTGGCCGTGATGTTCGAAAACCCTTACGGCGGCAACGGTCCCGGGCGCATGGACGCCATCCTGGGGCCCTACCTGGAACGCGATCTGGCCGACGGACGCATTAGCCTCGACGAGGCCCGCGACTTGGTGGCAGAGCTGATAATCCGCCTGCACGAGCGCATCGCCCACGCCGATGGATGGGTGGAGGCGGTCACAGTTGGCGGCCTGGGGCCCGGCAGCGCCCCCGCGGAAAACACCCTCACCCATCTGATCATCGAGTGCGTCGCCGCCATGGATATCACCCACCCCTCGGTGTACGTACGTCTCTCCACGCAGAGCTCGGACGAGCTCTTGGACCTAACCGTCCGCTACCTGCTTCATGGCCGCAACCGTGCCCAGGTCTACAATGACGACGTGGTCCTACCCGCCCTCCGTCGGGGCGGCGTCCCCGCGGCCGATGCAGCCGTCTACATGGCCGGCGGCTGCATGGAGATCAGCAGCCAGGGGGCGGCTTGCGACCTGAACTTTGCCGGGACCCTCAATATCGCCAAGACCCTGGAGCTGGTGCTGACCGGCGGCATCGACCTGGTCAGCGGCCAGCGTCGACTGGCGCTGGATCGCGACCTAGCGGCCTATGAGAGTTTCGACACCCTCTACCGCGCCTTTGAGGACGAGCTGGCGCGCCAGTACGCCGAGATGGTCCGCGCCATCGATATCGCCAGCGCTACCTATGCCGAGCTGCGCCCCTGCTACCTCCTCTCCAGCCTTGTAGATGACTGCCTGGACCGCGGGCGCGAGCAGCAAGACGGCGGCGCCCGCTACCACGACTATGGTTTCGCACCGTTGGGCATCACCACCGCCGCCGACGCCCTGCATGCCCTGGACGTGGCCGTCTACCGCGAGAGGTTTGTCACCGCCGCCGAGCTGCTATCTGCCCTCCGGGCGGACTTTGCCGGGTTCGAGGCCCTGCGCGCTCGTCTGCGCGCCATCCCGCCCTATGGCCACGAGGCTCCGGAGGCCGATGGCCTCTGCCAGCGCGTGCTCGCCAGCGTTTGCGACCTGGCCACGGCCCAGCGGACACGCTTTGGCGGGCGGCTCAAGCCGATGGTGTTCAACTTTGTGTGGACGCCCGGCGCCAGCAAGGCACTGGGCGCCCGCCCCGACGGCTCGCGAGCGGGCGAAGCCATCGGCCACGGCCTCACGCCCGCCAAGCGCGCCATGACCTCGGGCATCACCCCGGCCATGAACTCGTGCCTGACGCTGGATTGCACCTGCGTGTTGGGCGGCGCCACCACCATGTGGGATATGGACCCGCAGTGGATCGACGAGCCCTTGCTCCGCGCGTTACTGACGTCGTTCCTGCAGCGCGGCGGCATGATCTTTCAGGGTAACATGACCAGCGTGGCTGATCTGGAGGACGCCTACGCCCACCCCGAGCGCCACCCCAACCTGATCGTGCGCGTGGGCGGCTTCTCAGCCCGCTTTGTTACCCTCGACCGCGATGTGCAGCTAGACGTCCTAGCGCGTCACCGGCACCGGGGCTAGCACCCCACCAACACCAAACGGGGGAGCCAAGTGGCTCCCCCATTCGCTGCCATGGCGCGAGCCATCCCGCTCACCCGCTAAAGCGCATCAACCGACCGTCGCCAGGGGCCAACCAAAACGAGGTGTAGACCCCATCGCGGTATGGGCGCGTCGGTCCCACGCCCCGATCCTCCGACACGGGCCGTAGCTCCCCAGTGCTGCGCATTACGCGTGACACGGTCCGATGCTCGGTACGCAGCGTCATCCGCACAAAGCTGGGGCGCTCGCGATCGAGGTTGACCACCATCACCCACGGCAGGCCCTCTCGGTCCTCGAACTCGCCGATGAGAAACCTACTGCCCTCGGTATGCAGCGGCTCCCCGATCGAGCGCACTCGATCCTGTCCCCCCTCGATCAAGGCCACCAGACCCTCGCCGCACAGGCGGCGCGTCTCACCCTCGGTGCCCTTGGGAGCGTCGGGCCAGTACCACACCCCCGTAGAGCGCAGCGTGAGCAGGTGCGGCGCCAACGCCTGCAGCTCTAGATTCAGGTCGCGGATCACGTACCACTTGGCCGTCCGCTTCCCGTGGATCGTGAGGGGCCCATTGCGGCTGTTCTCCCAGTCGGGCGTCTGGTAAGTCCAGTAGGCCAACGCCTTGGCGCCATGGGCCAACGTGGTGTACACCTGCCAGCGCATGTCCTCGGGCGTGGGATCCCGATACAGCCAGTGCGGCGTAGCCAGGACAATATTCATGAACGGCACGCCGGCTCGCAACGCCTCCTGCCGAATGATCTCGAGGTTGGTATAGTAATCCGGCCGGTCATAGGTCTCCATCAGCGAATAGTTGTCATAGGAGAGCAGCGTGGGGCGCACCGTGTCGAGGTACGCCCGCACGTGGCCCCGATAGTCGACGGTGCCCAGTTGGTCTGGGCTACAGCAGTTGGGGAATAGGTTGATATAAGCCACGTGCTCAGGATCGCGCTCACCAAAAGCGCGCACGATCTGGGCCAGACCCTCGAACTCGCGTGGATGCGGCTCGTCCTTGATGAAATAACCCCACAGCGCCGGATGGTCTCCATAGGCTGCCACCACCGTTTCGACGGCTGCCTCCCAAGCCGGATCCTCTGTCATGCCCGCATAGACCCGCGCATCAGCCACGATGGCCTTTAGCCCAAACTCGGCGCACCATGCCAGCACTTGCATGGTCTCCCCGGGCGTTCCCGCATCGACCTGGGCAACCGTAAACCCGGCCTCGGCCACCTCGGCATACCGCTCGCGCGTCGCCGTCGGCCCATCCCAATACGAGATGACAAAGAGATCGCTCTGCATGTGACTCCCTCTGGACCCCGCTCAGATGCTGCAGCGCCCCACCCCGCGCCAGAGCCCTCAAGGGTGGCCGACTGAGATCGCGCATGCCCCGATGGTACCGTCAGAGTGAGCCCTTGGCAACACCAAGCGGGGGAGCCTTGTGGCTCCCCCGCTTTCGTGACGCATCGCAAACACCAGGGTGACGTCTCATGCAAAAAAGAGGAGCGAACACGGGGAGATCTCTAGCACGACAAGCGCAGTTCGCTCGCCATAGGGGAGCGCAGTCGTGACCAGCCAGGCTGGGAGACTCTGGCGCAACCTCCCGCGCATGGAGGTTGGT
>DAIRUQ010000088.1:9641-12198 GCA_036803245.1 Chloroflexota bacterium | reverse complement strand
AGCCCTCGGTGTGGCAGTCGCACTCGCAGTCATCGTCGCAATCGTCATCGCAGTCGCAACCACACTCGCAATCGTCATCGCAGTCGCATTCGCAACAGCAGTCAGCCGCCGCCGGCGCCTTGGAGGCCGATGCGCGTAGCCAGCCTTCGATCTCTTCCTTGCGCGGCAGGCGGCCGGCGCTGACGACCTCGCCGTCGATGACCAATCCCGGCGTCGTCATGACACCCAGCTCCATGATCTCGTCCAGGTCGGTGACCTTGATGATCGTGGCCTGTATGTCCGTCGACGCCTCCAGCACATCCTCCACCAACGCGGTCAACCGCTTACACTTAAGGCAGCCAGTTCCCAGAATCTTGATCTCCATGCCGTCATTGCTCCTTTGTCAGATGTGCCACAACGTACCCAACGTCTAGAACCCGCCGTTACTCCAAGGCCTCGACGGCCTGTGCGCGGCGCTCCTGGCGCGCGCCGATGCGCGCGAGCGCGACCACCAACGCCGCCACACCCGCCAGCACCAAGCCACCCAGCAGCCAGAGGCTGGCTCCATCCACCCAGGCGCCATAGATCAGGCCCGCCAGGGTGCTAAAGAGCGTCACCCAAGCCACATAGACCCAGGTCTTGCCCCTGCCGATGATGCTGGTGGTGATCAGGATACTCTGCAGGCTCAGCTCGGGGTCGGCCATCAGGTAGGCCAGCAGCGGCCCGCGGTGCATGCCCAACGAGAGGAACATCTGCGCGATGGGCACCTCCACCAGCGTGGGGAAATACATGAACACTCCAAAGACCACGCCCACCAGGTTGGCCAGGACGGTGTTGCGGCCTGCGAGGGCCTGGATCCACTCGGGTCGGATCAGCACGCGGATGGCGCCGACCGCGAACACGCCCACCACCAATAGCGGAAATATCTGCTTGACAAAGCGCCAGGTCTCCCAGAGCCATTCCTGGACCTCGAACTCGTCAAAGAAGCGCTTGGCCACATACCCGATGCCCGCCATGCTCAGCAGTACGCCAAAGAACTTGCCCGTGAACGAGACCAGTAACCCTTCCGGAGTGGCCACCATACCCAGCGCGGCCACTGCCAGCGTAAGGACGATCAGTCCGAGGGCGACCCACGTCCACCGGTTAAAGCCCTCGTCGACGCGGTTGAGGCCGAACCAGGCCGAGCCGCCGATCAGGAACAGCAGCGCGATCAGCCCCAAGCCCTGGACGGTGACGCCCTCTTCTCCGCGAGAGGCATCAAAAGGCACCCAGCGATGCAGGGTGGCCTGGAGCCGCTCCACGCCATCGAGAGGAATCAGCACGTCGCCATAGGAGCGGGTCAGGAGATCGACCTGGAGCGTGCCGGCCAGCAACAGCGCCAGCATGAGTGCCAAGAGCACCCACACCGCCGGGCTCACCTTGGCCTCCGCTGCAAAGGCATCAACCTTGGTCTGAGTGCGGGCCTGATCATCGCGGCGGTAGATCAGCGCCATGATCAGACCGATGCCGATGCCAAACAGCACCGCCAACACCACCCGGGCGATGGCGATATCCATGCCCAGGGCCACGCCGGTATAAGCCAGAGCCAGGATGTTGATGGCTGGCCCCACAAAGAGAAAGGTGATGGCCGGGCCCAGCCCAGCGCCCTTTTTGTAGATGCCCGCAAAGAGCGGCATGATTGTGCACGAGCAGACCGCCAGGACGAATCCACCCAAAGCCGCCGCCGGGTAAGAGATCCACTTAAGGGCGTTGCGCCCTAGGTAGCGCGTCACCGCCTGCTGGGGCACCAGCGCCGCCAGCCCGCCCGCGATGAAAAACGCCGGCAGCAGGCACAGGAGCACGTGCGCGGCCAGGTAGGCCGCCAGGTTCCCCAGCCCCGATTGGAGCAAGCCCGCGACAAACTGCATCGCTGCCATAGTCCCCTCCCTTTACGCACCCGGGCGCAGGGGCCAAGTGTGCCACAACATTCATCTTTTGGAATAATAGGCCCAACAGAATGGGCTGTCAAACAGCAAATGGGCAGCGTGGGATGGGGTTCAGCAGCAGGTGTCGTCGCTCGCGGGGTTACAGCACGGGCAGGGGCAGCCCTCGACAGGGCCATGCGGCACGGTGGGAAAGATCGCATCGGCGTCACGGCGGCGAACCACGTCGCGCAGGATGGCAAGCACCCCCTGGAGCGCCGGCTCGGCCAGTTGGTAGTAGACCATCAGGCCATCGCGGCGGTCGGTGACCAGGCCGGCCTCGCGCAGGCGCATGAGATGCTGCGAGACATAGGCCTGGCGCTGGTGCAGGACGGTGGTCAAGTGACAGACGCAGGCCTCGTGCTCGGCCAGGATGTCCAGGATACGCAGTCGCACTGGATGCCCTAGCAGCTTGGCCAGCTCGGCCGCGGTGGTGTACCCATCCACGTTCGCCTCCCACATTCAACTTGTCGAATACTAGGCTTATCAGCGTGATGTGTCAACCTGTGCGTCATCTTCGGCGCACCACGCCCTACGGGGGAGGGATCGGCCCTCCCCCGTAGCCAAGCCGCCCCAGACACTCTTGGCTAGCCCATGGGAATCAGCCGCACCGGCCC
>DAIRUQ010000088.1:0-9541 GCA_036803245.1 Chloroflexota bacterium | reverse complement strand
GCATGGCGCGGAGGGCGTCGTCCCAGAGATAGTCGAACTCGCACGGCAGATAGGTGAGATGCTCGGCGATCTCGGCCACCGTCTCCCAGGGCGCGGGATGGTTGTTGCGCGCGTGGGGATGGGCGAGCTGATGCTGCTCCCGGTTAATGTCGTACATGGGCAGGTAGAGTCCCACCTGACAGCCAGTCTGGCCCAGGTTCATCAAGGCCGCCACGCGACCGATGCGCTGGTGCAGCGCCGGGCCAAAGGCGTCCAGGATGGGGTTCCCGGGCGATAGGTCGGGCGGCTCCTCATAGCCGGGCGCCTGCCCGTCATAGGCCGACGCCATGAGAAAGAACTGGGTGACGTTGCGCACGATCTGCTGCTCGAGGACAAAGCGTTGGGCGTCGGCGTGCATGCCGTGGCCCATCTCGGCCAGCGTCTCGCTCATGGCGCGGGCCTTGCCGAGCACGCGGGCGGCCGAGCCGGCATACCGCGGAAAGTCGAGCCAACGCCCCGGCTCCACATGCTTCCAGATGACGTCCACGCCAGGATGATCGTTGCGAGCGCTGTTCTTGAAGAAATGCCCGCTGACCGTGGCCAGCGTGTTCATCTTGTTGTCGAGATCCTGGTGCCCGATGGAGAGCAGTTGGTGGTCGTGGCACCAGTCCTCCAGCACGCCATAGAACCCCTCGGCGGCCAAGTCGGTCCACACATCGTAATAGTCGTTGGCCAGAGCATAGACATCATCCGCGCAGCCCGCATAGCCGCCCATGCCCATGTAGGCGATGGGCAAGTAGGCCAGCACCAGAGGCAAACCTTGGCGCGGGTCATAGCCCTTGCGGGCCCGGAAAGCGTCGAGGAACGCCTCCGTCCACGGGTAGGCATAGGGCAGCTCGGGCTCGTCGTAGAAAAAGCCCTTGAGGGTGCGCCCAACGTGTCGGCCGACGGCCGTCAGGTAGCGCTGGTGGACCACCTCGGTAAAGCGACGGGTGGCAGCGGGGTTGAGCATATCCACCGTGCACACCGTGGGGTCGGACGGATCGTTGCCGGTGACGCTGACCTGGTGAAAGGAAGTATACTCCCACGAGACCACCAACAGCCGCTCGCGGTCCGTCCCGGCCCGATGGGTCAGGCGGTCGCCCGGATCAACATCCAGCGGGCGACAGGGGCCCGCCGGCGCATAGTAGGCGTACTTGTTGACGGGCACCACACCGGCCGCTACCAGGCGCTGCGGCGCCGTCAGCGTCACCTCCTCGCCCGGCTCTAGCAGGATGTTGTGCGCCAAATGCAGCCGGCGGGCGCGGTAACGCGGCTCCTGGGTGACCAACCCGCCGCCAAAGCCGCTGGGAAAGGTCCAGTCGTCCCAGATCCAGGCCTCTAGCTCCAGGTCTGCGGCGCGGTCCAGCACGTGGCCGACGGACGCGAGCCAGTCGTCGTCCATAAAGGCGTTAGGTAGCCCGGGCCAGGCCATGATCATCAGCCCGCCATAGCCGATCTGGTGGAACCAGTCCACTCGCTCGCGCAGGGCATCGGCCTCAAGACGAGCGTTGAGGGCATAGGCCACCAACGGGCGGTAGGTGCGCGGCGGTTGCGTCAAGGCGCGTTCCAGGTCTCCCATGCAGGGCCTCCTCAGGTTGCGGTGCTCGGGTGATCGTCGTGATGCGGCTGGCGGGCCGCCCAGCTCTGGAAATCGGACAGGTCGCGATCCAGCCACAGACGGCGCCATAGCACCGCGCGCCAAGTCTCGCCGGCGGGGGGCGGCTCGCGGTTGCCCTCCAGACGCTTCAGAGTGGTCAACAACAGGAATCCAACACAGGCGCCAACGGCGGCCCCACCCCATTGCAGAGCCAGCGCCAAAGCCGGCAACAGCAGGATGCCCAAGTAACCCACCAAGGCGGCATACGATGGCCACAAGCGCCCCAACGCCAGCCAGGCGAGGATCCACGGCGCTGCCGGCCAAAAGACCACCAGGAACATACCCAGCGCCGTGCTAACGCCGCGCCCACCCTTGAGGCCGAGATAGACCGACCAGTTGTGCCCAGCGGTGGCGCCCAACCCGGCGGCCACCGATCCCCAGGGGCCAGGGCCGTGACGGAGCGCCAGCCAGGCCGGCAGCGCCGCCTTGGCCACATCCAGAATGCCCACCACCACCATGGCGCCCGCGCCGTAGAACTGGTAGACGTTGGACCCGCTGAGCTTGCGGCTGCCATATCGCCGCAGGTCTACGCCCCGCAGCCGCGAGTAGAGCCAGGCAGACGAGACGGATCCTAGCAGGTAGCCGAACAAGAGCCAGGGCAGCAGTGCGATCATGGTCACCTCAGGCCGCTCGGTCTAGGTCGGTTGGCAGCCGCTCGTAGCCGATGCCAAGCGTGCCCGGCCCCGAGTGCGCACCCATGACGGGCGTCAGCTCGGCGACGTGCAGCTCGCGCGCGCAGCAGCGCTGGCGAACCAACTCGGCCAGGTCGCGAGCATCATCTTCACAGGCGGCGTGTAGCACGCCCACGCGCAGGGGGGCATCGCCCACCTCGTCACACAGCGCCTCCAACATGGCCTCGGTGATGGCGCCCCGGCTGCGACGCGCCGTGACCGGGCGCACACGCCCATCGACCAGCCGCAACAGCGCCCGGATGCCCATGCGGGTGCCAGCGCGAAAGGCGATCTCGCCCACCCGCCCGCCGCGCCGGAGATGCTCGAGCGTCTCCAAGCACACGTACATCCCCACGCGTCGCGCCGCCGCGCGGGCCCCCGCAACGACCGCCTGCAGGTCGGCGCCCTGCGCGGCCAACTCGGCCGCGGCCAGGACCACAAACCCCTCGGGCGTGCCGGGTACGTGCGCGTCGACCAGACGGACGGGTACGTCCACGTCTCGCGATGCCAGCCGGGCCACCGACGCGGCCGAGGTGAGCCGTGCCGGCACGTGCACGTACACGATGCCATCGGCCTCGCGGGCCGCGTCCTGGTAAGCCGCGAGAAAATCGCCCAGAGTGGGCGTGGAGGTGGTGGGATAGGGAGGGCCGGCCAAGAAGCGTCGGTAGAACGCGGCCGGGCTGATGTCGAGCAGATCCCGATAGACGTCCTGGCCCCAGGCCAGCCAAAAGGGCACCACCCGGATGCCCAGCCGCTGCCGGACCTCTTCCGACAGACACGAGGCGCTATCGGAAAGGACAGCGATTCTGCGCGAGTGTTGCTCCCCCATGGCGACCGTCCCTTTGCTATCGACTGGTGCGACCCTTCTAGGCGCAAGCCGCGGCCCTATGGTACCAACGCCCAGATCGCCCGACAACCGTGGCAGCGCGAGGCGCTACCCGAGCGCTTGGAGACCCACAGCGCCCTCTCTATACTGCTTCCTACAACCCGTTCACCGCCAAGGAGGTTCACGATGATCGCTCGACGACGCCTGGGCCGAACCGAGGAGCAGGTCTCCCAGCTCTGCATCGGCGGCATCCCGCTGACCAACGTGGACGACGCCACTTCGGACGCCATCATCCATACGGCGCTGGACGCCGGCATCAACCTGCTAGAGATGTCCCACGCCTACGGCAACGGCGTCTCGGAGCGCAAGTTCGGCCGCGTGCTCAAGACCCGCCGCGACGAGTGCCTGGTTCATTCGCGCGCCATCGTCCGCACGGGCGAGGAGATGCTGGCCTCCATCGACGCCAGCCTCAAGAACCTGCAGGTGGATGTGATCGACGTCTATGGCGTGCACGACATCAACTGCGAGGTCGGGCGCGCGGCCGGATTCCTGGAAGAGCAGATCGAGGCGCTACATCGAGCCAAGAACGCCGGCAAGATCCGCTATCTGGCGGTGAGCGGCCACCGCGAGGGCGACCTGGTGCAGGCGCTGCGGACCGGCGCCTTTGACGTGGTGATGGTGGCGGTCAACCCGCTGGACCTGGATATCGCCGAGGCAGTGCTCCCAGTGGCCCAGGAGCTCGACCTGGGCGTCATCGCCATGAAGCCGTTCGCCGGCGGGCTGTTCACTGAGCGGCCAGACATCTCGCTGCGCTATGCGCTGGCGCAGGCGGTTAGCACCGTCAGCGCTGGGGTCAAGAGCGTGGCCGAGATGGAGGAGGACATTGCCGTCGCCCAGGCGTACCAGGCCCTGAGCCCCGCGGAGCTGGGTAGCCTGCTGGACGAGGCCGCCGAAGCGACGGCGGCGTTGGGCAAGCATATCTGTCGGCAGTGTGGCTACTGCCTGCGTGACGATGGTTGCCCGGTCGACATTGACATCCCCCGCGTGTTCTACATCCAGCGGGCGGCCAAGCGCTACTTTTCCCCCGGCTGGGCCAAGGAGGCCTATGACGAGCTAGAGGTCCTGGCCGACGAGTGCATCGAGTGCGGCGCCTGCGAGGAGCGCTGTCCCTACGACCTTCCGATTCGCGAGATGCTGGTGGAGGCCCACGCGCTGCTCACTAGCTAGTCGGCCAAGCAGTCGTCTCTATACTCAGTATACTATCTTGGGTTGAGGGAGTAAGCGTTGAACCTAAGCTGCCTGCCCGTTTCGCTCTTTCCAGAGATCGTCCAAGGGCGAATGAGCGTAGCCGAGTGGGCCCACCTGGCCGCCGAGGTAGAGCTGGATGGGCTGGACCTGAGCGTGCTGTTCCTGCGCAGCCTGGAGCCCGCCTACTTGGACGCGCTGCGCGGCGAGATCGACGCGGCGGGACAGCGGGTGGTGATGGTGGCGACGTACCCGGACTTTACCCACCCGGACGCGGCCGAACGGCAACGCCAGATCGAGCGACAGATCGCCCACATCCGGGCGGCGGGGCATCTAGGAGCCCAGTTGATCCGCGCCACGGCCGGGCAAGCCCACCCCGGGTTACGCGAGGCTGACGGCATCCGCTGGGCGCTGCAAGGCCTGCGGGCCTGCCTGCCCGCCGCCTACGAGGCCGGTGTACGGCTGCTGCTGGAGAACCATAGCAAGCCTGGCGTGTGGCAGTACACCGACTTTGACACGCCCACGCCGGTGTTCCTGGCGCTGGCGGAGGCGGTGCGCGGCAGCGAGATCGGCATCCACTTTGATACCGCGAACCCGCTGGCCTATGGCGACGACACCTTGCCCGTGCTGGAGCAGGTGCTGGACCAAGTGGTCAGCATCCACGCGGCGGACACCGCCACGCGCGGCATGCTGACGCCCACGCTGCTGGGAACCGGCCTGGCGCCGCTGCCGGCGGCGTTCGGCCGGCTCAAGAGAGCCGGCTTTGCGGGCTGGGTCTGCATCGAGGAGGCGTCGGGCCTGGGCGCCGAGGGGGTACGGCGAGCCGTGCGCTATTGCCGGGAGACCTGGGAGCGAGCCTGAGAGGAGCGCGATGGAGCACGATGCCGAGACCCTGATCCGCCTGCTAGGGCTGACGCCCCACCCCGAAGGCGGCCACTATCGCGAGCTCTACCGCAGCGCGGAGGAACACCCCGCCGACGCGCTGCCCGCGCGCTATGGCGGGGAGCGGGCCTATGGCACGGGCATCTACTACCTGCTGCGAGCCCGCGAGCGCTCGCGCTTTCACCGCATAAAGTCCGACGAGATCTGGCACCACTACCAAGGTTGCCCGGTGGTGCTGCACCTACTGCACGGCGATGGCACCTATCAGCGCGCTGTGGTGGGGCCGCCGCCGCGCGGCGATGGGTGGCAGCTCGTGATCCCGCACGGCGTGTGGTTCGCCGCCGAGGTGCTGGATGATGCCGGCTATGCGCTGGTGGGTTGCACCGTGGCGCCCGGGTTCGACTATGCCGACTTTGAGCTGGCCGACGGCGCGGCGCTGCGGGAACAGTACCCGCAGCACAAAGCCCTGATCGCGCGCCTGACCTAGTGTGGCCTCAGAACAGCCAAGGCAGCAACAGGATTACCACCAGGCCCCAGACCAGGTAGGCCGCGCTGCCCAGCCGGATGGCGGCCTGGGCACTAGCCACCCAGTCCTCTCGCCAGGCACGGGCTAGCCGGACCTCCAGCAGGGCCAGCGCGCCGGTGTTGAGCACGTTCCAGCCGATGACCGTGAGACGGTTGAGGGTCCAGCCGTCCCAGATGGTGCGTGTTACCACGGCTGCCAGGGCATACAGGCTGACCAACACCGTGAGCCCTGCCAGCGCAGCGATGCCGGTGCGCAGGGTGCGCTGCATTCGGTCGTCGGGCTCCCACTCTAGCGGGATCACCGCGAGGAGCAGGCCCACTACCGCAAATAGCAATACGTTGTAGACGATCAGCACGTCGCGCTGGAGGAAGGGTTCCATGAAGCGGAATGGGATGGCCACCAGATAGCCCCCCAGCACGAGCAGCGCCAGTGGCAGCAGCAGCCGCATCAGGATGCCTACCACCCGGCCCAGGCCGACCTCAAAGGCCTGCTCCTCGGGCGGGCGAGTGGGATCGTACACAGTGGCCACGGCCAGCACCGGCAGGGAGCCCGCCCCCACCATGGCCACCATCTGCTCCAGCCAGATGGGCCAGGCAATGTCCAGCGTCGCGAATAGCCCCAGCGTGACCCCATAGAACAGGCCACCGACCACCGCAAAGACGCCGCCGGTGAACACCACCTCCACCGTCTTGGACAAAAAGGCAAAGCGGGGGCGGGCGCCGCTGCGCCAGCCTAGGGTGGCCAGCGCCACGGCGGCATAGGCCAGCAACGGCAGATGGATGTACGCCAGCGTGGCATACTGCTGCTCCATGGGCGTGCCATCGGGCCGCGCGACGAACCAGACATAGGCGGCACACCCCGCTAGCCCGGCCAGGGCCGCCAGACCCATCGCCGCCAGACGCCGGCCCGCCAGCCCCAGGTAGGCCACCACGCCGGCCGCGACGACGGCCGCGCCCCACGTAGGCAGGGCGGCCACCTCCGATAGCTCGCCGAACACGTAGCCCCGCGGCCACAACCCCCAGAGGGCCAGGCCGGTCAGGATGCCGATCACCAACGCAAAGCCCCAGCGGCGGACCACGTCGGGGTGGCGCTCTTGAGGGCGCAGGCGATGGTGCCACGCGGCGATGAGGGGAACATCGGGCGAGGTCGTGTACAGCTCGGCCATGGCAGCGGCAAAGGCCTTGGCCTCGGAGCGGGTCAGATCACGATAGTAGGACTCCATCTCGGCTGGAGCCTGGCTGCGCGTCAAGATCGCCTCGCGATGGTCCATAAAGCACCTCCTGTGCACCAGACGGCTCGCCAAAGAGCGGGCGGCCGCCGGGCCTGGCCGTTCGCCCCTGCCCCATGGACGCCGCTGCAGCCTCCTCGGTTCCACCGCAAAAGCTCTAGGTCGGATTCTGCTCCTGACAACCCTCACCGAACAGGGCGCGCCCATCCGGATCCACCACCGTGGGCTGGTAGAGGGTGTCGTCGGCACCGACGACACGGCCATCGGGCAGGCGGTAGAGGTTGCCGTAGGGGTACCTAGCGCCCTGGACGTAGGTCGCGCTCAACGCGCCGTCGCGGACCGTGCGGTCGCGCTCGGCCGCCTCAAAATCCATGCTGTCCTCGGCCAGGCCGGCCAGGTAACGCAGCGCTCCGGCCGTCTCGGCATCCTGAGGGCACCGCAGCAGATCACGCTGCTCGCCGGGGTCGGCCACCAGGTCAAAGGCCAGAGGCGAGCAATCGCGAAAGCGAACGTACTTCCAGCGGCGCCATCGGATCATTCGGAACTCTGTGCCGGGCCCCCAGCGGGGCGTTAGCGCGTCACAGAACACGGGCCGATCGGGCGCGCCTGCCTGGCCGCGCAGAGTCACGCTCAGGTCGGCGCCTTCCAGCCCGGCTGGCGCGGTAACCTCGGCATAGCTGCAGAGACTGGGGAACAGGTCCACCAGGCCCACGGGCGTGCCACAGCGCCCTGCTGGCTGCTGGCCCCGGCGCTGCGCCGGGCTTGAGACGATTAGGGGCACTCGCGTGCAGCCCTCGTACCAACCGTTCTTCCACCACTGGCCGTGCTCTCCGGCCAGCTCGCCGTGATCGCTGGTGTAAACGACCAGGGTCTCGTCGAGCAGGCCGCCGGCCTCCAGCCGCAAGAGCAGATCGCCAATGACCTCGTCCAGGTAGCTGACGCAGGCGAAATAGGCTGCGCGGGCGCGCATCGTCTCATCATGGTCGATGGCGTCGGTCTGAAAACCGCGGCGCATCCCGACGCTCTTGGGGTGATCGTAGGCATCGCCAGCGGCCGGCACCCGCGGTTCGGTGATGCCGTCAGGTGGATAGCAGCGCAGATGGCGCTCGGGGGCCGTCAGGGGGAAATGTGGCCGGCTAAAGCCGCAGCAAAGGAACCAAGGCTGATCCGGTGCACGGCCAGCCTGCTCGCGAGCCCAGGCCACGGCCTCATGGGCGGTGACCTGGTCCTGGATCAGGCTCTCGGGCAGCTGCGTAGCGCCGACGTGCTCCGTGCGAGCCCGCATGGACGTGGCGTATGGCAGGTTGTCGATGGGCTCCCATTGGTGGCCAGTCTTGCCCGTGAGGTCGCCATAGGGCCGATCCTGAAAGCCGACGTACTGCTGCGTGCCGCCCAGGTGCATCTTGCCCACCAGGCAGGTAGCATAGCCAGCATCGCGCAACGTACCGGGCAGCGTGGGCAGCTCGGGCCTGAGAACGCTCTCGTTGGTCCAAGCGCCGGCGCCGCGGACGTGACGCCCCGTCAGCAGACACAGCCGTGACGGGGTGCAGAGCGGCATCTGGCAGTAGGCATCGGTAAAGACGGTGCCCTGGGCGGCCAGCCGGTCAAAGGCCGGTGTGACAATCGGCTCGCCGCCTGCAGCCACGGGCATATGCCCCATGAAGCGGTGCGAGTGCTCATCGCTCAGCAGCAGCAGGATATTGGGTCGGCGCACCAGGCCTCCTTCCGGCCAGCGTCAAGTGCGGTCGCAGCCTATTTGGCGCTGGCGCGTCAGCAAACGAATGACCGTGTAGACCAACGAGATCACGGCATAGGGCGGGACGACAAAGAAGGCGATCATCATGAAAAAGCCTTCGTCGCCGCCGTGGGCATCAAAGTAGCTTTTGAAGAGAGCATAGACGACGTTGTGCAACAAGACCGCGAGGATGAACGCTCCCATAATCAGCAGCACGCGTTTCCAGTTGAGCAGCAGTAGCTTGTCCGCCAGACTCACGGTCCCCTCCTCTTGCTAAGAGCGCCATCACCAGGCGCGCATGCCCTCATGGTACGCTCTCATATAGACGTTGGCCGCGCCGGCCAGATCGCCCTCCCCTCGCATGCGCTCGGCCTGGGCCAGCAGGTTCACCAGCGAGCTGGCGGCCTGGCTGTCACCGCGGTTGGTGAGGGCCTGGCCCAGCGTCTCGGCCAGCCAGCGGTGCTCATCGACACGACTATAGCGGAGCGACGGCAGAGCGTCATAGGCCGCCATCAGCTCGCCAGCGCTGCGGAAAGGCTCCCCTGCGCCAGCGGCCAACTGAGCGCCAGCCTTGGCAGCGCTACGCAGCGCCGTTTGCTGGTTGGCGCGGATAACCGGCATGGGCGCCAGCGGGCGGAACTTCCAGAGGCAGAGCCAGGCATAGATGGACTGGAGCGCCGCAAACACGCCCGAACCGGTACCCCCGGCCACGGCGATGCCCAGCCCGGCGCGTTGGTTGCGGTTGGGGTT
>DAIRUQ010000087.1:0-12337 GCA_036803245.1 Chloroflexota bacterium | reverse complement strand
TCGTCCAGCATGGGCATCGAGCGGTAAGCTCGAACCAACAGGGCGGGCCGAACGACGTTGGACAACGCCCCACGCTACTTCGGGGTCCTGTCCGATACAGAACGATTCAGACGCAGGGAATAACCGAACGTTGCAGCAGCGGTGGCGCGTCCGGGCGGGCCACCCCAGGCGGAGGGGCGATCTATGGGGCGACTGCGAGGCTGCTTGTGGCTGACGGCGGGGCTGATCGTGGCCCTCGTAGCGGGGTTTGTGGCCTATGTGGCGCTGAACCGTGCTACGACGCAGGTGGTGGAAGAGGCCCCCGAGACGCGCCAGGTCTCGGTGGTGGTGGCGGCCCAGGCCGTGCCGGTGCGCGCCCAGCTCACCGAGGCGGACCTGCGCGTGGTCGAGATGGCCGCGGCCAGCGTGCCGGCCGGCGCGGTCGGCTCGACCGAGGACGCCGTCGGCATGGTTACCCTGGTGGATCTCTACCCCGACGAGGTCATCCTGGCGCAGCGCCTGGTGGATCCCGACATTACCGCCGAGGACGGACGTCGCGCCCTGATTCTATCGGACGAGCAGGTCTTGATGGCGTTGCCATCGCAGGATCTGCTGACCAGCGTCAAGATGCTGCGCCCCGGCGATCATATCGATATTCTATTCTCGCTGGATATGCCGGCGGCCCCCACCGTGGGCGGCGTGCCCGCAGCGACGGATACCACCGGTTACTATTATGCCGAGGCTGAGGAAGAGCAGGCCACCTTTAGCGCGCTGGAGAACGTTGTCGTGGCGGGCATTACCCTGACGTCGAACGACCCGGCAGAGCCCGGCGACCCCACCGCGGTGTTGGTGGCAGTCAGCGCGCAGGACGCCCTCACGCTCAAGTACCTGGTGGATGCCGGCGGCATTCTGGACTTTGTGTTGCGGGCGCCGGGCGTGGAGGATCTGTTCGATCCCGATCCGGTGGACATCGATTACGTGATGAACCGTTACCGGATCGCCCGGTAGCGAACGAGGGCGGCGTTATGGTAGGGGCACGGCATGCCGTGCCCCTACGCGACAAGATAGAACCTGGACTGTATCGGCTTCAACTGTATCGGCTTCTGGAGGTTGGATGGATCCGATCGGCGGCGAACCACTTCGCGTTCTGCTAATCAGCACCGACGAGCGCACGCGCGACGAGGTGGCCGAGGCGCTGACGGCTGGTACGGCCGATCATCGGCTGTACTGGGTGTCGCAGGCCAGCAACGCGCTGTCGCGGGCGCAGGATGTGGTGCCGCATCTGGTGTTGGTGGACCACGGCCTCGAGGGCGAGGATGAGCTGGCCATCATCCGGCAGCTCGTGCGTAGCGTGCCCACGGCCGCTGTTCTGGCGTTGGTGGAATGGGATGCCATGACCCGGGCCAGCCAGGCGGTGCTGGCCGGCGCCCGCGGCTTTGTGATGAAGCCGCTCCAGACGAGCGATCTGCTGACGGCCATCAAGCAGGTGATGGTCAAGCCGACGGCCACGGCCGAGCCGGAGGAGCGTGCCCGCGAGGTTCGTGGGCGGGCGGTGGTGTTCTGCGCGCCCAAGGGCGGGACGGGCCGCACCACGCTGGCGTTGAACACGGCCATCGCGTTGCATCAGCGAACGCGCGAGCCGGTGGCGTTGGTGGATGCGGACTATGCGGCGCCGGCCCTGGATGTGGCGCTCAACCTGCCGGCCGATCGAACCATCAACGACCTGCTGCCACGCCTGTCGCAGCTGGATGACGACCTGGTCTCGGGGGTGATGGTCAGCCACGTGTCGGGCGTGCAGGTGCTGCTGGCGCCGCCCCCCGAGGGCGTGGCCAGCCCGATCCCGTTGCAGCAGGTGCAGCAGATCATGGTGGCGCTCAAGCGGATCTACCCGTGGGTGCTGGTGGATCTGGGCCTGCCCATGGACGAGACCGCCTATGCGTTCCTGGATGATGCCGACCGGATCGTCATGTCGGTACTGCCCGAGATGGTGGGTCTGAGGAACACGCGGCTGATGCTGAGCCAGCTCCACGGACGGGGTTATCCTGACGAGCGGGTCTGGTTGGTGCTGAACCGGTCGTCGCTGCCGGGCGGGGTCTCGCGCAAGAGCATCGAAGAGCGCCTGGGTGTGGACATTCGCAACGAGATACCCGACGACCAGGCGTTGGCGACCCATGCGGTGAACCGTGGCGTGCCCATCATGATGGGCGGCACGCGTGGCGCCGTGGCCAAGGCCATGGCCAAGTTGGCCGAGGAGCTGGTCCGTGATCTGCGTCCGAGAGCGCTGCGGAGCGAGGAGGCAGGGGCGGACGAGGGCGGTTCGCTCCTGCGCCGACTGATCCCACGGCGATCGGACGAGCGGTAACGGGAGGGCGGGAGACTATGATCGAGAACGCACCTCTCTGGTTCGGTTTGCTGATGGGTGTATTCGTGCTCATCGGCTTTGTGGGGCTGTGGTCCATGACCGGCGGGCGCGATCCGGTTGATGATCGCCTGTCCGAGTATGGCTATCGCGAGGAGCTGACGCCCAACGGTCAGGCTCAGGATGTGGGCAGTCGCGAGCGGCTGCGGCGCAGCCTGAACCGCATGGTCAACGGCTTCGGTCTGGGCCACAAGCTGGCGGACACGGTGATGCAGGCCGACCTGCCGATGACGGCGTCCGAGTACGTCTTGGTGTTGTTGGGCGTCGCCGTTTTGGGCTTTCTCATCGGGACGTTCCTGATCGGTGAGGTGTTGATCGGCCTGTTGCTGGCGGTGGTGGGGCTGTTTATTCCGGGTATCTTTGTCCGCAGCCGCCGTTCCAAGCGCCAGCGTGAGTTCACCGAGCAGCTTCCCGACGTGCTCACCCTATTGGTGGGTGCGCTGCGCTCGGGCTATGGCCTCTCGCAGGCCATCGAGTTGCTGGTGGAGCAGCTACCGGAGCCGGCCTCAAAAGAGTTTGAGCGAGTGCAACGGGCGACCGGCTTTGGCCTCTCCATCCAGCAGGCGTTGACGGACATGGCGAACCGGGTGGGGACCGACGACGTGTCGCTGGTGGTGACGGCCATCAACGTGCAGAGCGAGACCGGCGGCAACCTGGCCACGACGCTGGATACCATCGGCGTGACGGTGCGCGACCGCCTGAAGCTCAAACGCGATATTCGGGTGATGACGTCACAGCAGCGCTTTACGGGCTATGTGTTGGCGTTCTTGCCGGTGGCCCTGGGCGTGATCATCTACATCCTGAACCCCGACTATATGTCCCAGCTTTTCCAGCCCGGTCTGGTGCGCATCCTGCCAGTGACGGCGGTGATCTTTCAGATCCTAGGGTTCTTTGCGATGCGCAAGATCGTGGATATCGAGGTGTAGCGCCATGGGAGGAACTGGCTCTGGCTTGCTGACGCTGCTCTCGTCTCCGTGGTTGTTTGCGGGGCTGGTGACGCTGTCGGTGGCCCTGATCTCGCTTTCGCTCATGCCCTCTACGTCTGCCAAGCAGGTGGAAGATCGCCTCGAGGGGTACGTGGACCGAGGCGATGTCATCGAGCAGGAAGAGATGGAGGGCTCCTTTGGCACGCGGGTGCTCTTTCCGATGCTGCGAGGGCTGGTGCGTTGGGTGGGTGGTGTGGCGCCCAGCCGCGCGGCGGCGTCCACCGAGCAGCTCCTCCAGGAGGCGGGGCGCCCCTATGGGCTCACCGTGCTGGACTTTTTCGGGCTGCGGCTGATCGCCGTGGTGGTGTTGGGCGTGGCGGCGTTCTGGCTGGTGGGACGGACCTTGCCACTGAACCGCCAGGCGCTGGTGACGGCGGTGGCGGCCTTGGGCGGCTATTTCGTGCCGACGCTCTGGCTGCGCACCCGCATGGAGCGCCGCAAGAAAGAGATCTCTCAGGCGCTACCCGACGCGCTCGATATGTTGACCATCGGCGTCGAGGCGGGCCTGGCTTTCGAGTCGGCCCTGCTGCGGGTGGGCGACCGCTGGGACAATGCCCTGACGCGCGAGTTCCAGCGGGCCGTCAGTGAGATGCGCGTGGGCGTGGCCCGCGAGGAGGCTCTGCAGCGGATGGCACGGCGTTCGGGCGTGCCCGAGCTGGGCACGTTTGTGGCGGTTCTGGTGCAGTCCAGTCAGCTCGGCGTCAGCATTGCCCAGGTGCTGCACACGCAAGCCGCCGAGATGCGCGTCAAGCGCCGCCAGAAGGCCGAGACGCTGGCGAACCAGGCCGCGACCAAGTTGGCGTTCCCACTGGTGTTTTTGATCTTTCCTGCGATGTTGGTGGTGCTGTTGGGCCCTGCCATCCCCACCTTGATGGATCTCGCGGGAATCGCTGGGGGCTGATGAGGCAGATTGCATGGTAGAGCAGGCAGCGAACGGCCACCCTCATAGCGTTGACGACGCCCTTTCGCATCCCCTGTATGCCGAGGGCGTCGGCCACATGCAGGCTGGCAAGTGGGCCAGGGCGATCCTGTGCTTTAGTAGCCTGGCGCACCAGTTCCCCGATGACCCGCGGGTGGCCGAGGCGCTGTCTCAGGCCCAGTTCAAGGCCGAGATCGACGCCTCCACCAAGGTGCGAGCCAAGCGCTGGGTCATCAACTGGCGACCTATCGTGTTCGGCGTATTGGTGGTGGTGTTGCTGGGAGTCGTCGTTTGGGGCGGCAGCCAGATGCTGCGGAACGTCGTGCGACCCGCGCTGGCCGAGCTGCGCCAGCAACGGGAGCTCGAGGCGGTCCTGACCGAAGCCCAGACGGCCATGCAAAAGTTCGCCTACGACGAAGCGGAGGCAGCCTTCCTGCGGCTGCTCGAGATCGCGCCGCCCGATGCCGTCACCACTGTGCAGACGGCCGAGGGAACGCAAGAGCGTACCTATCACGCCATTGCCGAGAGTGGCCTTCAGACCATCGCGGCCGAACGCGAGCTGGAGCAGCAGTATCTGGCGGCGGTGGCCTTGCAGGAGGCGGGTGACCTGAACGGCGCTCTGGCTGCCTATATGGATCTGCAGGTCTCGGCTCCCAACTATCGCGATGTGCGCGTGCGGGTGACCGATATCCGACGCGTGCTGGCCGCCTATGACATGCTGCAAGAGGCTGATGAGCTCTATGACGCTGGCGATCTGGTGCAGGCCATGCAGGCATACGAGGGGCTGCGGGCCTACAGCGCCAGCTATGAGGCCAGCCATGTCGCTGACAGGCTGTTTGATATCTATGTGACGCTGGGTTCGCGCGAGTTGGATGCCCCGCGTCCGACGCGAGAGGATGTGCAGCGCGCGGCCGACTACTATGCCAAGGCGTTGGCGTTCCGTCCGACGGATCCCGAGGTGACGAGGGAGCATCGCCTGGCCCAAAGCTATCTCGAAGCAACCCGCTATGTGGATCAGGGCGCGTGGGATATGGCCGTGGCGCGGCTGGAATCGATCTATCGCGAGCGCCCCGACTATCTCGGGGGTCGGGTACTGGATCTCCTCTACACGGCCTACATTCAGTCAGGGGACCAGCGCAAGCTGGCGAACGATCTGTACCTGGCTCACGACCGCTACCGGGCTGCGTGCGCCCTTCCTGTGGCCGACAAGGCGCTCTGCCTAGCCCGCATCGAAGAGGTAATGCCGTTTCTGACGCCGACGGCCACCCCGACGGTGACGCCCACGCCTACCAACACGCCGCTGCCCACCGCCATCCCGACGCCGCGGCCTCTGGCCGCCTATCGGAACCAGATCGTGTTCTATTCGAACAACCCTGACGCCACAGGTCTATGGGCAATGGATGCCAGTGGGCGTAACCGGCAGTACCTGGGCAGTAGCCGCAGCATCATTTCGCAGTACGAGGCCATGCGCGAGCGGGAAAGGTACTCGCCCGATGAGCAGTACTATTTGTTCGTGCGTGATGCTGGCTCGCCTCAGGTGTTCTACACGGTGCCTGGCGAGTCGATGGCAACGCAGCTCACCGATATGGCGGGCACTAGCTATGACCCCGTGTGGTCTCCCGATGGCGGCCTGATTGCTTTCTCAAGCAACCAGGACCAAAGCGACGACATCTGGATCGTGCGGCCCGATGGCAGCGGCCGTCGCAACCTCACCGAGAACCGCTACCCTTGGGACAAGCACGCCTCGTTCTCGCCCGACGGGTCGCGCATCGTTTTCTGGTCCAACCGCTCGGGCGTCATGCAGATTTGGGTGATGGACGCCGACGGGCGCAACCCGCGCAACATCAGTAACAGTGCGTGGGAAGAGTACGATCCGATTTGGATCAAGTGAGGCTGATAGCATGCTAAGCCGTAATCGACATAATCCGACGCCCCCGCCTCCCGCGCGCACCGCTGGGCGCCCGACAACGGCCGAGTCCTATGGCAATATCCGCGACCGTGTGCAGCGCCGACTGCTCTCCGAGCTCAGCCCCGCTGTGGATCTGGATAATGCCGAGGAGGTCCGGCGTAGCCTGGAGCAGATCTTTGCCGAGACCATCGCGGAGGAAAACATCCCGCTCTCGCGCAACGAGCGGATGGAAATCCTCGAGCAGGTGGTGGCCGATATCCTCGGACTCGGTCCCCTGGAGGCGCTGCTGAGGGACGACACCATCACCGAGATCTTGGTCAACGGCCCCAAGCAGGTCTTTATCGAGCGCGATGGCCGGTTGCAGGATACCGACATCGTGTTCCGCGATACGGCCGAGGTCATGCGGATCATCGATCGCATCGTCTCGCCGCTGGGGCGACGGGTCGACGAATCCAGCCCCATGGTCGATGCGCGTCTGCCCGATGGGTCCCGCGTCAATATCATCATCCCGCCACTGTCTCTGGTCGGCCCCTGTATCAGCATCCGCAAGTTCGCCAAGCAGGCCTTTACCGGCGATGACTTGGTGCGAATGGGCGCGTTGACGCAAGACATGCTGGACGTGCTCAAGGCTTGCGTTCATGCGCGGCTGAACATTGTCATTTCAGGCGGTACATCCAGCGGCAAGACGACGTTCCTGAACGTGCTTTCGAGCTATCTGCCGGTTGGTGAGCGGATCGTCACCATCGAGGACGCGGCCGAGCTGCAGCTTCACCAGAAGCACGTCGTGCGGCTGGAGGCCCGCCCCCCCAACGTCGAGGGCAAGGGCGCCGTTCCGCTACGGCAACTGGTCATTAACTCGCTGCGTATGCGACCCGACCGCATCGTGGTGGGGGAGGTACGTGGCGGGGAGGCTTTGGACATGCTCCAGGCCATGAATACGGGCCACGATGGCTCGCTGACCACGGCCCACTCGAACTCGCCTCGCGACACGCTGCACCGCGTGGAGACGATGGTCTTGATGGCGGGTATGGAGCTCCCGCTCCGTGCCGTCCGCGAGCAGATTGCCTCCGCCTTTGATATCATCGTCCATCTGGCGCGCCTGGTAGATGGCTCCCGTCGCGTCACCTCGGTCTGTGAGGTGCAGGGGATGGAGGGCGATATCATCGTGATGCAAGAGATATTCGAGTACAAGCAACAGAGCGTCCGAGACGGCCATGTGGTGGGCGAGTTTCGATCGACGGGCGTCCGCCCCAAGTTCATGGAAGAAATTGAGCGGGCGGGGCTGCAGATCAACCCGCGGGTGTTTGCGCGTTAGGAGTACGATTCCTGATTCCTTGGAGGCGAGATGGCTGACTCGATGATTGGCGGCGAACTAGGGGGGTCGTGGCAGCACGAGCCCACGGGCGCCGCCAGCTTGGCCGACGTAATGGCCGACGTGGACGAGCAGGTGGCGGCGGGAGACACGACGCGGTTTCGTCCCCTGCCGCTGGGGTTTGATCCGCTGGATGACGTACTCAACGGCGGCCTGCGGCCTGGCGAGCTGATGGTGCTGGGCGGACCGTTCGGTGTTGGCAAGACGATCTTGGCGCTGCAGGCGGCCCGCAACGTCGCCGCGGCCAGCGAGGCCGATGCGGCCTTGTACATCTGCTACGAGCACGATCGCGTGCATCTGCTCTCGCGGTTGCTCTGTCTGGAGAGCGCTCTGACGCTCGAGCCCCAGGACCAGCTTACGTTGCGCAAGCTGAGCGAGATGGCCTACGAGAGCTCGGGCAGAGTGGGGCTGATCTCGCGCCTGCGGCAAGCCCGCCGCTATGAAAAGCTGCTCGACTCGATGGCCAGCTATGCCCCCCGTTTGACCCTGGCCAAGGCCAGTGGTGACCAGACGCGCTTGGAGCAGATCCGCCAGTGGGCCCAGTTGGTGGCCGCCTCTGGCGCTCAGCGCGCCCTGGTGGTGGTGGACTATATGCAAAAGATCCCCGTGCAGCGTGAGCACATCCCACCTGGGATGGAGCATATCACCTATCTGGCCAATGGCCTCAAAGAGATCGCCATGACGCTAGAGCTGCGGATTCTCGCCTTGGCCGCGGCCGATCGACGGGGTCTCCAAGCGGCCCGCATGCGCTTTCATGATCTCGAGGGCTCGGCGGCTATCCAGTACGAGTCCGATGTGGGCGCCGTCCTCAACAGCAAGTACGAGATCGTCAGCCGCGAGCATATGGTCTATAACCCGGCCCAGGCGCAGGCCATGCGCAACTGGGTGGTGCTGAGCATTGAAAAGAACCGGGCGGGCGTCAACGCGGTGGACGTCGAGTTTGAGCTCGATGCGGCCCACTTCCATCTACTACCGGTGGGGCGGTTCGTGCGTGAACGCCTCATCGACGACAAGGTGGTTTTGGCATAGGAGAGTGCGCCATGGCCGATCGACGGGGCACGGGCCAAAGGCAGGGCGATGACTGGCTGAGCATGGCCGACCTAAGTCGGCGGCTCAGAGAGGCCTTGAGCCGCGACTATGCTGTGGTCACCGAGGCACGCATCTATGGCGAAGATATCGACGCCATCGTCGTGGGACCGCAGGGCCTCTATGTGCTGGCTACCGTAGACTGGGCGGGGCGCGTGCACACGGCCCGCACCGGCCAATGGGAAGTCGTCGATGAGGCCGGCCAACGGACCAGCTACCCCAACCCGGCGCCACGGGCTCAGCGTGCGCAGCGGGCCGTTCGCAGCTTTATGCGGGACGAGTACCCTCGTACCAAGGTTCCCGTGCAGGCGCTGCTGGTTTTGACCTCGCGGGACGCACAGATAGAGACCTATGGCGCGACTGATCCCCCCGCTGTGCATGTCGACAACCTCAGCCAGGAGATCATGGCCATCCGTGGGGCCGCCGCCGGCGATTCGCTGGATCAGGAGGCTGTCGAGAAGCTGGCACGGGCCCTGCGCGAGCGAGAGCTGGCCAGCCGGCAACGAGCCTCACGGCCGTTTGTGTTCCGCAGCGGCGGCGTGCTTGGTAGTGGGCGCAAGGCCTGGACCATCCGCGAGGCGGTGCGGCATATCGATCGCCATCCCGACGACGGGGCCTACCACCTACGCAACGGCACGCTGGAGCGATGGTTCCGTGATCAGGGGGCGCGGCATCTGGCCGTTCTGGCAAGGGAGGCGACCAGCGAGCGCGAGGGCGATGCGCGCATCGCCGTGGAGCGTTTCCTCATTGGCACCGGGCTGGTACGTCGTCCCAAGGTCAAGCTGAGCCCGCGGCGCGCCGATTTGGGGTACGTCCTGCCGGGCGAGGACGGCGTCGCTCGGTTGCGCATCCGTAAAGGGGTGGGGCGGGGGTACTTGGTCGGCAAGCTGCACACCAGCGAGCCGTGGCTGCGCGTTGAGCCCAGCAGCTTTTCCGAAAAGGCTGACCTGCGGATCTGGGCCAGCAGTGACACCCTGACGATTCAGGGACGGCCGCACCAGGCGGCGGTTCTGCTGAACTCGACCGCCTCGGAGCATCCGATCTCGGTGCCGGCGCGCCTTCGCGTGGTAGGCACCCCCCACAAGGTGAATCGATGGGTGATCAGGCCCGCAGTCGGCCTGATCCTGGGCCTGGTCTTTGGCGCGGCGCTGGGCGTCCTGATCGCGAACCGGGCGATCTGGTCTCCAAGCATCATGGCACGCTTGGGCTTGGATGGCGGCGATCTGCCAGAGGCGCTGTTTGGCGTGCTGGTGGGCGTCTCCTGGGCCGTGCTGGGCGCCTGGCGTGGATTCCGCCAGCGGCTGTCTTGGCCGGTGGGCTATGCTACCGGTCGCTGGTTGCTGCAACTGGGCATCTGGACGTTGGCGCTGAGTGTGATCGCGGCAGCCGGCCTGGCGGCCCTCGTGTGGATAACGGCCATCCCAGTGTCGCTAATCTCGAATACTGGGTTGCTGTTGGGGCTGGGCGCTCTGGCGCTGGCTAATGTGCCGGCGACGGTAAGCGAGGTGCGCGCCTCGATGGAAAAGCCGGCAGAGGTCGTGGATTCCAGCTACCGACGTGCCATCCGGCCGCTGCGCTCGGCGCTCATCGGCGTGGTCGCCATTGTGGTCATCGGCGTGGGCGCCTTTGCGTTGGAACCCTTCTACCGCCGTTGGGTGGCGCGTGAGGCCACCGAGAACCTGCTGCTCTGGGTGGGCGACCAGTCCGATCAGCTGGGCGCTTGGGTGGATCGGCAGCTCGACCGCATGTACCTCGAGCGCTACGATCGCCGTGCTCCCACGCGGGTGCCGGCGGCCTCTGACGAGACCGCGGGCGAGTAGGGCGCCCTAGATGGCGCGCCGCATGCCGCTTGTCGACCAGGACCACCACAGGGAGCGCTCCCCGCTGCTCGGGTCGCTGGCTGACGTCTGGGTGGCCGCGGCCCTGGTCATGACCTGGGTTGTCTTTGCGGCCGGCTCGGTCGCCCCGAACGATCTCTGGTGGCACTTGCGCGCTGGCGAGTGGATGCTCGCCCACCGCTCCATTCCCCAGGTGGACCTCTTTAGCTATACCCAGGCCGGCACTCCCTGGATCTACCAGTCCTGGCTGGCCGAGGTCATCCTGGCGTGGGTCCATCAAGCCGGTGGCGTGCCGCTGCTCGTGGCCGTGGGCGCCGCGGTAACGCTGGTGGGCTATGGTTTGGCGCTGCGGGCCGCCAAGGTGCACACCGGCGGCAACCGGCGGGCGGCCGCCCTGGCCATGTTGCTCGGGATGGTGGTGGGGACGCCGGCCTGGCAGGTGCGCCCCCAGCTCTTTTCCATCGCCCTGTTCGGCGGCCTCATGACGGCGATGCATGCGCGTCCTGAGGACGACAGCGGCGTTCCCGGCCTAGCCTGGTGCTTGCCGGTGGTGTTTTCCCTGTGGGCCAACCTGCACGGCGGCTTTATCTTCGGGCTGCTGGCGCTGGGCATCCAGGTGGCGGCGCAGCTCTGGGGATGGGCGCGGCGGCGGACGGCCTTTCCGTTGAGATGGGTGGTCGTCGGGCTGCTGTCGTTGGCGGCAGTGTTGGCCACGCCGCTGGGCACCGGCATGGTGGGCTATGTGCTGGGGTTCGCTCAGCATCCCGTCACCCGTAACCTCAACATGGAGTTCGCCCCGCTGAACGCGCGGCAGGGCGTGGGGATCGCCTTCCTGGTGCACCTGGGGGTGCTGTTGGCGCTCTGGCTGTGGCGCGGACATCGGCCCAGCTCTCGGGAGACCTTGCTGCTGCTGGCCTTTGGCGGCCTGACGTTGGTGGCCGTGCGGGGCGTCATCTGGTATGGCCTGGCGACCACGCCGATGCTGGCGCGGGCCGTGGCCGAGGTGCCCATGTTCCGGCCTGAGCGCGAGCAGCGCGGCATCGTCGCCATGAACCGTGTTCTAGTGGGGCTGCTGGGGCTGGCGGGCGTCGTGACGCTGCCCTGGCTGCGCGGCTATCTGCCGCATCCCGCCATCGATCCGACCCATCCCTATCTGGGCGCTGATACGCCGGTGGCCGCGGTGGCCGCCTTGCGGGATCTGGCCGCCGAGGCCGAGGTGCGACCGTTTCACACCGAGGCGTACGGCAGCTACCTAATCTATGCCGCGCCCGAGATACCCGTGTTCGTGGATACGCGCATCGAGCTCTATCCGCCGGAGCAGTGGGATGATTATCTGGCCGCTAGCTCGGCGCGCTATGACTGGTTCGAGCGGTTGCAGCGGTACGGCGTGAATCTACTGCTGCTGGATCGGGAGCGACAGCCCGACCTGCTGGAGGCGGCCCAGGCCGATGCGCGCTGGCAGCAGATCTATGAGGACGAGCAGGCGGTGATCCTTGCGCTGCGTTGACGCAACCGTTGCGTCGGTCGCCCTTGCCGATGAAAGGACCGCACAGTGGCCAAGCCCCACGGCAAGCTCAAGAGGTTCCGAGCGACGGTGCCGGCGCGCGGCGTGACGCTTGTCCGTAACGGGCGAGTGGCCGCCTGGACCTGGCCGCGGCTCAAGGGGCTGCTGGGCACGCACGAGCTGGCCCCCGGTGACGGCCTGCTGATTACCCCCTGTTCGTCGGTGCACATGTTCGGCATGCGCTATGCCATCGACGTGCTCTACCTGGACGCCGAGGACCGCGTGGTGGGCGTGGACCACAGTCTGGCGCCGGGGCGCGTGGGCA
>DAIRUQ010000086.1:0-12460 GCA_036803245.1 Chloroflexota bacterium | reverse complement strand
TAGAGCGCGCCTCTTGCCATCGCAGCCCATCCTTGCCCCAGCTCCGAGCCGGTCCATCATCCGCTCAGAGCCCAGTCTATCACCGGAGCGAGGTCTGAGCAAGGTCGCCCTATCGATCGCCCGGCACCAGCCCGGGGACGCAGGCCACTAGCTCCGCAAACGGCGTCTGACCAGCACGCAGCACCCGGGGAGGAACGCTGGTGAGGTCAACGACGCTGGAGGCCACCCCTAGTGGACTGTGCCCGCCGTCCAGCAACACCGCCACTTGACCCTCCAGCGCCTGTCGAGCCGCCTCCGCATCCACGGCCGGCGGATCGCCTGAACGGTTGGCGCTAGTAGCCGCCAGACAGCCTCCCAAGGCCTGGGCCAAGGCGCGCGGGACAGGATGATCGGGGAGGCGCACGGCGATCGTGTCGCCACCAGCACAGATGACTGGGGGCACGCTGCTCTGGCGAGACACCACGATGGTGAGTCCCCCCGGCCAAAAGCGCGCCGCGAGCTGACGAAACCCTTGCGGCAAGCACCGCGCAACCTTGCCGGCAGCCTCAGCAGAGGCGAGGAGGACCGGAATGGCCATGCCTTCCGGGCGCTGTTTGGCAACGTACAGGCGCGAGATGGCTTTAGCGTTCCAGGGGTCGCAGCCCACGCCATACACCGTGTCGGTGGGAAAGGCGACCAGTTCGCCACGCCTCAGGGCGGTAGCCGCCTGCTCCAGACCCGCGGGGTCCGTCGCAGCAAAGATCAAGGTGCGCATCTTCCCATCTCCTCCAGATAGCAAAAGAGCCGCAGATGCTTGACCCGCGGCTCTTGCTGTCGGGGCGAGAGGACTTGAACCTCCGACCTCACGGACCCGAACCGTGCGCGCTACCGGTCTGCGCTACGCCCCGAACGCATGCAGTATACGTGCACAAGTCGCGGGTGGCAAATGATGCCCGCGCCCCGCGCCTAGCTGAACCAGGCCGCGTTCAGCGCAAAGGACAGCTCGCCGAAAAGGCCGGTCACCAGCGCGAATCCCATCAGGATCAGCAGTATGCCGCCCACTACCGAAAAGACCTGCGCGTGTCGCCCTATGCGCTTGAGCCGCGGCATTGCCACATCCAGCAAGGCCCCCGCCACAATGAACGGAATGCCCAATCCTGCCGCAAACAACGCCAGCAGCAGGGCACCGCGCCAAGCCGTTGCCGTCTGCATCGCCAGCAGCAGGATGGCCGTCAGCACCGGGCCCACACAAGGTGTCCAGCCCGCCGCAAAGATCATGCCGACCAGCAGCGACCTAAAGTAGCCAGCGCCGGCCCCTAGCCGCCCTTCCCAACGTTTCTCGGCATACAGGGCGGGAATCCGCAACACCCCCGCCATCTGGAGGCCCAAGATGACCAGAACCACGCCGCCAAGCCGCGTCAGGGCCGGCAGGGCGGTATAGAGGGCCTGGCCCAGCAGGCCCACCGCTGCGCCCAGTAGCGCAAAGACCACGCTGAAACCCAAGACAAAGACCAAGGCATGGGTGACCACAGCGCGTTTGGCGGCGCTGGAGGTGCGCCCCACCGCCACGCCCGAGATATAGCCCAGATACACCGGCACCAGCGGCAACACACAGGGCGAAAAAAAGGCCAGCAGGCCGCCTACCAGCGCGGCGCCGGCCGACACCCTAGGATCCATCGGCCCGCTCCGATTGGTACCGCGCCAACGTGGCGCGCGCCTCCAGACGCACCTCGGCCATGCCCTCCTCCAGGTAGGGATAGACCAACAAGATGCAAGCCAACGCAAAAGCGCCACCGGTTACCAGACGGCTGATCACCGAGCTCTCCCACAGACCAAACAGCTGACCAAAGCCATCGATCGCCATAGGTACACAAAAGGCCACGAACGTTTTGACACCGATCGGCCGCACGCGCTTGCGGACCAGCGCGAACAGCAACCCTAACAGGAACATACCCCCATAGATCGCGACGCAACGTTCGCAGATCGCCATCTTGTAGCCAATCTCGACCCCGCCGATGGCACGTTGCGCCACCACCCCTCCTGTCAGCGCCTGGAGCTCCTCCAGCGTGTAGGAGAGCTGAGGACCAAACAAGAAGAACGATCGCTCGGGCAACTGATGGCACAGCGGCCGATAGATCAAATAGAGCAGGTTGGATGCCCGACTAGAGCCACGATAGGCCAACCACGGCGCGAGTACGGGCAATCCCGCATAGAGCGCCAGGGCGCCATTAGCCACCAGGAGCCAGTGCTTGCCCAACCACTGAAGCAGATGCGCCATCAGCCGAGTGATCCGCTCCGATGCGATCTGCTGTCGCGTTGATGCTTCCAAGAGGCGACCTCTCTCACGCCACCAAACCATACATTCCCGGCGGTCTCTACGTGTCCTGATCAAGCAGGGTCTCGACCCGCTCTCGAAGCAGCTCTTCGGTCAGCACGCCGACGTGGACCATGCGCACAATACCCTCCTGGTCAACCAGGAAGCTGGCGGGTATGCCGCGGATAGCATAGCTTTGCGCCACGCGCATATCGCGGTCTAGCAAGACAGGAAAGGCCATCTCCATCGATTCGACGAACGGCGTAACGGACTCGACCTCTTCGCCCACGTTGACAGCCAGGATCTCAAACCCCAGATCGGTCAGCTCGTTTCTGACTCGTGACAGCTCCGGAATCTCGTAGCGGCAGGGACCACACCAAGTCGCCCAAAAGTGGACCAGCACCACCCGTCCGTCATAGTCCGCCAGCGAGATCCGGTCACCCTGCAGTGTCTCCAACGCGATCGCGGGAGCGGCAGCCCCCTCGGTAGGGGAGGAGGCCGCGCGTGGCGTCGCCAAGGGCGTTGGAAGCTGCCCTGCAGCGATCAGCGACGAAGCGGGCACCTGCCTCGGGGCTGGGTCGAACGAGCGAACCGCGGCCCAGACGGCCAGCGCCACGATGGCCGCGGCGATCAGACCCCAGTCCTGGGAGCGTCGCATACGCCTTTGCCCCGCCGTCAGTCTGTCTTGGGCGGATACCCAGCATCCACCAACGCCTGCCTTGCTCGCCCCTTTACACTGTCGTCGTCGGCAGAGAAGCGAACAGTCTTGCTCTCGACGTCCACGGAGACGTCCGATACGCCCGCCACCTCGGCCAACGCCTTGCGGATCCGCATCGCGCAGTGCCCACATGAAATGTCGGGCGCGACCCAGGTTACTCGCTCAGCCATACGGCCTCCTCTGCGCCACGATCGGCACGCTACAATATACCCCGATGGGGTATATTGTAGCACCCAACCCCGCTCGGATCAAGCCCCGATCCTACTTGGCGTACTCGACGGCTCGTGTTTCGCGGATGACGGTGACCTTGATCTGGCCAGGATACTGAAGGCTCTCCTCAATCTTGGCGGCAATGTCGCGCGAGAGCCGCATGGACTCTACGTCGTCCACCTGCTCGGGCCGCACGATGATGCGCACCTCGCGTCCCGCCTGGATCGCGAACACCTCATCCACGCCCTGGAACTCGCGCGCCACCTGTTCCAGCGCCTTGATACGCTTCACATAGCTCTCCAGCGATTCGCGGCGAGCGCCAGGCCGTGCGCTAGAGATAGCGTCCGCGGCCTGGATCAGCACGGCCTCGATGGAGGCTTGCTCCATCTCAGCGTGGTGACTGCCGATGGCATTGGCCACCCGCTCGGGCACGCCGTACCGCTTGGCCAGCTCGTAGCCGATCACGGCGTGGGGGCCGTCGACCTCATGGTCTACAGCCTTGCCCAGGTCGTGCAACAGCCCCGCCGTCTTGGCCAGCTGGACGTCAGCACCCAGTTCGGCGGCCATCATGGCTGCCAACTGGGCCGTCTCGATCGAGTGCGCCAGCGCGTTCTGTCCATAGCTGGTGCGGTAGCGCAGCCGCCCAATGAGCTTGACGACCTCTGGATGCAGCCCGTGGATACCTAGATCCAGGGCGGCTTCCTCGCCCGCCTCGCGGATGGCGACGTTGACCTCTTCTTGGGCGGTCTCGACCATCTTTTCGATGCGGGCGGGGTGAATACGCCCGTCCACGATCAGCCGACTCAACGCGATGCGAGCCACCTCGCGACGCACGGGATCAAAACTGGAAAGGACCACGGCCTCGGGCGTGTCGTCGATGATCAGATCGACGCCCGTGAGCCCCTCGATGGTGCGGATGTTCCTCCCGCCACGCCCGATGATCCGTCCCTTCATGTCATCGCTGGGAAGCTCAACGGTGGATACGGTGGTCTCGGCCACCTGGTCAGAGGCCACCCGCTGAATCGCCGTGGTGATGATCTCCCGCGCGCGGCGATCGGCCTCTTCCACCGCTTCGGCCTCGATCTGCCGCACGATCCGTCCCGCATCCAGGCGGGCCTCGGCCTCGATCTCGGCCACCAACGTCTGCTTGGCCTGCTCCTGCGTCATGCCCGCGATGCGCTCCAACTCGGACATGCGAGAGGCCCACGCCTCGTCGAGCTCGGCCTCGCGCCGCTCCACCGCCTTGCGCTGCTCCTCGATCTTGCGCTCGCGCGCCTCCATGGTGTCCATGCGATGGTCAAGGTTATCGCGCCGCTTGCGTAACTGGGCCTCTTCCTGGGCGATCTCTTGCAGGCGCTGCTTGTTGTCAGTCTCGGCCTCACTGATCAGTTTGAGGGCCTTGTCGCGCGCCTCCAGCTCGAGCTCCATAGCCTTGGTGCGGGCCTCCGTCAGTCGCTTTTCCGCCTCCTCCTCGGTGGCGGTCACCCTGCGGCCAGCCAGCTTGGTCTGGGCGTTGTAGCCGACCAGGTACCCGACCACGGCCACAATTACCGCAACAATCCAGCCCAACCATTCATACCACATCGTCCGCTTCCTTTCTCAGTCTCCGCTCTCCCCGAGATCCATTCAATGAGGCTCGTTCTCCTCCGAGCCGTAGCAGTCCCAGAGATCATCGACCACGTGGCGCGCAATGCCATAGCCGAACCCTCTGCGCGCCAGGTATGCTAGCAACCGCTTCCGAAAGGTATCCTCATCATAGCGCGCCAACTGCTGCGCCTTGCGGTCAGCCGCGCGTCGCGCGCTCGCATCCTCATCCAGACCCTCTGTCGCCTGCTCCGCCAGCCGAGAGGAGACTCCCTTCTGACGAAGCTCCATCTTCAGGGCATATCTGCTCCGCGGGCGAAACGTCTCGCGGTTTTCGACCCATTGCCGCGCAAAGTCCGCGTCATCCAGCAGGCCCGCGCGCTCCAGGCGCTCGATGACCTGCTCGGCCGCCTCAGGCTCCACCTCTTTGCGAGCCAGGTAGCGCCGCACCTCTTCAACGCTGCGCGCGCGATAGCTCAGATAGCGCAGCGAGCGCTCAAAGGCCATCTCGGTGGCGTCCTCCGCCTGGAGGACCTGAATTTCCTCGGCGGTCAGCGTCTGCCCGACCCGTAACCGCGCCGCCACGATCTTTTGGAGGCTAAAGGCGTACTCGCCATCCAGGTATACGTTGGCGCGGTCTCGGCGCCGCTTTTGCTGTTTCAGCGCTGTGACCTCGCCCTGCACCTGCCCCCCTAACGCAAAAGGGCCGCGACACTTGGCGTCGCAGCCCTGAAAGCCGATGCTATGTGCTTGGCCGCTCGTCACGGCTCCCCAGGGAGAAAGAGACGAGCGCGGGCCACCGTGGGTGGTCCCTCTCCGCTTACGCGCTTCTCACATGCATGAGCCGGTCAGCCAGTTCACCGGACGCGTCGGAAAGCAGCAAGGCTTTCAGGCTGTCGCCTTCGGTTGAACCGGCAGGAAAGAGAGCCTACTCGTCGTCCTGCGGGGCCTCGTCGGCATCATCAGCCTCCGAGTGGGTGGCCAGCAAGCCGACACCCTCGCGGATCTTGGCCTCGATCTCGGCGGCCACGTCCGCATTCTCCCGCAAAAAGTCCTTGGCGTTCTCGCGCCCTTGCCCGAGCCGCGTATCGCCGTAAGAGTAATAAGAGCCACGCTTTTCGATGACGCCCGTATCGACGCCCACGTCCAGCAGGCAACCCTCCTTGGCGATCCCTCGGTCGAACATGATATCGAACTCGGCCGTACGGAACGGCGGCGCCACCTTGTTCTTTTTCACGCGCACACGCACGCGATTGCCGATGACATCCCCGCCCTTTTTGATGGACTCCATGCGGCGCATGTCCAGCCGCACGGCTGCGTAGAACTTGAGGGCATTTCCGCCACTCGTCGTCTCTGGATTCCCAAAGAGCACGCCAATCTTCATACGCAACTGGTTCGTGAAGACGATGGAGGCGTTGCTCCGCTTGATAGCGCCCGTCAGCTTGCGCAGCGCCTGCGACATCAGCCGCGCCTGCAAGCCCATATGGGCGTCTCCCATATCTCCCTCGATCTCGGCCTGCGGCACCAAGGCCGCCACCGAGTCGATCACGACCACATCCACCGCGCCGCTACGTACCAGCGCCTCGGTGATCTCCAGAGCCTGTTCTCCCGTGTCTGGCTGTGAGATATAGAGGTCGTCGATGTTGACGCCACACTTTTGGGCATAGCTCGGATCCAGCGCATGTTCTACGTCCACAAAGGCCGCGATCCCGCCCAGTCTCTGACATTCGGCAATGATATGCTGGCACAAGGTTGTCTTGCCTGAGGACTCGGGCCCATAGACCTCGGTGATACGACCGCGGGGGATGCCGCCGATGCCCAACGCCATATCCAGCGCCAAGCAACCCGTTGGAATCGCCTCCACGTTCAGGCTGGATGAATCACCCAGCCGCATGATCGAACCATCACCGAAGCGTTTCTTGATATGCGCGACCGCAGTCTCAAGGGCCTTGTCCTTACCGTCCATGCGTCAGCGCTATCCTCTCAGCTAGTCCTGCCGATGGCAAGAGTGTACAATATCCGCGAACGGATGGCAAGCGCTTCTTTGACAGGCGATGCCAGGTCACATGAACCGGCTCGCCCGCGAGGCAGCGGACCATGCCCAGGAGGATATGTATGCTCGAGAGCCTACCACGTTTCCCGCTGGCGGCCCTGCCCACCCCCATCCAGCGCCTGCCGAACCTGGAACGCCGCCTGGAGGGGCCAGAGATCTGGGTAAAGCGAGACGACCTCACCGGCCTGGGGGGTGGCGGAAACAAGGCCCGCAAGCTCGAGCTGCTCGTGGCCGATGCTCTGGCTCAGGAGGCGCAGACACTCATCACCACCGGGGCCCAGCAATCCAACCACGCGCGGCAGACGGCCGCCGCAGCCGCCAAGGCGCGACTGGGCGCCGTCTTGGTCCTCGCGCCCATGGCGCCGCCGCAGATCACGGGCAACCTGTTGATCGACCACCTGGTGGGGGCGCGAATCCGCTGGACCGGAGACCGCGATCGCTACGAGATGATGCAAGAGATCGCTGAAGAGGAAAGGGCCGCGGGCCGCACGCCGTACATCATCCCCTATGGCGGCTCCAATGCGATCGGGGCAGCCGCCTATGCCCTCGCCATGGAAGAGCTGGTCCAGCAAGAAGAAGAGATGGACCTGGCCTTTACCCATCTGGTGTTTGCCACCTCGTCCGGCGGGACGCAGGCTGGTATGGTGGTGGGCAAGCTGGCAGCTGGCTGGGATGGGGCGCTGCTCGGCATCAGCGTCGACAAGCCGGCGCACGAGCTGGGGCCCATGGTGCTGGAACTGGCGCGCCTGACGGCCACCTATGTCGGGCTGGACCAGGCCCCCGCGCGGGGCGACGTCCATATCAACGATGACTATCTCGGCGGTGGCTATGCCGTCATGGGCGCCTCGGAGCGCGAGGCGATCCGTCTTGTCGCCGAAACAGAAGGTTTGCTGCTAGATCCCGTCTACACCGGCCGTGCCATGGCGGGCCTGATCGACCTGATCCGGCAGGGCACCTTTGGCGCGGGAGACCGGGTCCTCTTTTGGCATACAGGCGGCATGCCGGCCCTATTTGCTTACGCGGCCGAGCTCCTCTGAGCGCGACCCGTTGCCCCTCATCAACCACCAACTACAACGGGCGGGCCTCAACGTGAGACCCGCCCGTTACCGCGATGAACGGCTCAACGCTCGCGCCAAAGCCGCCAGCGCAGCTTGACCAACTCGCGAAACGCACGAAAGATCACATCGGGCCGAGCCCCCGTCTGACTGCCAGCCTTGCGAGGATAGTGGCTCACCGGCTCCTCGACGATGGTGAACCCCGCCCGCTTGACGCGAACCAGGAACTCGGCGCTGAACGTCGCGCCGGTGGAATCCACCTGCACTCGCTCGATCACCTGGCGCGAAAACAGCTTGAAGGCGCAATCCACATCCCGGGCTACATAGCCAAATAGCAGGTTGACCAGCCAACTCCAACCATGCCCAAACAGGCGCCGATGCCAGGGGTCGCTGCGGGCGTGGCGATAGCCGATCACCATATCGGCCGAGGCGACCCTTGCCGCCAGCCGCGCCAACTCGCCCAGATCAAACTGCCGGTCGGAATCGGTGAAAAAGACATGGGCCTTGCTTGCCGCCCAGATGCCATCGCGAACGGCGGCCCCATAGCCCAGGTTGGTCGGATGTTCGATCACCCTTAGGCGATGATCCCCGGCAGCCATGCGCTGCAGGATCGCCCCCGTCCCGTCGGCGCTGCCATCATTGACCACGATAACCTCGAGATCGCCCGTCAAGGGCGTCACCTTGTCAAAGACCTCGGTGACCATCGCTTCGATGTTGGCGGCTTCGTTGTAGGCCGGCAGGGCGACTGTGAGGCTCTCGATCATGCTACTCCCTCCGCCCTCGGCGGCGACCCAGGCCGCCCAGCAGGATGTCCCGCCAGGTGATCGCCGGGATCTCGGTCTGACGGCTCTCGGACTCTCCCGCCAACCAACGCTCGCGGGCATCGGCAGATGCCGCCATCAGCGCCTCGACGCCCTCCACGTCACCCTCCAACAACCGCTCGCGCAGCTCCTCCAGCGCGCCGGCCAGCTCCCCCAGCCATACAGCCAGCGGCTCGGCATTGGCGACCATCGTCTCGGCCCATCCATCACGGTCGCCTTCTAGCAAGTAGGTAGCCGCCGCATAGGCTCCGCCCAGGGCGTTCTTTCGATCTCGCCATCCCGCTGGGGTCATCGCCACCCGCCACAGCGCCCAAGCCGCCGCGATGGGAAGCTGTGAGCCCACCGCGGCTACACCATCGTGTTCGGCAGCCGACGTAAAGCGAACCTCCGCGCCCACCGCCTCGGCCAGGCCAGCCGCGCGATCCAGCGCCTCGGTAGCTGTCCCCTGCAACGGCGCCAGCAAAAAGCAGGCATTCACGAGGTTAGCAGTGGCGGGCTCGCTCGCGCCCTCCAAGAGCGCCGGGGCGACCAGATGCCCGCTGACGAAACCGCGCGAGTCGGCCAGGAGCACACGAGCCTGCTCCAGCAGTGGAGCCAACACGTCGCCCAAGGCCAGCACCAGTGCGCCCTCTGGCAGCGTACCGGCCAACACCTCCAGAGCCTGGCGCACCCCAGCCGGTGGCAGATCGATCACCACCACGTCCGCCTGTTCGCACGCCCGCACCGCATCGCCGTCTAGGCGATCCACGGCCCCCAGCCTTTTGGCCCTAGCGCTGCGCTCGCGGTCCGGGTCGTGGCCCACCACCGCGATCTCCCTGCCGGCCTTTCGCAGCGCCAGCCCGATTGATGTAGCTGCTGTTCTGAGGCCCACCAGGGCAACCAGCATCGCGCTCCCTCCCTCTTCTAGCAGGTGTCATCGGCCCGGCGCAGGGCGTCAAGCCAGGCTCGCAACTCCTGTGGCAGGTCGCCGGGGGGCTCCCCCACGTCGTGGAGGCTTACCAGGCGGCAAACCTCCCGGCTCAAGCCAGCCGTGGCGCACAGCTCGGCGCCCAAGGCGGCATGCGCAGAGAGGGTACGCAGTCCCTCGCTGTGTCGCCAGTGGCGCAGCCTCTGCGCCCACCCTGCCGGAGCATACCGCAAGAGAACGTGCGCGGCCCGGTGCCACAGCCGAATCCGGCTCACCGACTTGCCCACGTCATGCAGCAACCCGGCCTGCCGCACCACCAGGGGAGCTTGCGCTAGGCACGCATACACACACAGGGCATGCTCCTGCTCGCCTCGGGGCATCGCCCTGAACAGATCCCAGGCTTCAGGCGGCAGCACATGCTGCGCGGCGGAGGTGTCCAACGGGCGAAGACCGACGCTTGCCCGTCGAACCGTCTGCCTCAGCCGGTACCAAAGCCGCACCCCGTCCTCCGCGCCCTGTGCCGTCAGCGCAGCCCCGTGATCAGCCCGAGCAGCCACCGAGCAGGCGGAAGCAGAATCCACCCCAGAATGTTGATCCGGAGCAGACCACCTACCACGAGAATGCCGATCAGCACCATACCTCCATAGCGCGCCAGACCTGAAAGCGTGTTCTGCACCGTCCAGGCCCAGCGCGTCTTGATCAGGCTGAGCAGCCCGATGAGCACCGCGAATCCATCCAGCGGTGGAAGCGGCAGGAGGTTAAAGACCGCCAGGATGACGTTGGTCTGGATGATCACCAGCAACACCTGTAACAGCCAGAACGGTCCTCCCAAAGCGGCGCGAAAGGCCACCCCCAGCAATCCTGCCAAGAGCAGATTCGAGACTGGTCCGGCCAACGAGACCAGCGCTCCACCCCGCTTGGAGCCGTAGCGCAATCGATGCGTCGAGACGGGCACCGGTTTGCCCCATCCGATGCCAGTCCCGGTCACCGCGGTGACCGCCATCATCATGGTGCCCGCCGGATCGAGATGCACCAGCGGGTTGAGCGACACCCGCCCTAGGTGCCGTGCGGTCGGATCTCCCAGGCGATCCGCCGCCCAGGCGTGGGCGCACTCGTGAACCGTCACCCCCACCACCAAGCTGACCACGATGGACACAAAAGCCAGCGGCCCGAGCTGCCAGAGGCCGTAGGCTACGAAAATCAACCCGACCACAATCCAAAAGATCTGGCCTTGCTGCAGACCCGGTCTGTTCATACGCTGTTGTGTTTGCATAGTTGGGCCATTATAGCACAAGCCCTCGCACAGCAGCATATGGCCGCTCGGTGGTGCCCAGCCCCGCTAGATTGACAACCTCCAGAGCCGCTGCTATACTCCCCGCGCTGGTGGAGAGCCGCCATCCAACACGCACGGAGGGATGGCAGAGTGGTCTATCGCGGCGGTCTTGAAAACCGTTGATCGCAAGATCCGGGGGTTCGAATCCCTCTCCCTCCGCCTCAGCATCAACAAGTAGGCCCCGGGGAGGTGCCGGAGTGGACGATCGGGGCCGCCTGCTAAGCGGTTGTAGGGTCATAAAGCTCTACCCAGGGTTCGAATCCCTGCCTCCCCGCCTCACCATCGAGCGTGCCCTGGCGACTGAGCCGCCTCGGATTTTGCCAGCTCGGCATGATCGTGGTAAGATGCGAACCGTCGCGTACATGCGCCCGTACCTCAATTGGATAGAGGACCGGTCTACGGAACCGATTGTTGGGCGTTCGAATCGCCCCGGGCGCACAGTGGGCACCACCATACCGGTGGTGCCTTTCTATTCCGGACCATCGTCAAAGCCGAGGTACACCCATGCTACGTGACATCATGAATACCGATGACATCAACTGGTTCATGGTTCTCGGTTCGCTCGGCCTCAACTATGTGCTCTTCAAGACCACCGAGATCCTTGGGCTCCTGCTCCTCTCCAGCGAGCAGCTCTTTTCCCTCTATGATCTCTTGATCACCCTGTCGGCTTTCTTGGCGGGCCTTTTGGCCGGATTCATCACCGCCAAGTTCGCGCCTGATCGCCCCTTCAAGTACGCCATCTGGGGCATCCCCGGCATCCTGGCCCCGTTTCTTTACCGGGCAGTGCAGACCAGAAGCATTCTCCCCGTCATCCTCGGCCTGGTGGGCGCGATGGGCACGTTCAACGGCGGGATTCTGGGCACCGGCAAGCCCAAGCATATCGGCTAGGTCACGCGAGCTCCGCTCGATTTGCGGCTGTCGCTGGCGCGTGGTATAGTTCGTGGCTGTGCCCCCTTAGCTCAGATGGATAGAGCACTGGCCTCCGGAGCCAGGTGGAGGCGTTCGAGTCGCCTAGGGGGTACCAGAAAGGGACGGGGCCAAGCCCCGTCCCTTTGTTCGTTAGCGGTCCGACTTAACCACCTGTGATGGCAGTCACGCAGGTGTCGATCTCCTCAGCCCCATCCAGGACGCCTACCTCCACATGGTAGCTGCGCTCCTCGCCCGGCTCCAGGAACTGTAGCAGGCCCTCCGCGCGATCCTTGGCGCGCCCCTCGACTCCGCAGTTGGCCGGCTCGAGGCCAGTGACATACTCTCCAGCGCCGACCATCTTCCACTGGGTAAAGCGCGGCAGCTCTGCCTGGCGATACCGCACGTACACTCCCAGGCCTCGCCCGCCGTCATACCCACGGTTCACCAAGGCCACCGTCACATAGCCATCGGCATCGGCCTGCATGTCGTGGTAAAAGACCTGCTCGTCGTACCCCGCCACCGGCGCCTCGTAGAGATGGTGCCGATCCAGGCCGGGCGCCGCCACCTCGTCGCGCGG
>DAIRUQ010000085.1:0-12523 GCA_036803245.1 Chloroflexota bacterium | reverse complement strand
GGGCATTGACAAACGTCCCGAGGGACCCCTATAATCGAGCGATCGTGCGGCTAGACGGCAAGGAATGCTATGGCAAGCGGTGGCGGCGATAGTCTACGTTGGCGGCTCTACCTCCTGGGTGCAGGCCTGCTCTTTGTTGTCTGCCTGACCGTTGCCGTGGTCATGGCGAGCCGCGCGGTCATCGCGAGCCGCGCCCAACCTGCCGCGTACGCCTCCCGCCAGGTTCCCTTCACAGATCTCAACCCGCTGGGTGCCAACTTTTTCCTGACGCAAGAGGTAGAGCGCTGGAAGCTCGAGCGGACCCTGGCTATGGCGCGCGACGCCGGCATAGGTTGGGTAAAGCAGCAGTTCGCCTGGGAAGAGATCGAGCCCGAGCAAAAGGGCGTGTATCAAACGCCCGGCGGGGGCAGTAGCTGGGCCAAGTTTGACCAGATCGTGGAGGCCTGCGAGGTCCACGGGCTCCAGATCGTGGCGCGGCTCGATCGACCCCCGAGCTGGACGCGGGAGGATGACAGCAATCCGCAACGCCCTCCCGACAACTTGGCCGACTATGGCGACTATGTGTATGCCTTTGTCGAGCGGTACCGGGGCCGGATCGGCTATATCCAGATTTGGAATGAGCCGAACCTGTACCAGGAGTGGGGCAATCGCCCGGTCGATCCCGAGGGCTATGTCGAGCTTCTCAAGGTAGCCTACACGCGTGCCAAGGAGGCTGACCCGAACATCCGGGTGCTCTCGGCGCCCTTGGCGATCACTCTGGGCGAGCCGCATCCCGAGCCCGGTCGCTGGTCGGCCATGAACGACCTCGACTATTTGGAGGCCATGTACGAGGCGGGCGCCCGAGACTATTTCGACATCTATTCCGCCAACGCGTTTGGTATGGATCGGCCGCCCGAGGATCCGCCCGACGCCGACGTGCTCAATTTCCAGCGCGTGCTGCTCCATCGCGAGATCATGGAGCGCCATGGCGATGCGGACAAGCCGATCTGGTTCAACGAATTTGGCTGGAACGCCGCTCCCGAGACCATCCCCCGTGAGGATTTGATCTGGCAACGCGTCACCGAGGCTGCGCAAGTCGAGTACACGCTCAGGGCCATGGAGATGGCTCGTGAAGAATGGCCCTGGGCTGGGGTCTTTATGATCTGGTACTTTCGGCAGGTGGGCAACGTCGCGCCGGAGCGCGCCGACTATTATTTCCGGTTGGTTGACCCGGACTTTACGCCGCGACCCCTCTATCTGGCCTTGGTGTCTCGCGCTTCGGCGCCGGTAGTGCCCGGCCCCGGCCTGTACCAGGAGAGCAATCCGGCTGTCACACTGTCGGGCCGTTGGGCCGATGTCCTGGACAACAACGCCTTTGGCCGCGCCCAGGTGGCATCCAGCACACCAGGCGATCGGCTGGTGTTTCACTTTCGCGGGAGCGGCGTGAACCTGCTGACGAGGCGCTCCGAATCCGGGGGGCGGCTCTATGTGCGGCTTGATGGGGCGTCCGTCGCGGGTCTGTCGGTGGATGCTGGCGGACGGAGCTATGTCGATCTGCAAGGTCCTGCGTCGAGCGTGCCGATGCGCATGAACCTGGTGGCCAACGAGGGGGTCGGCGAGCATCGGCTGGAGCTAGAAGTCGGCAGCATCGACGGAGTGGCGGGCGAATGCGTGGTCGACGCTTTGGAGGTGTTGGCCGAAAAGCGCAGCGTGCCCGTGGTAGAGCTGGTTGTCAGCGCCGTGGCGACCCTGCTGTCGGGGTGGTGGTTGTGGCGTTCCTGGCGGCGCCTGCGCTGGGTGATCTAGAGACGACGGCCAAGCAAGAGGGGGGAGATATGCCGCTGGAGATCCGGTTTGGGCGGGAGGACTGGGACCGCATCGCTGCTGACTATGCCGCTTGGTGGACCCATGAACTCGATCGCCCTCTGGTGCAGGTCACAGGTGTGGCTTACGAGCTGGACGTCGAGTATCCCGCGGTGCCCCACTTTTTGACCAACGCAGACTCCGGGATCACAGCGGCAGAGCTAGCTGACCAGCTGTGGACCTTGATGACGGCGCGGCGGTTCTATGGGGACGCTTTTCCTCACCTGTTTGTGAACTATGGCCCTGGCATCGCGGCCGGATTCATGGGCGCCCAGGTCCACTCGGTTCCCGAGACGGTCTGGTTTGAGCCCGCCCAGGAGCTGCCCATCGACCAGATCTCGCTCCGAGTCGACTGGACCAATGGGTGGTGGGAGCGTGTCAGCGAGGTCACTCGGGCGCTGGTGGAACGCATGGGCGATCAGGTGCAGATCAGCCACACCGACTTGGGCGGTAACCTGGACATTCTAGCCTCGTTCCGGACTACCCAGCTGTTGCTGATGGATCTGTATGATGCTCCCGAGCATGTGGAACGGCTCATTAGTGAGATTACCGCGGCGTGGATCCAGTACTATGATGCGCTGGATGCGCTGATTCGGCCGGGCTGCCCGGGCACCTCGCCGTGGGCGCCTATCTGGGTGGATGGCACTAGCTATATGCTGCAGTGCGACTTTTCGTATATGATCTCGCCCCGCATGTTCGAGCGGTTCGTGATACCCGATCTTGTGGCCTGCTGCCAACACCTTAGCCATGGTTTTTACCATTTGGACGGCCCGGGGCAGATCCCGCACCTTGACCTGCTCTTGAGCATCGAGCGTCTGCGCGGCATCCAGTGGGTGCCTGGCGACGGCAACCCGCCGCAGCACGAGTGGTTGGATCTGCTAGGGCGCATCGTCGACGGCGGCAAGTTGTGCCAGATCTATCTCGGTGCTGATAGCGCGCTGGAGATCGTTCGGCATCTGGGCGGCAAGGGCTTTTTGTTCAGCGTCACGGACAGCATGACGGCCGACGAGGCGGAGGCTTTTCTGGCGGCGATGGAGCGTGAGGATCGAGGGCTTCGCTAGTTAGCCGATAGCGGCCCGTTTGTGAGGGCGAGACAAGGGCCGCGGAGCCCCTTGATGGCGAGGTCCGTGCGGATCGTGCCTCGGTCTTGCAGCCGCTCCATCAAGCGTTGCCATTCCCAGTCGTCCCATCCGAACAGCAGTCGTGCGTCACGTTCGGGCACAGCGATCACGTTGGCCAGATGCTGCAACAGCAGCGTCTCCATGGCCCGATCGGTGCTGATCTCGCGGGCGAGGTCGGGGATCTCGGGGAACTGTCGCAGGAACAGATCGTAGACATAGGCATAGCCCCAGCGGTTGGCGTCCGAGATGCCGACCTTGGTGATCTTGAGCTCGGCCTGCAGCTCGGTGAGGGCCCGCTCGAAAAGCCGCGCATTGTCCCCGCCGCCCGGCAACCCGGCCTCCTGCCGGAGCCGGCTGGTGGCCATGGCCCCATGCGAGAGCAGCGCTTCGTACACGTTCTTGGCCTCGGCGCTCAGCTCGCCGTCCTCGTACTGTAGGGCATAGTCATCCAGCGAGCCATAGTTGGGGCTGAGTGCATACAGGGGCGGCAGCAGCTCGAGCGAGACCATGGTGGGCTTTTTGCGGAACACCTTCCCATAAAAGACCAGCCCCTGGCTAGGGAGGGTATCCTTCCACGTCCACACACGGCCGATGTCGGGGTCATGGTGCGAGCTGGGGGGCGAGCGTCGGCTACCGGCCACCGCCGCCCAAAGGCTGGGCATGTCTATGCGTCTGTCGCCAAAGACAAAGCAAAAGCCGACCTCGTTGACAAATGCCAGGGCCTCGGCTTCGCCCTGTACCCGAAGGGCGGGCGTACGGTGGAACGTGCCGTCGCGCAGCTGCTCCAGTTCGTCGCGGGCTATGCTTGCCATGGTCAGGCGTCTCGTCCGCGCCGCTCCTGTACAAGACGCTCGGTGAGCGCCGGCACCACGTCCCGGTAGTCCCCAACGATGCCATAGGTGGCGATGGAGAATATGGGCGCTTCGGGATCGGTGTTGATGGCCACGATGACGCGGGCGGTGCTCATTCCAGCTTGATGCTGGATCGCTCCCGAGATGCCGCAGGCGATGTAGAGATCGGGTTTGACGGTGCGGCCGGTCTGCCCAACCTGGTGGGCATAGTCGATCCAGCCGGCATCGACGGCGGCGCGTGAGGCCCCCACAGCCCCACCGACGGCGTCGGCCAGTTCGCGCAGCGGGGCAAACCCCTCGGGGCCCCCCAGGCCACGTCCCCCGGCCACGATGATGCTCGCGTCCGCGAGGTTCACGTTGCTGGCATAGCGCACTGCCTCCAGCACCTGCGTCGGCATATCGGCCTCGGTGAGCTTGACTGGCACGCGTTCGATGTCGCCCGTCCGCGAGGCATCGCGTGGGGGGGCGTCGAATACGCGGTGACGGACCGTTGCCATCTGGGGGCGGTGGTGCGGCGTTAGGATGGTAGCCATGATGTTGCCGCCAAAGGCCGGCCGCGTTTGCTGTAGGCAGCCGCTCTCGGTGTCGATCTCGAGGGCGGTGCAATCGGCGGTGAGGCCTGTATGTAGGGCGGTGGCCAGGGCGCCAGCCAGGTCGCGGCCGCGCGACGAGGCGCCAAAGAGCAGGATGTCGGGCTTTCCCTGGCGCACCATCTCGGCCATGACGCGGGCATAGGGCTCGGTGCGAAAGCGGGCCAGCTCGGGCGCATCCGCCAGGAGGACCCGGTCGGCCCCGTAGGTGATGGCCTCTTGGGCGATGGGCGTCGCCTGGTGTCCGAGCACGCAAGCCGTCAACGTCGTGCCGAGGCGATCGGCCAGCTCCCGGCCCTTGCCGAGCATCTCCCAAGAGATCGGTTGGGCGGCGCCATCGAGCTGCTCCACAAAGGTCCAGACGCCAGCATGGCCTTCGGGCCGGTCGCGCGACACGGCCTCCTCGGCGATGCTGATCGCTCCTTCGGGGCATTCGTCTACACAGGCGCCGCAGAGGGTGCAGGCGTCGTTGACGACGGCCAAGCCATCCTCAAGGGTGAGGGCCCCAAAGGGACACACATCCACGCAGATGCCACACCCCACGCACAGGGCAGAATCAATGATCAAGCGTGCCATGCTGCCTCCTAGACCAGGCGTTCTGCGAAGAGCCGCTCGGCCAGGGCGGCTGCTGCGTCCTGGGGGGTGTCGCCGCCAAACCATTCGAGCTCGCGATCGGGCCGCGGAGGCGCGAACACGCGCACCACGCGGGTGGGCGAACCCTCTAGCCCCAGGAGCTCGGGCTCGATGCCGGGCAGATCGTCAGGGGTCCAGGTGGGGATTTCTAGCCTAGCTGCGCGGCGAATGCGACGAAACGTCGGGAACCGCGGCGTATTGATGTCCTTGAGCACGGTGATGAGGGCGGGCAGACGGGTGGCCACAAGCTCGTGTCCCTCTTCCAGCAGTCGTCGAACGACCAGCCGCCGCTCTTTGGGCTCTAGCGAAACGATCTGGGAGACATAGGTGACTTGGGGAATGCCCAGCTGACCCGCGATGCCGGGCCCGACCTGGCCCGTATCGCCATCGCTGGCCTGCTTGCCGCACAGGATCATGTCATAGTCACCGATCTCTCCTATGGCGCGAGCGAGCGTATAGGCCGTCGCCCACGTATCGGAGCCGGCAAACGCGGGCGAGCAGAGGAACACGCCATCATCGCAGCCCATGGCGATGGCGTCACGAAGCTCCTTCTCGGCCTGTGGCGGACCCATGGTGAGGACGGTGACCCGCCCGCCATGGCGCTCGCGTAGTCGCAGCGCTTCCTCAATGGCGTACATGTCAAAGGGGTTGATGATCGAGCCGACCTCGGAACGCATCAGCGTGTTGGTCTCCGGGTTGATGCGCACCTCGGTGGTCTCGGGGACGGACTTTATGCAGACGATGGCGTGCAAGCTGGCATCCTCCTAGCCGTGAGCGCTGTTCCTGCGGCGAGAGTATACACCAGTGGCCGAGAGGAGGCCAAGGCTCGTCTGGACGGCACGCGGCCTTGCCCCCTGGCCGAGGTACCGGTAGAATTGGGCCGTAGCGTCGATGGCATAGCAGAGGGGGGACCATGTTAGGGGGGATTACGTGGCTAGGGCATGCCAGCGTTCGCATCGAGGGTGCCATCACCATCTATATCGATCCGTGGAAGGTTCAGGATGCGGTGCCAGCCGATCTGATCCTGGTGACGCATGAGCACCATGATCATCTCTCGGTCGATGACATTGCCAAGCTGAGTGGCCCCAACACGGTGATCGTGGCGCCCAAGGTGGCGGCCGCCAAGCTCGAGGGCGATGTGCGTACCGTGGCGCCGGGGCAGCGTCTCGAGGTGGCGGGGGTCTCCATCGAGGTGGTACCGGCCTATAACACCAACAAGCCGAACCACCAAAAGTCAGCCGGGCACGTGGGCTATGTGGTAGAGCTGGCGGGGCGGCGGATTTATCACGCCGGCGACACCGACCTGATCCCCGAGATGGCCGACATCCGCTGTGATGTGGCGTTCCTGCCGGTTGGGGGCACCTATACCATGAACGCCGAGGAGGCCGCCGAGGCGCTGGCCAGGATTCGTCCGCAGGTGGCCATCCCGATGCACTGGGGCGAGGTGGTCGGCTCCGAGCGCGACGCCAAGCGGTTCCAGGAGATGGCCCCGGAGGGCGTGCGGGTCGAGATCCTGGAGCGCGCGTGACGGCTAGTGATAGCGGGTCACCCGGAACCGGTACATGCGGTAGGGCTCGTCGGGCGTGATCCAGGCCTTGCGCAAGGCGATGTTCACCTGCTGTTGTGGCGTGTCGATGCCCTCCAGATCCGGCAGTAGCAGGCCCCGACGCCGGCCGCGCTCCACGATTACCCCATAGGTCGTAGGATCTAGCTCGTCCAGCGAGCTGATCGGCTCGGCGGGCTCGAGCACGTCCACCGAGATGTCGAGCTCGCCGAGTTCATCCGGTGTCAGCGGCGCAAAGCGCGGGTCACGGCTGGCGGCGCTGATGGCGTTCGCGATCACCTCGTGCGCTAGCGTGGGCTGCGTCGGCTCGATGGTGCCGATGCAGCCACGCAGGGCTGCACCCTTGTGCAGCGAAACAAAGGCCCCCGCTCTAGTCTGCATGAGTGGAGTCGCGTCGTCGGGAGGCTCGATCTTCTCGTTGCGCGTCACAAAGGCTGCAATGGCGCGACGGGCTAGCTGCACCAGAGGATGCTCCGTCTTGGCATCGTTCACGGGGTCTCTCCCTCCTCGGCAAGCTGCTCCAGAACGGCTCGCAGGCGGGCCGGGTGATTGGTGATGATGCCGTCTATGCCCAGCCTGCAAAGGCGGCGCATCTCAGCGGGCTCATCGACGGTCCAGACGTTCACGGCGCGACCTTTGGCGTGAGCCCGCTCCACATAATCAGCGTCCACCTGCGAATGGTGGGGGTGCAGGGCGTGGGCCCTGACCAGGCCTGCGGGCCAACCGGTACCTAGCAGGAACGGCAGCTTGGGCGCGGTGAGCAGAGCGCGCTCGAGCTCCGGAGCGCGGCGGCGCATCCGCCACAACGCGATAGGGCTGAACGAAGAGATCAGCACACGATCCTGCATGCGTCGCTGGTGCACCAGGGCGATGACCCCATCCTCGATGCCCTCGTCCTTGTTGGTGGAAGCCTTGATCTCGATGTTGACCATCATCGTCTCGCCGATCAGATCCAGCACGTCGCCCAGCGTCGGGATGAACTGCCCCTCGTAGCTGGCATCGAACCAGCGGCCGGCATCGAACATGCGGAGCGTCTCCAGCGACATGTCGCGGACGCGGCCAGAGCCGTTGGTGGTGCGATCGATGGTGTCATCGTGGATCACCACCACGTCCCCAGAGGCGCACATGGTGACGTCGAGCTCGACGCCATCGGCGCCAGCGCGAGCGGCGGCGTCAAAGGCGGCCAGCGTGTTCTCCGGCGCCTCAGCCGAGAAGCCACGGTGGGCGATGATTAGGGGTCTCGCTTGCGAACTGGTCTGCGCCATGGTGAACCTCCAGAACTCGATCTCGAAACGCTACCAGGTGCCGGTGATCTCGAGCCATTCCACCGGATCGACGGGAATGCCAAGCACCCGGATCTCCCAATGCAGATGTGCCCCTGTGGAAAGCCCTGTGCTCCCGACCAGGCCCAATAGATCGCCAGTCTCGAGCGTTTGGCCAGACTCGACCAGCATCTCGCTCAGGTGAAAGTAGCCCGAAACGACGCCCGCGCCGTGGTCCACAAAGACGGCGTTGCCGCGCACCTGCAGCTCCTCGGCGGCGATCACGACGCCTGGGGCGGGGGCGCGCACCTCTGTGCCGGCCAGGGCGCCGAGATCCAGCCCGGCATGGTACCCCGTCACCTGGCCGCCATAGCTGCGCCGCGTGCCAAAGTGTGACGTGATCCGGGGATCGAGCGGCCACTGGAAGGCGTCATCCCACAGGATGTGCGGCGAATAGGTGGCAAAGATCTCCTCGACGACCTCTAGCTCGGGCCGCGCGATCTCGGGATCGAGCAGCTGGGCTGTCTGCGGCGATAGCGAGATGTACTCTTCCTCGTATTCGCCCGATAGCACCTCGATGCTGACATTCAGCGCTACCTCACGGCCGTCCTGCGTCTGGATGGTGACCACCACCGGCTGTCGGACGAGTTCGGCCAGCGCGCTGATCCCCAATACGGCTCGATGGCTCAGGCCGTCCTTGGACACAAAGCTGAAGGTTCGATCCACATGGCTGCCAACCACGCTGGCTGGCAGATTGGTGTGCACGAGGAGCCGCGACGTGTGCCCCTGCCGAACCGCAAGCGGCTCCAGGGACATGCTCACCTGCAGTGGGATGGGCGTGGGCGATGGGGTGGGGGTGGGCGTGCTGGTGGGGGTGGCGGTGGGCGTCAGCGTCGGTGTGGCCGTGGCGGTGGCCGTCGCGGTGGCTGTGGGCTCGGGCGTGGCGGTGGCGGCGGGCGCCAGCCACGACGCAGTGACGGAACAGCCCGCGAGCGACAGGGCCAGGAGCAGGCAGGCGGCGATCAGGGCTCCCTGAAGCGCTCGAGTTGGGGGCGCGGTGGTCCTCTGGGCGAAGCGATCGGGTTGGTCGTGCGCAGGTTTGCTGCGTGGCATTATGGCGTGCTCCTAACGGCCTCGGCCCAGTTCGCCCAAGCCGTGGCTATCTCGATGGGCAGTGGTGACGGCGACGCAAAAAGATCCAGATCGGTAGTGGCGACTGCCATCGCGGGCAGGTCGAGGGGCGAGTCGTCGCAGACCCAGGCAGAGCCCGCGACATGCTGGTAGAGCAACGGGCGCCCTGATGCGCTAAGGAGCGCGCCCATGTCCGTCTGGCTCCACTGTCGCACGGCGCGCAGCGAAACGCGTCGGCCAAGGACTGAGACCTCGGGCTCGCCCTCGAGGAGCCAGGCCTGCCAGTTGCCCAGGCTGGCGTCCAGGTAGCGGTCGGTGGCGGCGCGATCCCAGCCATGGTAGCTGGCCAGTGCCTGGGTTGCCTGGCAGCGGGCGACCTCCACGAGGCCGGCAGACGAGCCATAGGGGGCTACGATGCCGCCGGCATACGGCGTGTCGTCGTCGGCCAAGGCCCAGGCGGCAACGTACGCGCCCTCGCCCACGCCCGCCAGAAAGATGCCGTCGGACGCGATGCTAGCGTTGCTGGCCGCCCAGGCGCCGACGGCTTGGGCATCTTGAGCCAGCGTGAGCAGTTCGCCTGGCGCGGGTCGTCCGCTGCTCTCGCCAAAGCCGCGTGGGTCATACTGCAGCGTGGCATACCCCAGGCCCGCCAACGCATCCCCCGTCTGCCAACGGTTGTGAGCGCCTCCCAATGTGACCACGATGCACGGGAACGGCCCTTGCCCGGCAGGAAACACCAGCGAGCCCGCCAGGGTCTCGCCATCGCCCACTGGAATGGGGACGGCCTCGGAGGGGGTGCTCGCGGCGGCGGGGGCTGCGACCGCCTCATCGGGAACGTGGCGCACGCGACGGATGGTGACGGTTTGTGGCTGGCCCAGTGCTGGCCGCTCACGCGCCGCCCAGAGATCCCAGCGGGCGTCCGGGATGGCGACGTTGTAGAGGACGCGCTGGTTGGGGTCGAACCAGAGGGTAAAGGCCTCTTGCTCGTCAAAGGAGCCTTGCAGCGCCACAGTGCCGATCACCGCGCTTTCTGCCTCGGGTGCCCCCGCCAGATCCAGGGGACGGCTCTCGGGGAGATCGTTGAGGATGTCCATGGCCTGCAGGCGCAGGACGGCCTCTTGGGGATCCAGCTCTAGCGCGGCAAACCGCAACGCCATCAGCACATACGGCAGGGCCGATGGGGTGGACTCTAGCATGACCTCTGGCGAGGGGCCGAGATCTGTGTGAAGGACCGGCCCGTACCATCCGAGGATGCTGGCGAGACAGGAGGCGCCCTGCTCGGTGCGCACCGCCAGCCAGTAGGAGCGCCCTCCCTGGCCCACGCGCTCGACGGTGTATTGGAGCGGGTTCAAGGCGGCCGAGAGCACGACGGTGCGGCGCTCCACCCCGGGCACGCCGTCCCGTTCGATCTCGCTCAGCACCACCAGGCCCTGCTCGCTCATCTCGGCGTGAATCGTCTCTACGCCATAGAGCTGTTCGCCCATATCGATCAGGTAGGTGTGGCCGTCGAGCGCGTTCAACGGGGAGGGGGTGGCGGTCGCAGGGGGAGGCGCCGTCGGCTCTGGGGTGGCGGTGACCGAAGCGGTGCAGCCAGAGACAAGCAGCGCGCCGAGTAGACAGGCCGCTGCCAGCAATCCTAGCGTCATGCCTTGGTGCCGACGGTTGGTCATGGCGACCCCATGCGATGGAGGACTGAACGCCTATGATTATAGCGTTGGGCGACCGTGGTCTCAAGGCGAGACCAAAAGAGGGCGCCCCATGCGTGGGGCGCCCTCTGGTCTAGCGAGGTCGCTAGGCTGGGTCCTTGTCCGGATGCAGCACCTTGAACTTGGCCAAGAGCTCCTCTTCCGTCTCTTTGTTGTCAGGATCCGGCACCGGCGCCTCCACGGGGCAGACGTCATAGCACTGCTGTGAATCGTAAAAGCCGACGCACTCGGTGCACTTGGCGGGATCGATCACAAAGATGTCCTCGCCCTCGGTGATCGCCTCGTTGGGGCACTCGGCCTCACAAGCGCCACAAGCGATGCACTCGTCCGTGATGATAAAGGCCATGTTCGCGTACCTCCATGCTGTATGTTGCGCTAGCCAACTGTCTCAGAGCTGGCCCATGCTTGACCTGGCCCGAGTATATCGCCGCGATAGGGCGTGTCAAGTGATCTCGGCGCGCCTCGCTATCGCCGGTGGCTCTGCAGGCCTCCTGGCGGGTTCTTGAGGCCAGTGGCCAGCTTGTTGCGCACCTCGCGGACCACCCGCGCATGCAACTGCCCACGATGCTCCTCGATAAAGGCCTCCACGGCCGCGGGGTCGTGGACGACCAGCGCCCGTAGTGCCCACGAGAGCGCTTTGTAGACCATATCATCGCCATCGGCGGCCAGGAGACGGCAGATAGCCAGGGTGCGGTCGGTATCGCCGTACCCTCCCTGGGTGCGCGTGTTCAGCGCCACCGTAGAGGCCAGCGCGGCACGGCGCCACCAACGGTCGGGCGAATGCGCCCAGCGGTGGATGGTCTCGTCGCGAACTAGGCCGTGGAGCCAAGCTGGCCCCGCCAGGGTGCGCGCAAACGAGTCTACCGACGACCAACTGTTGATGCCGCGCCCAAGGGCCTCCAGCTTGGTGGCGTTCAGGCTCTGGAATGCCTCAGGATGGTGGGCCAGCAGTTCATACGCCAAAGCGCGGTGGCCGTAGCCGTGGATGAGCTGCTGCGCCAGTGCCACCATCACCTCGGGGTCGGCATTGGCTAGCTGGCGGCTGTAGCGTTGGCGGATCTTGCGGACGTTCGGTGTGTTGAGCACCTCTAGCGCCGAGACCTGCTCCGCAATGGCGGCCGCTACCTGCGTTTCGTTGGTGCTGGGATGCCCTGACTTGATCATGTTGGTGCGCCTCCTGGGTGACCAGTCTGGCCAAGCCCTCGCGCCCGATTCGGGCCGCCCTATCGCGTGCGTCGCCTTGGGCCGCCTTGCCACATGTCGGGATTGGGCCCCAGCCGCTGCTTGAGCGGCTCGGTGGCCTCATCCAGGGCGGCGATGGTCTGCGGGTCAAGCGCGGTGGCTAGGGCGGCCACGTTGGCCTCGATTTGCCACGGCTGGCGCGCTCCCGCGACCACCGAGGTCACCCCCTCGCGCGCCGCCGTCCAGCCGAGAGCAAGCTGGGCCATGGGGACGCCCAGATCAGCCGCGATGCTGCGGATCTTGGCGATGGCGGCGAACGTCTCCTCCTCGGCACCAGGCTCGCCGTGGCGGACCTGCTCCCGCTCGCTGGAAAAGTGGCGCGTGCGTGCTCGAAACGGCGGGGTCTCTTCGGGGGTGTGGTAGCGCCCTGCCAGCAGCCCTTGCATCAACGGCATGTAGGGCAGGACGCTGATGCCGTGCTGCCGACAGAGCGGCAAAACCTCGAACTCGATGGCGCGAAAGAGCAGATTGTAGGCCAACTGGTTGGAGACGATGACAGCGCTCTCTGCCAACACAGTCGCCATCTGGCTGACGCCATGGTTGCTGATGCCTACGGCGCGTATCTTGCCCTCGCGCTGCAG
>DAIRUQ010000084.1:0-12674 GCA_036803245.1 Chloroflexota bacterium | reverse complement strand
GTTAAGGCAGGGGTCTGCAAAACCCCCACCGTCGGTTCGAGTCCGACCGTCGCCTCTTTCAGATAACTCTCCTCTGACCCCTTGCGCCAAGAACCCTTTCGTGCTTGCGCGTTCCCCGCGGTCTCGCCTCTGGGCCTGCCCGAGACTACTATCGCCCAAGAGCTATTGTTCGGCGTGGCTCACAAGCCTGCTAGGGGCGGCGCCGACAGATTCCAGCTGGGATGTACACCACCCGCTCCCACCGCGTACGGGAGCGGGGAGATGCCCTTGGTGACGCTGGTCCATCCGAGCTGCTGTGGCCTTGGTTGCTCGACGTTTGCCCTCTTGCGGCTCCCTGGAGGCGGGGTATCATACCCTCCAATGTTGCTTGTCTCATCCTATGCACTGGAGTGAACGCGCATGCTACCTGCCAACGATCAGCGGCTGATCGGTTTCTCTAGCCAAGCGGCGCAAGACCAACGATCTCTCGAGGCCGACCTCCTTGGATACCTCTCCCCGCAGCGCTTTCGCCAGCACTTGCAGGCGATCAGCAGCGATCCTCACCCAGCCGGCTCGGAGGCCAATGAGCGGGTGGCGGCGTATATGGAGCGGGTGATGCGCGACGCGGGGTGGGCGGTCGAGATGCCTACCTATGATGTCTACCTGCCGGTCGCTTCTTCCTCGCACGCGGCGCTGATCACCCCGGTGCGTCGCCCGCTCAGTCAGCAGGAAGATATCCTGTCCGATGATCCCTATTCGGCGCATCCGGATCTGGAGCCGGCTTGGTTGGCGTATTCCGGATCGGGAGATATCACCGGCCAGGTCGTCTATGCCAACTATGGGCGACTGGAGGATTTCCGCCAGCTACATCAGATGGGCGTGGATCTCGCCGGCAGGGTCGTGATCGCGCGCTATGGCGGGAACTTTCGCGGCTACAAGGCCCACTATGCCCAGGAGGCGGGGGCGGCCGCGTTGCTCATCTATTCGGATCCTGCTGACGGCGGCTATGCTAGTGGGCTGCCGTATCCAGAGGGGCGCTGGCTCAACGATAGCTCTGTGCAGAGGGGTTCGCTGCAGACGTTGCCCTATCCTGGTGATCCGCTAACACCCGACGGGCCGGCCGTATCGGCCGACCGCGGAACCCCTCCCGTACGGCTGGCGCCTGAGCAAGTGGCGCTGCCGGCTATCCCAGTGGCGGCGCTGCCGTACGGCTCGGCGGTTGAGATCCTCAAACGAATGAGCGGCGAGGCGGTGCCCAAGGGGTGGCAGGGAAGCCTGCCGCACGCCTACCGGGTGACCGGCGGAGAGGACCTCATGGTGCGGGTGCGGGTGGAGCAGACTTGCCGCATGAGGCGCATCGCCAACGTGATCGGCACGCTGGCGGGCGAAGCGGAGCCAGATCGTTGGATCGTGCTGGGTTGTCACTATGACGCGTGGACCTTTGGCACGGCGGACCCCAATAGTGGTACGGCGGCGCTCTTGATGCTGGCCGAGGCGTTGGGAGCCCAGGCGCGCGCTGGCAAACGGCCTCGTCGCAGCATCGTGATTGCGCATTGGGACGCCGAAGAGCTGGGCATGATCGGCTCGGTAGAGTGGGTTGAGGAGCACCTAGCGGGCATCAAGCGCTCTGCTGTGGCGTACCTGAACGCCGACATGGCCGCCACGGGCCCCGCCTTTGGTGCGTCGGCCTCGCCACCCCTGCGAGGCCCGATGGCCGCGGCTGCCGACAGCGTGCCGGCGCTGGATGGCGAGGGCTCGGCCTACGCTCGCTGGCTGGCCGCTTCGGGCGGAGATGCTCCCAACTGGTCGATTCCCGGAGGCGGCTCGGACCATGTTGGCTTTCTGGCGCGAGCCGGCATCCCCGTGGCTCAGGCCTCTTTTGGCAGCCCAGTTCCCGTGTACCACAGCGCCTATGACAATATGACCTGGTACGAGCGCTTTGCCGATCCTGACTTTGCCAGCGGCCCCGCTTTGGCGGCCGTTGATGGTCTTCTGGCGCTGCGGCTGGCCAACGCCGATATCCTTCCCCTGGACGCCGGAGCCTGGCCAACGGACCTGGAAGCACACCTCGACTATCTGGACGCGCGCTCGGCTGCACTGGGCTTTGCAGGCGACCTATTGCCAGCTCGTGAAGCGATTCGGCGCCTGAGGGAAGCGGTCACCGCCTGGGAGGAGGCGCGCGACGGCTACCTGGAGCGCGGGGCTCTGTCAGAAGTCGTCTTGACGGCGGTCAACGATCGGCTGTCTGCGCTGGAGCGGCAGTTCCTGTGTGAAGAAGGGTTGCCGGACCGGCCCTGGTACCGTTCGCAGTACGCGGCGCCAGATCCGTTGGACGGCTATGCCACTTGGCCGCTGCCCGGACTTCGCCATGCCATCGAAGGTTGCGACTCTGAGGCGACGGAGCGTTGGCAGGCGCGGCTGGTAGCCTCCATCAACGGGGTTTGTGCCCTGCTGGACGAGGCCCGCGATCTGCTCGCGCACTGAGCCCGCTTTGACAGGCATGCTGGGCTGGGCTACGATTAGGTGTGGTCGTGCTAGATGGGGAGCTAGCGGTGCCCTATACCCGCAACCCGCTCAAGCGGGATCGAACTCCCTCTCGCGGGGCCTGCTTGCGTAGGTGACGCCTGGATACGTGGTAACGAGGATTGGGTCCTGCGCGGCAAAGGCCTGCGAACCCCGTCAGGTCCGGAAGGAAGCAGCGGTAAGCAGATCCCTTTGGGTGACGCAGGGGAGCCTGGTCTGAGCCGGCGGTCTGGGATCCCTCGCATAGAGTGCAACAACAGAGGGTGCACGACCACTCTTGGCGCAGCGGCGAGAGGTGACTCTCGCCTTGCTGCAGCCCGGAAAGAGACGATGCCTCAACGTGTGATCGTGGTCGGGGCCGGTGCCGCCGGGCTGATGGCAGCGGGGCGCGCCGCCGAGCAGGGCGCGGCGACTCTGCTGGTGGAGGCCACGCAGCAGCTCGGCACCAAACTGAGCCTCGCTGGCGGCGGGCGGGGCAACGTCGCCGCTGACCTGGATGTCGAGGCGTGCCTCGCCCACTACTCTCCCGCTGGACTTTTCCTGCGCAACTCCCTCTCGCGGTGGGGTGTGCCCCAACTGCGCCAGTTCCTCGCGCGGATCGGTGTGCCCACCAAGGTAGACGGCCAGCAGCATGTCTATCCCGTTAGTGAGAGAGCCCTCGATCTGGTGGAGGCGCTGGTTGCCTACGCAAAGAGCCAAGGCGTAGAGTTGCTGACCGGTTGGCGCTGCTCGCAGGTGCTGGTTGAGAGAGAGCGGGTTCGGGGGGTGCGAGCGGCGGACGGGCGGGCGCTTGAGGGCGATGCGGTCATCCTAGCGACGGGCGGGGTCACCTACCCGCAGACGGGGTCTCGCGGCGACGGCTTGCACATGGCACAACTTATGGGGCACACTGTGTCGGAGCCGCGCCCGGGGTTAGTCTCGCTAGAGGTGAGCGACGCCAGAGTGGCGGGCCTAGCGGGTGTGAGCTTGCCCTGGGTCATCCTCAGGGCCACTCGTCGAGATGGCAGTGTGGCAGAGACCAGCGGGCCTTTGCTTTTCACCCATCGGGGCGTCTCGGGGCCGGCGGCTCTGGATCTGAGCGTCCGCATCGCCCGCGACCTGGGAGAGGGCGAGATCGTTGCCGAAATGGACATCCGGCCGAGCCTGGCAACCGATGTGGAGACCCATGTGGCCGAGCAGCGCGGCAGGCAGGGAGCACGCTCTGTCCGCAACGTGATAGGGGGATTGATGCCGCGCCGGCTGGCGATGGCGCTCCTGGAGGGTTGCGATGTCGATCCTAACACGCAGGTGGCGCAGCTTGGCACGCCAGAGCTCGACGCACTGGTACGGCGCTTGCGTGCTTGGCCCCTCTGCATCACCGGCACGGGGCCGTTGCGGTCGGCCATGGTGACAGTGGGCGGCGTGAGCACCTCGGAGGTGAATCCCCGGACCATGGCATCGCGACGTACCGAAGGTCTGTATCTGTGCGGCGAACTGCTGGATGTGGCCGGCGGTACGGGCGGGTTCAACCTGCTGATGGCGTTCTCGACGGGGTGGGTGGCCGGCGAGTCGGCTGCCCGAGCCGTAGGGCGGAGGTAAAGGCTTTTTGGGTCAGTTGGACGTCTCGCGGAGACGTACCCTCGCGCCGGACCTGACACGTCCGGCGGTAGCGCTGCGCCAATGGCTGCCTCTGTTGGTGATCGCCATGGCTGCCGCGCTGCTCATCCGCATGCTACAGAACGGCCGTGAGACCGTCTGGATAGAGGTCAACGGTATGCGGGTGTCGCACCAGACGCGGCTGCGCTCTCCCGAGGAGGTCTTGGACGAGCTCGGGTTGCCTCTGGCCAGCGAGGATCAGATCCGGGTGCCCGCGGCCGAGGCGTTCCTGCAGGGCGAGCCGATCCGCGTTCGGCTGGCGCGAGAGCTGACGGTGATCCATGATGGCCACACCAGCACCGGCCTCGTCGAATCCTTGGATGTAGCCGGCGCCCTCGATGAGCTCGGGGTGCTGGTTGGGCCGTTGGATCGGGTGTATGCCGACGACGGCGCGCTCGATCCGGCAGAGGCGCTGCCGGCAGGACGGAACAACCCGGCCACCAGCCCCAGCGCGTTGGTGACAGAGTTGCGACAGCCGCTGCACCTGACGGTTCAGCGGCCGGTGCGCGTCACGCTACACGAGAGCGGCTTGGCCGGCACCTTTATGACGGCCGCGCGAACGGTGGGCGAGGCCTTGCGTGAGCGAGGGATCACTCTCTACGAGGCCGATCTGGTGCAACCCGCGCCAGAGACGCTGATTTCGGAGGGCCTGAGCATTCAGCTGCAGCGATCACTGCCGGTGACGTTGCAGGCCGATGGCGAGACGGCCTCACTGCGGACGCGCGTTCAGACGGTGGACGACCTCTTGGCTCAAGCGGGGATCGAGCTGGGCCCCAAGGATTATGTGGTGCCTTCCGTCGAGACGGACCTCAAGCCGGAGATGCGGGTGGAGGTGGTGCGCATCTCTGAAGAGTACTATGTGGAAGAGATTCCCATCGCCTACGAGGTTCAGCAGGTTGCCGATCCCGAGCTAGAGATAGATCAGTCGCGAGTGGACGACTGGGGGCGCGAGGGGGCGCTGCGACGGCGGGTGCGGGTGCTCTTTGAGAATGGGACCGAGCAGTACCGGACCGAAGAGGAAGAGTGGATTGCGCTGGAGCCCCAAGATCGCATCATTCGCTATGGGACCATGGTTGTGAACCGTACCGAGTCTACCTCGAGCGGTCTCATCACCTATTGGCGAAAGCTGCGAATGTTGGCCACTTCCTATAACGCTCCCACGGCGGGCAAGGCCATGGATCATCCTTACTATGGCATCACCAGAGTGGGGTTGCGTGCCAGGTACGGCATCATTGCGGTAGATCCCCGCGTCATCCCGCTGGGTCAGAACCTCTATGTGCCCGGCTATGGGCAGGGCCTGGCCGCGGATACCGGCAGCGCCATCAAATGGCGGCGGGTTGACCTCTGCTATGATGACCATAACCTCGTGCTCTGGCGCCGGTGGGTCGACGTATACCTGCTGGGCCCGGTGCCCTCCCGGAGTCAGATCCTCTGGATCGTCCCCAACCAACCCAGTGAGACGGGCTAGGCGATGGCATCCATCCGACGAATGCTGGCACAGTATCACATTGCGCCTTCCAAGGGTCTAGGTCAGAGCTTTCTGGCTGATCAGGCGGTGATGCACGCCATCGTGGCGGCGGCCGAGCTGACATCGGACCAGACGGTGCTCGAGATCGGGCCCGGCCTCGGATTGCTGACGCGGCAACTGGCCGAGTCGGCCGGTTTGGTGGTGGCCGTCGAGCTGGACAGCCGCATGGTGGAGGTGCTGAACCAGGAGCTCAGCGATCTGCCCAACCTGCAGCTGTTGCAGGGCGACATCCTAGAGATCGACTATGTGAGCGAGCTGGCTACAGCCACAGGACGCGAGGAGGCTCAGCTAGGCTACCTAGTGGTGGCCAACCTGCCGTACTATATCACGTCGCAAGCGATCCGACGGCTTCTGGAGGCACGGGTGCCGCCATCGCGAATGGTGCTCATGGTCCAGCGGGAGGTAGCGGAGCGGATCGTGGCCCAGCCGGGAGAGATGAGCTTGTTGGCGCTCAGTGTACAGATCTACGGAGAGGCGCGAATCGTCCGCAAGGTGCCGGCCAGCGCCTTCCATCCGCGTCCCAAGGTCGATTCCGCCGTCTTGCGCGTCGACCTCTACGAGGAGCCGGTGGTGAGCGAGCTGGTCCGTGAGACGGTGTTTCGGATAGCGAGAGCTGCCTTTGGCCAGCGACGCAAGCAGATCCATAACAGTCTAGCGGCCAACCTCGGTATGAGCAGCGACCTGGTTCAGGCCACGCTGCACGATTGCGACATCGACCAGCGACGTCGTCCCCAGTCGCTCTCGATCGATGAATGGATCAAGCTGGCTGGTGCATTCGGCCCCTAGTTTGCGTCCCCCTCCCACGCTGCCGGCACCGCACGCAGCACGGTGCATCCGGTTGTCGCCTCGCAGGGCCATCCAGCGATTACCGTTAGCCACTGATCGTCGGTCTGGGCGAACCAGGCCGATTGATCCGGCGTCTCAGCCTCGCCATCGAGCTCGCTATCGCGCCAGACAGCGCTGATCACGTACCGGTAGGGCACGACACCCACCCAGACGTACAGACGATCGCCGGGAGTCAGCTGTTGTAGCGGTTGTAGCAAGGGGTTGGTGACGTCAGCCGGCCCCGAGATGATCACGTTGCCAGGGTGGCCCGGCCGGGAAGAGCCTAGATGGTAGATGGCTTCGACAAGCGTTTCGGGCGGGAGGCGGTGCGACTCGTCCGGTTCGACCGGGCTGAGAGGTAGATCGAGACCGGCCGCCGGTGCCTGCAGCCGCGACGGATCGCCGGTCGCCGGCCCATGGAGCGGTGTGGCGGTCAGCGTGGGCGAGGGCGTCAGCGTAGCGGTGGGCGTGCTGGTCGGCACAAGGCTAGCGGTGGGGCTAGGCGACACGGTCGGCGGGCGGGTGCTCGTCGGCAGCGTCGTGGCGGTAGGAGGGCGCGTGGACAGGGCGGTCTCGACGGCCTGCGTGGGCGAGGCCGTAGCGATCGCTACTGGCGGCAGTCGGTTGGGGATGCGCCACAGCAGCCACATCGCTGCGCCCAGCGCAAGGAGGCCCAGGATCTGGGCGAGGACCGCCAGCCGTCGATTCGTCACGGCGTTGCCTCCGTATCTGCACGAGTCACCGATGGCCGAGCGGCCCCGCAGCATTTGCGTCGCCGGCGCGCGGGACGTATAATCGCCCCTTGGTGGCACGGCTAACGTTAACGCTAACTGCTATCTCAGCTTGCGCCATGCCACGCGAGCGCAAGATCGTTGTTTGGGGGATAGAGATGCCAACGTACGAGTACCGATGCAAGGAATGCGGTATCGTTTTCGAGCGCTTTCAGCACTTTTCTGAGGAGCCGGTGCGGGTCTGCCCCGAGTGCCAAGGCGCCGTCCATCGGGTGATTCACCCGGTCGGTATCGTCTTCAAAGGCAAGGGCTTCTATATCACCGACAACCGCGGTGACCGCTCGGCCCTGCTGCCCAAGAACGGGCAGGACAAGGAAAAGAGCGCCTCCAAGGCCGCCGAGCCCGAGAGCTCTACCGCGAGCGAGAGCAAGACCAGCGCCGCCAAGAGCGACACCAAGGCCGACGCCAAGACCGAATAGCACCCCTGCCCGGGGGTGTGCCCGTTTGCTGTTCGAGGGGCTAGAGCTGGAAGCCACCGGTGGACTCGACCACCTTGTAGTCGAGGTCCGTGACGAGGTTGCCTAGCTTGTGGCGGAACTCGGCCCAAGTCTCGGTGCGTAGTGCGTCCTCCATGGACTCGATGTCCTCGGTAACGCCACCAGCCAGGACTTGAGGGCCCTGGCCCCACACAGCGTACCAGGCGTCCGTCGGCTGTATGCCCATCTCCAGCAGGCTCTTCTGAAACTCGTTCTCCAGGAACTGGAGATACTCGCGTTCCTTGCCCTCTCGGATGTTCCAGGTCATGATCAGCTTGATCACCGTCTCCTCCATCTGGACAGGACTATAGCAGAGGGCGGCCCGGCCGACAACCAAGCAACAGCAGGGGGGTCCATGCGAGCGGTGGTACAGCGGGTGACGCACGGTTCGGTCGGCGTGGATGGCGTCTGCGTCGGATCCATCGATCGTGGCTTGGTTATCCTACTGGGGGTCGGGCAGGACGACACCGAGCGTGAGGCCCGCTGGCTGGCGCAAAAGATCGCCAACCTGCGGATCATGGCCGATGATGAGGGGCGCATGAACGTGTCGCTGCTGGAAGCAGGTGGTGGCGCCCTGGTGATCTCGCAGTTCACCCTGTACGGCAACGCTCAGCGCGGGCGCCGCCCCAGCTACTCGGAGGCCGCAGCCCCTGCCATCGCCGAGCCTCTCGTGGAGCGCTTTTGCCAGCTGCTGGCCGAGGAAGGCGTCTCCCCCGTCGAGACAGGCAGGTTCGGCGCCACGATGAACGTGGTGATCCACAACGACGGCCCCGTTACCCTCGTCCTCGACACCGACGTCTCGCGCAGTGGGCGCCTCAAGACCTGAGCCCCTGGAGGTACGCTGCCCAGTGGCTGACGCCCGCCTCGTCGACGGCGCTGCGCAGGTGATCGTAGACTGCATCCAGCGAGGCCGGCTCGACCCACAGGATGCTGTCTAGCTCGACGGCTGTGGCACCGCTCGCCAACATGGTGAGGACGTCTTGCCATGTGGCGATGCCGCCCCGCGCAACTACAGGTATCCCCAACGGCACAGCCGCCTGGACGGCTTGGGCATAGAGCGGCAGCAGGGCGGGGCTATGGATCTCGCCCTCTACCATCGTTCCACCCGCCGATCGCACACGACCCAGCGCCGGCGCCGAGATGACCAGAGCGTCGGCTCCGGCAGACGCCGCCGCTTCGGCCAACAGAGCGCTGTTCGTTAGCGGAATGCGCACCAGGCAGGCCTGAAGTGGCGCGCTGGCGACTCGCGCGACCATGGCTACCGCGTCGTCGGCCGTTGTGTCAGGCGCAAGGTGCAGCTCGATGCTGGTGAGCCCGGTGTCCAGAGCCATCTGACATAGATGCTCGCTGGCGCCGGCGTCCTGGGGCGCTATGGACGCGATCAGCGGCACGTCGCTGTAGGAGCGACAACGGCGCACCAACCATGCCAGTCGACGCCGCCCGATCGTAGCAGAGTGGCTGATCAGGTAGCCCGCGGTGATCGGTTCGAGGGTGACCAGGCTGGACTCTTTGACGGCGCCATGCCCAAGAGGCGGCAGCACGATGGCTCCCAGCCGCTCGCTGAGGCACAGGGCCCGCAAGAGAGCGCCAGAGCCGGCCGCTCTCGCCGCAGCCAGCAGGGGGCTGCGCAGATGCAGCGGCTCCTTGCGGCGCGCCCCGATCTCTTGCGCCAAGGGCTCGGCGCCCCATGGGAGCGCAGAATCGCCTGGCAGGGTCATGGCGTCTCGTCGTCCTCAAAGAACTGGTGGATCGCTCGCGCATAGGCTTCTGCTATGGCGTCAAGAGCGTCTGGGTCCTGCAGCAGCTCGCTCTCACGATCGTGCGTCAAAAAGAGCGTCTCACTCAGCACGCCGGGCATCTCGGACGGGCGCGCGATCCGATGAGTCTGGGGTCCCAGCAGGATGAGAAAGCGACCTCCCTCGGGATCCGAATCGAGCTGATGGTCGACCTGGACACCTCGGTCTTGTAGGTCGTGCCCCAGGTCTGTGATGGCCGTCACCAGCTCTTGCTGAATCAACTGCGCGAGCCGCTGGTTCTCATCGCTATAATCTCGGTAGGCGTTGTAAAAGGTGACGGTTCCGCCCACGTCCGGGGCGCGACGCCCATTGGGCCACACGAACGAGTTCTGGTGGATCGAGACCAGGATATCAGCCCCGGCCTCATTCACCATGTCGATCCGCGTCTGGAGATCATCCAGACTATCGATGTTGCCGTCGCCGTTCACGTCCAGCTCTTCCGGATTGAGGCCATAGTCGCCATCCCTGGTGAGCAGCACCCGGTACCCGAGTCCTGTCAAGGCGTCCCCAACGCGCAAGGCGATGGCTAGGTTGACGTCACTCTCGGTAAAGGCCAACGACCCATCGCTGTGCACGCGTACGGCGCCCAGGTCGCGTCCCCCGTGTCCCGCGTCGATGGCCACCAGCGGCGGTAGTGGCGTGGGACTGGGCGTCAGCGTGGGAACCAAGGTGGCGGTGGGTGTGGGGGGTGGCGGGGTCGGCGTAGGCGGCACCGGTGTGTGCGTGGCGGTGGCTGTCATGGTCGCCGTCACCGTGGGTGCAGCCGTCGGCACATCGGGCGTGTCGATCGCTCCCCCGGCGACGGGAGCACACGATACGACCACCAAGGCGAGCGCAAGCAGCAGTGTAGACAGTAAAAGCGATCTCACCAGTACCAGCTCCTCAGGCGTAAGCCAAGTCGGCCAGGTCAAAGACGGGCCCGTCGGTGCAGATGCGTCTCCGTCCTCGGCTCGTCTCCACCAGGCAGGTGTCGCAACAACCGAGGCCACAGCGGATATCTCCCCACAGCCAGGCCTCCGCTCGTCCCCGGCGCAGGCCCGCGGGGCTCTCGCGAAAGTGCGAGATAGCGGTAGGGTAGAGGGCCGGAAGCTCGCCGCCCATAGCCGGCCCAGCCAACGCCACCCGGTTGGCCCACGACAGCGCCTCGGCGACGGCCCCCTCCCAACGGGGGTCCTGTTCGGCGCCGGCAAAGCCCAGGTACTCGACATCAGCCGCGATCAGCTCTCGGGGAGGTAGCTGACGCTCGGTCGCCGCCGACACCAGGAGCTGTACGCTGCAGTTGGCTCGGTCTAGCAGAGCGGCCGCGGCCGTCCAGCCCCCGCCCTGGACGATCACCGCCAAGGCATCCGTGCGATGGGGTAGGGCAAAGCCGTTCCCGCAAGGGCCCACCAGGTCGACGTGATCGCCTGGTCGCCGTTGCATGAGCCAGCGCAGGTCGGGGTTATCAGGGCGCACCAAGAGCCCGATGCTGTCCGCCAGGAGGCGATGAATGGGCACGGCCTGGCGCAAGTATGGATCCAGGCCGCTGCCACAGCGGACCATCACAAACTGCCCTGGGGCCGCTTGCGAAAGCGACGGCGTTTGCAGCACGAGGAGGCGGCTACCTGGCAGCGCGTCGCTCACCGCCTCGACCGTCGCTTGATGCTGCCTGAGGCCGAGCCCGCTAGCTGCCATGGATCAGCCACACCGACGCGGCCGCCATCGCGGCACAAACGGGCACCAACGGTAGCCATTGGCGCCAATCGGACCAGCCGATCAGACGGCTACCAAGCGGCAGCAAGGCGACCATCGCTAGAGTCAGCACCAACCATTGGAGTAGGTACAGCTTTTGCCAGGGCCTGCGACGCGCGGAGGGTGTGATGGCGTGCCAGGCACGCTGCACCTGGGCCTGGGTGGCAGCGAGCGAACCCGCATTGTCGATGACGACGTCCGCCTGCGCGACCTTGAGGCTGGGGTCGGGCTGGGCGTCAATGCGCTGTGCCGCCTGAGCGCGATCGAGGCCCCGCGACTCTATCAGGCGTTGCAGTTGGGTCTCGCGCGGGCAGGTGGTCACCCAAATGGTGTCACAGTAGCGATCGAGCTTTGCTTCGAGCAGCTTGATGGCCTCGATCACCACGGCTGGCGCATCGGCACGCTCCAAGCGACGCCGAATCTCGGCCTCGACGGCGGGGTGGACGAGGGTCTCCAGATCGGCCAGCGCTTGTGCGTCGGCAAAGACTATGGCGCCCAGCGCCTTGCGGTCGATGGCGCCATCGCTGGCCAAGATCGACTCGCCAAAGCGGTCTATGATGGCCCGATGCACAGCGCTGCCGGGCGCCTGTACCTCGTGAGCCACGATATCCGCATCGATGACGTCAGCACCGAGGTCCGCCAGCATGCGGGCGACGGTGCTCTTGCCTGTGGCGATATTCCCCGTGAGGCCAATGATGACCATGCTACTGGCTTTCCTGGAGGGCGCTGGCGAGCCGCTCCCATTCGGCCAGGCGTTCGGCCAGCTCGGTCTCTACCTCGGCAAAGGTCCCGCTCAGCTCGCGCAAACGTGACACCTCTTGGGCTTGGCTAGCGCGGGCGATCTCCTGTTGCAGCGTATCCAGCTGCTGTTCCAGGATATGGATCTGTTCCTCGATCTCCTGGGTGATACGAGCCTGACGCTGTTCGGTGCGGCGGGGACGCGGTGCGCTCTTGGGCGAGGCTGGGGTGGGCGGCGCGTCGGCCTGGCTGCTCTCGGCGGCGGCCAGGGCGCGCGCCTCTACATAGGCCGAGTAGCTGCCCTCGAACTGCTCCATGCAGCCATCGCGCACCATCCAAACGTGGGAGGCGACGGCATCGACCAAGTAGCGGTCGTGCGAGACGAACAACAGCGTGCCGTTATAGCTAGACAGAACTTGCTCGAGCACCTGGCGCGAGGTAACGTCAAGGTGGGTGGTCGGCTCGTCCAGGATCAGCCAGTTAGCGCCTCGCAGGGTCAGGATGGCCAGACCCAATCGTGAGCGTTCGCCCCCTGAGAGCGTCCCGACGCGCTTGTCCACGGCGTCTCGCGTAAAGAGGAAACGAGCCAGGTGATGGAGGGCCTGGTCGCGCTTCAGGTTGCTCTCAGCCATGAGCTGCTCGAGCACGGTCA
>DAIRUQ010000083.1:5835-12778 GCA_036803245.1 Chloroflexota bacterium | reverse complement strand
CGGCTTTGCGGCCAACCCCTCTTTGATCCAGTACGCGATGCGGTCCATCCACGTTGCTACGCTGTAATCTTGCGCCAGCGCCAGCCGAGCGCCCCTCAGGCCAGGATCCTCATGAGGGGCCTCCTCGATCGCCTCGAGAAACTCGTTTGTGTCGCTCGCGATATGGATGAGAGAGGCATATTCCTGAAGCGTGGGCAAGGCATCGGTGGCGACGATGGGGAGCCCGGTTGCGAGGTACTCGAACAGCTTGGCGGGCATGATCCCCAGCACGAATTCATGCCGCGCATAGGGCAGCAAAAGAACGTCGGTCTCCTCCAGATACTGTTGAAGAGCCTCGTGACGCACGGTGCCGACGATCTCGGTCTCGGGAGCCAGCATGTCTAGGTCGGTGCGGATGGGCCCGATGAGGCGCAGCTGGTGGCGGCGGCTGATCTCACCCAGGAGAGGCAGATCGAGACGCCACGAGATGCCGCCATAGTAGGTGCAACGGAGGCGTCCTCCCGGGCCCCGCCCCCCAGGTGCCGAGGAGGGCACCTCGTGAAAGCGGTCGAGATCGACCATCGCGGGCAGCCGTCTTACGCCGGGATGATCACGACAGCGCTCGTACAAGAGATCCGAGTCGGGGAGCACGAGATCAGCATCGGATAAGACGCGCTCCTCGCACAACTCGCGTTTGGGTGCGCGCGGGTCGGCCGCCCAGTGGGTCCGGCACAGGTAGAGCAACAGATCGGGGCGCAGCGACAGCGCTACCTGATGGGGCAGGCAAAAGGGAAGCGCGGTGATCACCACGCAGCGGCCGGCTTTCTGCCGGATACGCTGAAGGCGGCGGATCAGGGGGAGCAGCATCAGGTGGGCGATCCTGCGTGTCACCGGGCCAGTTGCCGGCATGCAGAGCGGGTTCCAGAGGGTGACACCTGAGGGCAGTGGGTTGCGCGTCTGCCCGGCCAACTGGGGTCGTCCGGTGAGCCGAGCTGCCATGCGTCCGACCTCACGAATGCCGGGGAGACGCTTGGGCAGGGGATTGAGATAGTGGACGACGAATCCTCGTTCGGCCAGGCCGCGGGCGATTGTCTGGCAGCTTTGCCAGGTAAAGTGCCACTCGACGTTGGCGACAAAGAACACCGTGATCGGCTGGGAGGCGGGCGGTGGCGTCGCAGACACGCAGAAACTCCTAGGATGACGGAGGGAGGGGCCACCGGTCGATGCCCACCCCCTGCTTGAGGATGCGCCAGACAAAGCGGGGGTTGCCGATCAGGTATCTGCGCCAGAGCCGCTTGGGCTCAATCAGCAGCCGTCCCAGCCACTCTAGCGAGTGTTTGGTCATCCATGCCGGCGCCCGCTTTCGCGTGCCGGACACATAGTCAAAGACTCCCCCGCCGGTCAGCGCCACGCCAGCCTCCATCCGGTGCCAGTTCTCAGCCAACCAGCGTTCCTGGAGGGGCATGCCAAAGCCGACCAGCAGGATATCCGGCTTTATGGCGTTGATGGATGCGATGACCGCCAGGTTCTCGGGGTCGGCGGCATCTCTGCAAAAGTAGCCGTCGTGCAGAGCCTTGACGTCAAGGCCGGGATGGCGTTCCCGGAGGCGATCGGCGGCCAGGGCGGCGATTCCCGGACGCGCCCCCACAAAGGCCATGGAGAGACCCGCCTCGCTAGCGGCCGCCGCCAGGCTCCACATCCACTCGGCGTAGGTGATGCGTCGCTTGATCCGCTGGCCCAGCAGGCGCGCTCCCAGGACGACGCCGGCCCCGTCGCAGAACACCAGCTTGGCGCTGTTGAGGGTCTCGCGCAGCCATGGTTGCTCGTAGGCCAGGTTCAGGCAGTGGGCGTTAACGTTGAGCACCATGGCGTGGGCGCGCCGCTGGGCCAGCTGCACCACGCGTCGGGTCAGCTGCTCTGGCGATAGCGAGGCAACCCGAACGCCGAGAATCCAGGCGCTCTCGTTCAGCGTGTCGTCGGCAAGGGCTGGTGGCGCGGCGAGGGCGCGGCAGGCCAGCACGGTGCCGAATCCGATCCAGATGATGAGCAGGGCCATGGTATCCGATGCCGGCGTCGACGTGAGGCCATCTATGAGCACCGCGATCATGGACCACCGACCGGCGATGAGCAGGTCCTGCGCCCAGGGGGCCGCCTTGGCTGCGGCGGCTCCCTGGGGGCGGGTTCCGCGCCATAGCGCAAGCAGCAATGCCAAGTACGCGAGTAGCCCCACGAGGCCATGCTTGTACAGAATCCCCAGATACGTGCTATGCGTGCCGGCAGGAAGGGCAAGGCCGGGCATGTCTCGGGCAGTTCCCCATCCCAGGATGGGACGTTTCGTCCAGTCGCGGATTGTCACTTCCCAGGTCTCGCTTCTGACCACTGCCGATCCCGCGTCCTCGTAGCGATCGCGAGCAAACACGACCTCGGTCAAGATCGTCGATCCACCCTCGATGAGGAACGACCCACCCGGCGTGGCCACGTCCACCAACACCAGCACGACCACTATGGCGAGCACAACCAGGGCTAGCCGCCAGAAGATGCGCCGGAAACGGGAATAGGCCGCCCAGGCCACTATGCCGCCAGCCAGGAGCCCTGCAATGGCCGCCCGACCGGTGGTGAACGTCAGGTTCACGAGGCCCAGTAGCACGATCAGCCCGGCTGCCGCCCGATGCCAGGCCTTGCCCCGCCGAGTGAGCGTGGCCACCAGGGGGAGGGAGGCCGCCATCGCGGTGGCGTTGCCCAGTGGCCAGAGGAACAGGCTACTGACCCGATAGTAGCGCCCCAGTGGGCGGAAATAGCCCACTCCCCCCAAGGAACGTTCCGCGATCTGCTCGAGAAAGCCGCCTCGTTCGAGCGTCTCGGGCAAGAGGCGGGCAAAGGGCGAGACCCAGCCCTCTGGCCGGAAGCCAAGCAGAGCGGCGACGGCTACGGTGCTGGCGACGGCTACCAGCCCAGCCAGGATCCAGATCAGGCGATGCACGTCTTCAGAGTCTCGAGGCACCGTCGTGGCGATGGTGAGGACTGCCGCAGCGCCGGCCCACGTGGCAAACGCTCTGGCAAAGGTGAGCAGACGACGGAGATTACCGATTCCTAGGGCCGAAAGCAGCTGTGCGACCATAAAGAGAGCAAAGGCTACAAGCACCGTTCGCCGCCCAGAGGGCGCGACCTGCCTAGAAAGGACCAACTGTGCCAAGAGGATGACGGCCACAAGCGTAGGCACGAACTGCTCGATGCCGAGGATCCACCAAAGCGGCCAGAGAAGCAGCCAAAGGCCCAACGTGCGGATCGGCGCACGGGGCTCGAGCGCCCGTCTCCAGGCGCTGGCGTGGCGAGCGGGCCGGGTAAGAGTTGACATCTGTTTCCTGTCCCGTGATCGCCGGCTACGCGTCTACATATAGCCCAGCGAGCTCAGTCGTTCGTCGATGATGGCCTCGTCCTCAGGAGAGTAGGCGCGATTGCGAGAGAACTGCTCCAGCGTGGCGGCATCATCGATGGCGACCTCCAGCGGCTGCTCGAACAGCGTCTGGAGAACCTGACCCTGGCTGTACGCCGGAATGGGCAAGCCCAGCCACGCCAGCACGGTCGGAAAGAGGTCGACCAACGCGGCGTCCGTGACCTGCGCCTGGCGCACCGCTGCGCCATGCGCCAAGAGGATGCCATCCATGGAATGGGTGCCGGTGTGGTCGCGCCGCCAGAGGTTCCGCCGTACCCGCGCCTTGCTGCTCTGCAACAGAGATGCGGTGAACTCGTAACCAGGGTTGGGCGCCGCCACCAGATCGGGCGCCTCTTCAGAAGCGATGCCTGGGAAAGCCTGTTCGCGGAAGAGCACCTCGGAGACGACCGGCTTGCCGGTCTCGGGATCCCTCAGAGCTCGCAAGGCATCCGCCGCTTGCTGGCGGACGGTCTCGTACTCGGCCGGCGGCACCACGCCGTTCGGTTCGCGTCCTTGCAGGTTCACGTTGACATAGGCATACACCCAGCCGTGGATCATATAGGCCTTGGTGCGATCCCACGCGATGCCGACCGAGTTCTGTACCTGCTCGACCAGGCGACGCCGTCTGCCGCGAGGGAGCAGGCGTCGGTTGAGATTCCAGCGATCCAGTCGCAAAAGCGCCGTCATGGCGGCGCGAGCGAGCGCGGTCAGCGAGCCTTTCTGGCCCGAACGGGCCAGCTCTAGCAAACCGGCTTCGGCTAGTGCCGCGTTCACGTTGGCCGTGCGCGACACGGCACCGTGGCCATGGTCGGACAAGGCTATGACCAGCGTATCGGGATCATCGTACTGCTCTAGCAGGGCGCCGATCTCTTGATCGATGGCTTGGTAGACGGACAACGCCTTCTCAAAGTGCTGAGGCGAGAACTCTGGGTGAGAAGGGTCTAGCCAGGGGTAAGCGGCATGCTGAAGGGTATCGGTCTCCTGAAAGTGCAGCATGGCCAGATCCCAGTCCGGGACCTCCTCCTCCACCAAGAAGCGAAATGCCCGAGCGCGGGCACGGACCGTCTGCTCGGACATCTCCACAAAGCGCGACCATCCCTGCAGGTTGAACACTGACTGCGAGACCAGAATGCGATAGTCGGGGACGCGCTGGAGGAGCGTGTCCCGCAAGGCGGAGGGATAGGTCATCTCGGCCTTCAGGTCTGGCGTCAGCATGCCCGTCACCATGGCACCGTTGATGGCGCGGGGCGGATAGGTGAGGGGGACGTTGAGCAGTGCTACGCGCTTGCCCGCGGCGCTGGCCAGCTCCCAGAGCGTGGGTGACGGCACATCGCGCGACGAAACGGCATAGGTCTCATAGGTGGTCGCGTCGTGCTGACGGAAATCGAGCACGCCATGGTTGCCGGGCAGTAGCCCGGTCTGAAAGCTGGTCCAGGCAGCGGCGGTGACGGGCGGGATGGTCGAGCGGAGCTCGCCATGGGCTCCCCCCTCACGCAGGGCGGCGAGGTGTGGCAAGTGGCCCTGCTGGATCATGGGATCCAGGATACGCCACGTTGCCCCGTCCAGTCCAAGCAGCAAGACACGCCGTTGCTTCATCGGATGGAGACCCCCTATGGCTAGGATGGCCGTAGCGCAGAGGCCTCTGGGGGAGCATCCGGCACGGCCACGAACGGCCCCATTCTAGGGCGAGGTCCGCACATGGGCAAGTTCACGTGGCTGGGCAGGCTTGCACGAACACCGGCAGCCTGGCCGCCTCCCGCCTGTCAGGGTAGAATCAGCTTGGAAGCCAAGCAACGAGAGGAGCAACATGAACAAGGGCCCAGAAGCCTGCCACGAGGTCTGGCTCGATCGCGCCCCGCGAGCCTTGGGCTATCGCCCTGACCGTGACCTGGCCGTCTGGCGCGGTCAAGTCAAGACGACGCTTGCTACCCTGCTCGGAAGCTCCCCCGATCGCGTCCCCCTGGATGTGCAGGTAGAGTGGGAGGCGCAGCGCGAGGGCTATCTTGAGCGACGGTTCTGCTTTACGGCCGAAGAGGGGGCGCGGGTCCCTTGCCACCTCTTGCTGCCGGACGAGGGCCGGGAGCCGCATCCGGTCATGATCTGTCTGCAAGGGCACTCTACTGGCATGCACATCTCGCTGGGGCGGCCAAAGTTCCCTGGCGACGAGGAGAGCATCGCTGGAGGCCGAGACTTTGGCGTGCAGGCGGTGCTCCAGGGCTATGCGGCCCTGGTGATGGAGCAGCGCAGCTTTGGCGAGCGCCGCGATCAGCGTCCCGACGAGGTGGTATCGCTGGGGCGCGGTTGCCATCACGCCAGCATGGTTGCACTCGTGCTGGGGCGCACCATGGTGGGAGAGCGGGTCTGGGACGTCTCGCGGGCCATCGACGCGTTGGCTACGTTCCCGGAGGTTGATAGCTCACGGGTGGCCTGCATGGGCAACTCGGGCGGAGGGACCACCACCTTTTTCGCCGCGTGCATGGAAGAACGGCTCTGCGCGGCGATGCCTTCCTGCTATGTGTGCACGTTCCGCCATTCACTGGCATCCATCGATCATTGCGCCTGCAACTATGTGCCCGGTATACTGAACCACTTTGAAATGGGCGACTTGGCCGTCCTGATCGCGCCGCGACCGCTGGTGGTGGTGGCTGGCCGAGACGATCCGATCTTTCCGCTGGAGGGGGTGCGCGAGACGTTCGCGACCATCCAAGCGATCTACGATCGCTGCGGGGTAGGCGACCGCTGCCGCTTGGTGATCGGCGAGGGTGGGCATCGCTTCTACCCCGAACAGGGATGGCCCGCATTCAAGGATCTCACGCAGGGGATCATGAGCTAGGCAGCCGAGGAGATAGAGAGACGGAGAGGAGGCACCGACCAGATCGGTGCCTCCTTGGCTACAGGTCAGGGCGTCCACTCACATAGTGCTGGCGCCTGACGTATGCGGTCCTCCGGCCAGCCGAGCAGATGGCACTTTTCCCACATATAGTAGCAATAGCTGTCCCAGGTCACCTGCGCTGGGCAGCGATGATCCACATGAGGGATGAATCCTCCTTCTATCACGGCTGGTTCCAGCCGCTTGAGCTCGGCCAATATCGCCTCGCGCCCCTCGTGGAGGGCGAACTTGTTAAAGCCTCCCATGATCAGCAGGTCGCGTCCATAGCGTTGGCGGAGAGCGACGGGGTCATTGCCCGCGTTGACCTCCAGCGGGAACATGCAGTTGAGGCCCACGTCCAGCCAGAGGGGGACCAGCGCGTTGATGTTGCCATCGCAGTCGGTATAGATCACGTCGATGCCGTGCTGTCGGAGCATGCGCATGACGGGGCGCATGTGAGGCATGATCCGATCACGGAAAAAGCGCGGGCTGAGAAGTGGGCCACTGTTAAAGGCAATGTCCTCCCAACCGGCCGCGAGGTCAATCTGGCAGCGCTCCAGCGTGCGCGGCAGGAGCGTTAGCAGCATCTGGGCGAGATGCGCCACCATCTCTTCCACGAGGTCGGGGTCATCCACCGACAGATAGGCCAGGCTCTCGAACCC
>DAIRUQ010000083.1:0-5735 GCA_036803245.1 Chloroflexota bacterium | reverse complement strand
GTCTCACGCCGCGGGTAGGCCCCGATGCGGGCTCCCACATGCGTGAACTGCTCCACGCCAAAGTACATCTCTACGGCCCGATCCGGAATGGTGCCATCCTCCCGCCGGAGCGATGCCGGCAGGTGTCCCTGGGCCATCCAGTCCTCTTTGAGCTCATCCCAGTAGCCGAACTCATAGTTGGGGATGCAGTCCACCTGCTGATAGTGCATGAAGCGATTGTACCGCTCGCGGGTGGAGAGCGCGCCGCTGAACGGAGCCGTGCCTACACGCAAATCAGTCATCTGGTCCTCCTCGCTGGTGCTGGTTAGCCGCCAAGCTCGATGCAACGCTGGCGATAGTACCGATAGTCGTCCAGCGGCACCTCGGCAGGGACGCCGTGGTCGCAGGTAGGGATATACCCGCCTCGCTGCCGCATGGTGGGCAGGATACGTTCCAGGTGCGCATCGATGGCCGCTCGCCCCTGGGCCAGCACGCGCTTGTCGATGCCGCCAAAGATGGCCAGCTCGGGGTAGCGCCGTCCAATCTCGACGACATCACATCCAGCAGCCACCTCAAAGGGGCTCATGGCGTCCATGCCGATCTCTCGGTAGATGGGGATCACGGGCAGCGCGTTGCCATCGGTGTCGATTTGGATATACAGGTGTCGGGCAGGATCGAGCTGGCGCCGTCGGACATTGTCGATCAACTGCTGATAGTAGGGCAGCAAAAAGGTACGCATCATCCGCGGCGAGATCAAAGCTCCGCCGTTATAGCAGATATCCTCCGCCAGAAAGAGCTCGTCCAGCGTGACGTGCTCTTGGTGCTTGGCGATGACCGTGTCGGCCAGGGAGAGCCAGGCCTCCATGCAGGTGTGGATGAGTTCGGGCTGGTCGTGAAAGGCATACAGCAGCCGCTCAGGCCCGATCAGGCTGCGTAGGTACATGTAGCCACCGATCACCCGCTGCGATACCATCAGGCCGCGGCGGGCGGCCTCGCGGGCGGCGGCCATCTGTGTTTCTAGCTCGGCATAGCGCGCTGGCGAGGTGGGGTCCATGCGCCAGACGACGTCGCGCTCCCACGTGGTCTGATCCTGCACGGGGTGGGCAACATACTCGGGCATAAAGCCATCGCGTCGCCCCTTGAAATAGAGCACATGCCGGCCGGCGTGGTCCAGTTCGAGCTCATAGTCTCCCCGATCCTCGATGACCTTGGTCTCAAAGACGGGCTCAAAGGCGGCCTCGCACCATCCGAGTCCCCCCAGGGCGTGAAAGCCGGGCGGATCGTACCTGAACTGCTGGGCCAGCGGTTCGTCCAGGGAGAGCCCCTGGGCCTCCCATGCTTGGAGTGAGTAGTAGCCAAACTCGCGGCGAATCAGTCGATCGGTGGGCCGGATGGCATAGGTGTCGCGCAAGCGCCGCGCGTGTTCGTCCATCTGGTCGCGCGGCGGCAGCGTGAGGATGCTTTCGGACGGATCATGCATGGACGGACCTCCCAGAACGCGCGTATGGCGACAGCCGCGATGGCGGGGATGGTAGCATGGAGACGATCACTCCGCAACTGATCGGCTACTCGACATAAAGAGGGCACGGCCTCATGGCCGTGCCCTCTCGCCAATCTCGCGGAGCCGTCAGCCGAGCTTGTGCCCGCACGAGTTGCAGAACCTGGCACTCGGCGGGTTCTCGGCGTTGCACTCGGGGCAGTTGATGGTGCCCGCGAGGTTGGTGCCGCACTCGGCACAGAACTTGGCGGTCTCTGGGTTCAGATGGCCGCAGTTGGGGCAGCGGACCTTGACCACCTGGGCTGGCGCGGCCGCGCCTTGCCCCCCGCCGCCGAACGCGCCGCTCATCACCTGGCCCATGGCGAGGCCTGCGCCGAGGCCCATGCCCGTCTGGGCTGCGCCCCCAGCGCCGCCTTCGGCCGTGGCGGCGTCCCCCATGGCCCGAGCGGCCTTGAACTTGACGTAAGCGTCCATGTTGCCGATGGCGCCCATGGAGGCAGCCTCGTCGATAGCGGCGGCCGTCTCTTCGGTGGGGCTCACGGAGAGGATATAGAGCTGCTTGAGCGAGAGCCCGACAGCGCTAAAGTCGTCGGCTAGCTTGGCCTTGACCGCCGCCGAGATCTCCTCGAACATGGAGGGTAGATCCAGGATGGACTTTGTGTTCTCACCCAGCAGATCCGTCAGGCGGTTGACGATCATGCTCCGCAGATAGTTGGCAATGTCATTGGCACTATAGTAGCCACGAGCGCCGACGATCTGCGCAACAAAACGCTGCGGCTCGGCCACGGCCATGTTGTAGGTGCCATGAGCACGTAGCCGCACAAAGCGTAGCACCTCATCGCGCAGCGTGATCGGTTCTGGCGTGCCCCAGCGCTGGTCCACCATGTCTCGGGTAGAGACAAAGTAGGCCTCGGCGGTAAACGGGGTGTTACCGCTAAAGATGCCGGAGACAAGCTGCGCAAGCAGAGGGATATTGGCGGTGGTGATGGTGTGGCGCCCCGGGCCAAAGCTGTCGAGCGCCTTGCCATCGCGGAAGAACACCGCGGTCTGCCCCTCGCGGACGATGAGCTGGGATCCGAGACGGAAATCACCTGCGCCGCGTTCGGGAACGCGCCGCACCAGCTCCTGCGGCCCAAGATCTGGGCACTCGATGACATCAAGAATCCTGGCCATCTCTACCTCCTAGGCGGCTGTACGGTGCGTTCTACGTGAGGATGACATCCTGTCGCTTGCTAAAGGTGCCGTTGAGCTCATCCAGCAAAAAGACCAGCTCCTGGACGCCTGTCGCCAGGGCGTCCGAGTCACCCCCGGCCGAGGCGAGGGTGTCCAGCGCGGCATCAACCTGGCCGGCGCCCTCGAGCATCGCCAAATCGAAGGCGTATAGCGCGTCGAGTACCTCTTCGTCGACCTTGATGGCGTCAAAAAGCCCGGCGTAGCCATAGCTGGCGGTCTTGATGCGGTCGGCCAGCATCTGCAGCTTGACCATGGCGCGGTCCAACTGGAGCACCAGACGTAGCTCGCCGGCGTCACTGAGGTCGCGCTGCACCGCAGAGATGCGGCGCAACGACGCCTCATACTCGCGGGCCACGTGCAGGCGCAAGAGCTTGTCGGCCTCGCGGCGCGTCTCTTTTTGCTTGTAGCCCTTATAGCCCGGTATCTTGGCGAGGAGCTCCTCGACCTTGTTGCGAGACGCCTGAATCCGTTCGGTGAGATCGTCTACCATCTTTACCTCGCCTCCTGCTGCGTGTCGCGTAGCAACACTGCCTATCCGCTATACGGTGCCCTCGGCCAAAGGTTGCGTCGCTAGTGTACGCGTGACGGAACGCAACGCAAGAGCTCCAACAGGCAAAAGAAACCATTCGGCTGGGCAAGAGAACGTTAGCGGGAGGGTGACCCGTGATCCAGGGCCGACTCGCGGCGCGACACGGCTAGTAAGCGCCCTCGCCTCGGAGGACCTTTGGGATTGTCAGCAGGAGGATGCGCAGATCTAGCAGCAGCGAATAGTTCTGCACATAGTAGAGATCGTCCTGGGTGTTGTGGTACATGGGGCGATCGCTGCGACCGTTGATCTGCCACCAGCCCGTCATGCCTTGAGGCACGGTGAATCGCTTGCGCTGCCAGAGCTCGTACTTTTCCACCAGCCATGGGAGCTCGGGGCGGGGCCCCACCAGGCTCATCTCGCCCTTGAGGACATTGATAAGCTGTGGCAGCTCATCGAGGCTGGTCCGACGCAGGATCTTGCCCACCCTGGTGATCCGCGGATCATCAGGCCGCTTGAACACGGTGAGATCCTCTCGCGTCTCGTTTCCGGCTGGCGGCAGCTGCTCCTCGGCGCCCACCCGCATGGAGCGGAACTTGAGCATGTCGAACAGCCGACCGTTCTCGCCGACCCGTTGCTGACGAAAGAGCACGGGCCCCGGCGAGTCGAGTTTGATGGCTAGCGCCACCGCACCGTAAAGGGGCAGCGTCACCGCAAACCCAATGCTGGCCACAGCCAGGTCAAAGCAGCGCTTTATCAACCGCTGGTAATCGCTCAAGGCAGGCGCGCGCAAATCGATCATCGGCACGCCCGCGAACTCTTCAAAGTCGGCCTTGTGTAGCGCGAGCGAAAAATAGTCGGGCACGATGCGCACATGCACGGGCAGCGTGTGCAGAGAGGCGACCGCCTGGCTTAGGCGTTCCCAGGCACGTAGCGGTAGCGTCACGACTACCTCGTTGATCTGGTGTGTCTTGACGATCTCGGTGATCTGATCAAGAGACCCCAGGATGCGCACCTCGTCCGAGGCCTTGGAGGGGTCGTCATCGAGGTACCCCGCCAGCTCCAGGCCTCGCCAGGCGTGGTCCTGAAGGCGGCTCGCCACCTCGCGGCCCAGCACGCCTGCCCCCACGATGATCACCCGTGCCACCTCGCCGTTGTGGCGGCTGCGCTTCTGGATGGTCATGGCCACCAGGCGCCAACCGACCATCAGGGCCCAGAGCGAGGCCACGATGATGACCAGGAGCCAGCGCGAGGTTTGGCGATAGGTCAGGTATACCAACCCCGCCAGAACGAGGCCGCATAACAGTGATGCGCGCGTGACGTGGGCAAACTGCTGGCGGTAGGTGGTCGTGCGCGAGGGGTCATAGATGCCGAGGGCCAGGCCCACGAGCAGCCAGGTAGCGGGAACCATCCACCAGAAAAAGGGCGGTATCAGGCCTTCGCGCGGCAGTGGAATGGCCCAAGGCCAGTTGGGACGCACCACCAAAGCCAGCAGCAAAGCCGCCAGGGCCATGATCAGGTCCATGGCCAACGAGACGATGGCATAGTTGACGCTGTGCCGACGAAACATGACCTACGCCCTACCTCGATGTGAAAGAGCTCATGGACACTGACATTCTAGCGAGAGCCTCACGGGTTCTCAAGCGCACGCTGGCCAGCTCCTGCCAGGGGAGCTGAAACGGCGGCCAAACCGAGCGAGGCCTCGCGCCGCCAGATGCCTAAAGCCGTTCTTCTCCCATCCATCCCGGGGCTGTCAAGCCCAGGCCCTCCAGGATGGTAGGCGCGACAGCATGCCACGTGCGCGGGGCTGGCTTGGTCTGCGGCTCGCCCCCGCTGGCGATATAGAGGCCGTTCTGCGCGTGGTTGGCATCGTCGGGGCCGGTGTCGTTCTCGAACACGTGGAGCGTGCCGTGCCCCACCGACCCGACGGACCGCCACGCTAGGTTGCCGAGGTAGACGATCAGGTCGGGCGGGATGTTGGTCACCCGACGGTAAACGTCCTCGGGGCGAAAGGCGCGGGTGCCGATGGGGTCGTTGCGCTGATCGGTAGTCGCCTCGAGCTCGGCCGCTAGCTGGGTACGGAACGCCTCGTACTCTTCTGATGGGACGACGCCCTGGGGCTCACGGCCGGCGACGTTCACGAACACGCGCGCATAGTAGCCGCCAGAGGCCCACGCTCGGGTGCGCTCCCAGTCGATCACGCAGTCCTCCAGGCGGGCGATGCCCTCTGGTTGCTCTTTGAGCACCAGATAGCCGCGCTGCATCAGCCACTCGTTGATGCAAAAGCCGCCGATCATGGGCTGGCCGCCGTGGTCCGAAAGCACCACGACGGTGGTATCCCGCGGCAAGAGCGCGAGCATCTCACCGATCTGGCCGTCGAGATGGACATAATAGTCGTGCATGGCGCGCTCAAAGGGGTTGCCGGGCTCGTACATGGGATGGGACGGATCGCCGTACTTCCAAAAGCCGTGGTGGATGCGGTCGACGTCGATCTCGACC
>DAIRUQ010000082.1:0-12805 GCA_036803245.1 Chloroflexota bacterium | reverse complement strand
CTTCAGCCCCATGCCGATCCCTTTGGTGAGACAGGTCTTGCCCGTGCCCAGGGCGCCCTGCAAACAGACCACATCGCCTGGCCTCAGCAGCTCGCCCAGCCGCCGACCGACGGCCAACGTCTGTTCAGGGCTCTTGGTGATGATCTCGAAATCGCTCTCCGTGAGAATGGGCGTCACGGACGTCTCCGAATCTGTGTGCTGCCAAGCCCCCTTTGGCCTGACGACCCCCTACGACTCTTACAGCACGTTGCCTCAACGTTCCGAGGCTTGCGCGAGTATCGCACATCGACACACAGGTGTCAAGGAACCGTGGCCGCCGCGCTAGTGGTGATCATCCTGACAGGGCGCCGAGCCATCTCCCCCCAGCGGAAAGGATCGCACATACCGCCAGGGCGCCGACCCGACTTGAGCCATGAGCCAGACGCAGTCTGCCCGAAACAAGAGATCCACCGCTCGGCGCTGCGCCGTACCCAGGATGCTCTGAAGCTCTGCGTCGCTCAGGCCCAGACCGAGCGTCACATGAGGATGGTAGCTGGCGAGAGTGAACTGGGCTACCCGATCGTTTTCGGGCGTTAGGTGGGGGAGCAGCTGCTTGAGCAGGAACCCGCGCAGGGCCACCACTTGCTCCTCATTGGCCACACCCAGATAGACCAGATGATCGCCAGGATGCTCAAAGGCCCCCAGACCCCGCACGCGCACGTCAAACGGTTCCCACCGAGAACAGGCAGAAGCGAGGATCTCTTCCAGTTCCTCGGCAAAGGGCCTACGAAAGTGAAAGGGCCCCACCAAGGTGATGTGATAACTGGTGACGGGCTTGGTCAGGCCTGCCAGGCCGAGATAAGCGTCCTCGATGGACACCTCCTGCTGCCTGGGGATCCGCAGAACCAGCGCGTGGCGCTCGCCCTGCCCGCGCGGGGACTCGCTCACCGCCTCACCTCTACTCATCGTTCAGCAGCCTTCGCGCGAAAACGGTCCCTGCCCCAACGATGCCCAACGCCGCATCGTCTTTAGCGCCTCGTTGGCCCGCCGTCGCATCTCTTCGCTCGGGTTCATCGCCTCGAATTCGTCTTCATCGGCGACCAGCGTCTGGCCATCGCCCCCGACGATGTAATCGAGCTTGAGGTCGCGCCAACGGATGCACGCCTGATCGATCTCGGCGGGCATGGTGACGTTGCAGTACCATCCCTTGAGCCGACCAGCGCCATCGCACACCTTGAACACATTGAACCACGCATCATGGTAATAGTACTCGAAAAGCCTATCGCCTGGTAGCAGCACAAACGGCCCGACATCAACCGCCCTGCCCAACGACCACGTGCATTCTACCACCACCCCACGATGATCGCGGTGAACCACACGCCCCTCGTAGGCGGCTAGTTCCTGGTCTTGCTCATCGCTCTTGGTGATCAGAACGTCGTCACCGATCCGCATCTAGACCCCCAAGCTCTCTAGCAGGCTGCGCTGGTACGCCAGGAACGGGGGCTCTTGGATCATCTCCCCCGTTCGTGGCCTGGTAAGATCGACGTCGAGGTCCAGCGTGATGGTGCCAGGGCGAGAGGACATCACATAGACTCGATCGGAGAGATAGATCGCCTCTTCGATATCGTGGGTCACCAGGATGACGGTCTTGCGAAAGCTTTGCCAGACGTCCAGCAGCCAGCTACGCATCTCGCGGCGGGTTAGCGCGTCCAGCGCTCCCAGCGGCTCGTCCAGCAAGATCACGTCCTGGTGGCACATGAGCGTCCGCAAGAGCGCCGCCCGTTGGCGCATCCCGCCCGAGAGCCTGCCTGGTAGGCTATCCTCAAAGCCAGACAGCCCAAAGCGCGCCATCAGGTCCAGCGCTTCCGCCCGCGCCTCTGCCAAGTCGCGGCCGCGAATCTCGGGGCCCAGCAGCAAGTTCTCCAAGAGGGTGCGCCACGGCAAGAGGAGATCCTTTTGCGGCATATAGGCCACCCTTCCCAATCTATCGTTCTCGGGGCTGCCATAGAGCAGCACCTCGCCCGCATCAGGTCTCATGAGGCCGCTGATGATGTTCAGCAGCGTGCTCTTGCCACAGCCGCTGGGGCCGATCAAGGAGACGAACTGGCCCACCTCTGCAACCAGCGACGTGTCGTGCAGCGCCTCAACGACGCGCCCGTCCACTCGAAAGCTCTTGGCGATGCCACGTACCTCGACGGGCGCTATCGCGTTCATGATCACCTACTCGGGTAGATAGGCGTTGGTAAACGCCTCGTCGGCCACAACGGGCCCATCCAACAAGTCATGCTGCTGCATGAACGCGGTGAACACCTGCCATACCTCGGGATCCTGCACTCCCCACACTGGCGCATCATCCTGATAGCGAGGGCTCAGCCACCGCTGGCTGGCACGGACGAGATCGGGGTCGCTCTCGGGCGAGTGCTGGAGCAGGATGTCGGCCGCCTCGTCGGGATGCTCGGCGGCATATTCGTAGCCTCGTCGCGTCGCCCGCAAAAAGGCGCGCGTCAGTTCACCCTTGGTGTTCAAGGTCGACTCGCCCGCCACCACCACAGGGGTATAGTAATCGGGCACGCAGCTACCGTACAGGGGCACGGTGACTAGGTCGTACCCCTTGAGCTCGGCCTGGACGCCGTCCCAGCCGAGAAAGATCCAGGCCACATCCACCCGTTCCGCCAGCAGAGCGGGAAACGCGTCAAAACCTACGTCGATAAAGCTGAGCTGCTCGACATCGGCGCCCTCACAAGCCATCAAGACCTGCAGAATGGGTCGCTCGATGGGCAGCCCGTAAGAGGCATAGCGCAGGCCCTCAAAGTCGGCGGCCGATGCGACCCCCGACTCGGCCAGAGCGGCAAAGGCGGACGTGTTGTGCTGGATGATCGCCGCGATGGACACGACGGGGATCCCCGTCGCCCGCGCGATGGTCAACTCCTCCTGAAAGCTGACGCCGAACTCGGTATTGCCTGCCGCCACCTGTTTGAGGGCGGCGGAGGGATCCGCGGGGATCTCGATAGTGAGATCGATGCCCTCTTCCTCATACCACCCCTTTTCCAGGGCCACGTAAAAGCCCGTATGGTTGGTATTGGGAACCCAATCCAACGACAAGGTAGCAGCGGTCAACGCGCCTCCCTGGCGACATCCCGTCAGGCCAAGTGCCAACAGAACTACTAGAAGACCTACCAGAACCCTTACGTTACGCATCTCAACCTCCCCTAACCATGGTCAGCCCAGCTCCTCCCATCGCTCTGGCCGCACCGCATAGTACCAGCGTAACACTACGCGTTCGGTCGCCTGCACGATGGCAAACAGAGCCAGGCTCAGTAGCGCTACCACCAAGATGCTCGCAAACACCCAATCGGTACGAAAGGCGTTGGTGGCTCGAATCATGAACACACCCAGGCCTCGGCTGGCGCCTACCCACTCTCCGATGATAGCGCCCACCACGCTGTACGTGATCCCGATCTTGATGCCCGAAAAGAGCCCTGGCAGCGCTCCCGGCCAACGCACCTTGGCAAAGACCTGACCAGGGCTGGCGCCCATGGTCCGAACCAGAGCGATCAGGTCTGGATCAGCCGAGCGGAGGCCATCTAGGGTGCTCACAACGATGGGAAAGAAGCAGACCAGCCCCACCACCAGCACCTTGGGCCAGATGCCATAGCCGAACCAGATGATCAGCAGGGGCGCGATGGCCACTACGGGTACGGTCTGCGAGACCACCAAGAGTGGGTAAAGTGCCTTGCGGATCCATGCGGAGGCGTCCAGCGCCAAGGCTAGCCCCACCCCCACGGCCAGCGCCAGGCCGAACCCCAGCAGCGTCTCCAATCCCGTCTGCAGCACATGGTCGGCCAGGAGCCCGCGGGCGTCCCACCCCGCCACCAAGATGGCCAACGGCGACGGCAATAGCCAGGGCTGGATCTGCCATATCTGTACGGCCAACTGCCATAGCACCACCAGCGCCAGCACCAGGCTCGCCGCTGGCCCATAGGCGGCCAGTAGCTCGCGTCCCCTCCGTTGGGACTTGGAGCTCGCGCGTTCAGTCATCCGTTCCATCACCGCTCTCCTCTGGCGTGGGCAGCGGGCAGGCGTTGGAGAATGTGACGTTCATCACCACCGCGCCCAGCTCAGAGGCGGCCGTGTATCCCTGCCGCAGAGCCGCCCACACCTCGGCCTCTGAGCCCCACACGACGGTGCTCATCGGGCCGATCTCGAAAGCCACGTCACGGCCCTCCAGTCGTTGCACAAACGCCCGCACCACCGCAGAGGTGTCGGTCCCTCCCAGCCCATAGATGCTCACCTGCGAAGAGATGCTGTTCATTTGCTCACCCTCCCTACCAGCATGGCAGCTTGGCTCGGCCTCGTCAGCCGCCCCCAAGACTCTACCAGCGCAAGACAGCGAGGAGGCCGCCCATCGGGGGAAAAGTGAACAGCCGTTGTAAGGTGTGGTTTGCCGTACCCTTGCAGGTAGGCACCCAGCTCGTCCCGCCCGTAAAAGTGAGCCATAGCGAACGGCGATGGGCCCTGCTGGGCCTGGCGCGTGTAGAGGGCGTGCCAGGGGGTATCCACCTGGAGCACCGCCACCACCAACCGTCCACCTGGTGCCAGAACCCGCCACATCTCGTCCAGCGCACGGGCGGGCTCTTCCACGAACTCGAGCATGGTCACCGAGAGCACCAGATCCCAGGTGGCATCGGCATAGGGCAGCTCGCGCGCATCGGCCAGCTGCCAGCGCAGCTCCTGTCGGGTGCGAGCAGCCTGGTGGAGCATGGCTTCGGAGGCATCGCATCCCGCGGCCTGGGCGCCCGCCTCGGCCAGCATCTGGGTAAAGTGGCCTGTGCCACAACCCACATCAAGGGCCGTTTCCCCAGAGCGCAACTCTGCCAGGCCCAGCAGCGCGGCCTTTTCGGCCTGGGCCACGGCTTGGCCTAGAGACGTGGTGTACCAGCTCTCGTATGTCTCGGCTATGGTCGGATCGGTAAATGGGTTGCGCATCGCTATCCTAGCTCCAGGTTGCTAGCTGGCGTGTGGGCCACCAACAGCAGCCCAGCCGCCACCTCGATGATCGCCTCTGTCTCGGTCATGACATTGCTCACACCTCTGGCTGGCCCCATGTACAGCGTCTCCCCGCGCAAGGGGTAGGCCAACCCGCTAGTATGGACGCCCTGCACATCGCCTCCGAGGGGGATAAGCGAGACCAGGTCTTCAGGCTCGCCGTACACCCGCGTCCGACTTTCGGTCAGCCACAGGTAGGTGGTCCCATCGTAAAGGTGCACATCAAGGCCGCGTAGCGCTGGAAGCGCTAGTAGATACACATTCGCCAACGCGTGGTCGATGCGTCCCCCCAAGGCCCCCAGCACGGTGATCTGCTGCGCGCCCATATCCACCGCCTCCAACAGTGCCAGCTCGAGGTCGGTCTCATCCTTGGCGCGTGGCGCCGTGACCAGGCGACCTCCCTGCCTCTCGATGGCCGCTCGTGCCTGATCGGTTACCGAGTCCATATCGCCTACCAGGACATTCGGAACCAACCCCTGCGTCGCCAGCCAGTTGGCGCCGCCATCGGCGGCGATGAGCACGTCAGCCTTCCGAACGACGTGCATCAAGCGCTCGGGATGCCGATACTCGCCGTTCGCCAGAACGCAGGCGTTGATCATCTTGGCTCCTCAAACAAAATGCGCCGCATGGATTGAACCAGCGGCGCTTGCGAAAGCTCGATTCGGCGCTTCCCTACGCTGGCATGACCCAGGTCAGGTTCCAGGGGTCGACGGGTGACTCCATCCTCTCAGCCCAGTGAGGGCTCCCCCAGCGATCTATGCGATTGTTACAGTCCGACTATACCATTCCTACGGCTCTTGGTCAAGAATTCGTCTTGCCACCGCACGTTGCTGGGCTAGTACTCGATCCCTTTCTGCCCCGCCAGCCCCGCATCGAAAGGATGCTTAATATTCCGCATCTCGGTCACCAGGTCAGCTTGGTCGATGAGCGCGTCGGGTGCTTGCCGCCCCGTGATGACCACATGCACACCAGAGGGACGCTCATGTGCTAGCCAGGTCAGCACCTCGTTGATATCCACCCAGCCAAAGCGCAGGGGATAGGTGAACTCGTCCAGCACCACCAGGTCATAGTCGCCACTTTCAATGGCCGCCTGAGCCAGACGCCACGCCTCCTGGGAGCGAACCCGCGCTTCAGCATCCTGGTCGGGTTCCCAGACAAAGCCTGTTCCCAGGGTGTGCCAGGCGATGCCAAGCTTTTCGGCAGCCAGCACCTCGCCCCAGCGGCCCCGCTCGTCCTTTAGAAACTGCAGCACGCAGACGCGCATACCCCGTCCCCAAGCGCGCAGCACCATCCCCAGCGCCGCGGTGGTCTTGCCTTTGCCGTCGCCCGTGTACACTATCAGTAGCCCTTGAGGCTTGGTCACTCATCCCTCCCCGTACACCCATCGAAGATAACAGCTGCCCTTGTTTGCGTCATAGTCGTCGCGGCAGTACCATGGTGCGAGCGTGTCGAACCTATCCTGCCAACCCGAGGGAGTCGTCCGTGGCCAACTCCAGTCTTGATGTCGCTTCCGAGCGCAGACGGTCCATTATCCTCTTTGCCGCTGCAGTCTTTTTCTATTGGATTGCGCTCTACCTATACGTCCCCACCCTACCCACATACGCCGCCACCAAGACGGATCGCCTGGCCCTGGTGGGCACGGTGGTCTCGATGTACGGCCTTTGGCAGGCGTTGATCCGCCTGCCGCTGGGCATCACCGCCGACTGGCTGGGACGGCGCCGCGTACTGATCCTCATGGGGATCGGCCTGGTATCGCTGGGGGCCTTGGTGATGGGGTCGGCCTCCACCATCACGGGCCTGGCCGTAGGCCGAGCAATCACAGGCCTTTCGGCGGGCACCTGGGTGCTACTGGTCGTCGCATTCAGCGGGCTCTTTCCCCCTGACGAGGCCGTTCGCGCCACCGCCCTACTGACGCTGGTCGGATCGCTGGGGCGAATGCTGGCCACGGGCACCAATGGCATCTGGAATAGCATCGGCGGCTATCCGCTGGCGTTTCGCCTTGCCGCGCTCGCTGGCGGCTTTGCCTTTGTGTGTATTCTGCTGACGCGCGAGACTCGGCGCCCCTCGGTCACGCCGAACTATGGCCAGGTCAAATCGCTGCTGCTCCAGCCTGCGGTGCTGGTTCCATCTCTCTTGGCGCTGGTGGCCCAATACGCGAACTGGTCCTCCACCTTTGGCTTTACGCCCATCGTGGCTCAGCGCCTGGGCGCCACTGACACCATGGTGGGGATGCTGGTCAGCCTCAACGTTGGCGTGACCATGGCCGCCAACCTGGCCACCGCGACGCTCGCCAAGCGAATCTCTACCCGCTGGCTGGCCATTGCTGGTTTCGTGGCGCTGGCCCTCGGCTTTGGAGGGTTGGCCTGGGCGCCCATCCTGCCCGTGGTATTCGCCTCCGAACTCTGCGTTGGCTTTTCCATGGGAATTCTCTCACCCACGCTAATGGGCTTGTCGATCCAGCAGATCCCAGATGCCCAACGGTCAACAGCCATGGGGTTCCACCAGGCCGTGTACGCCATCGGCATGTTTGCGGGCCCCTGGCTAAGCGGCATCTTGGGAGACAGCATGGGCATACCCCTCACCTTTACGGTGACAGGCATCGCCACGCTGGCACTGGGCCTCTTGGGCACCCGCGTGCTTGCCGCGCAGGATCAGACCGACGCCCCTTCCACTAGAGCAGGCGTAGCGGTACCGATCCGCCCAAAGCACGTGTCCCGCTGATGGCCGTGCGTGTGGCGCAGGGTGTATGTCGAGACGGAGCGCGTGTCGAGCATAGCTATAGCCCACCTCGCCGTCAACGCGCTGGATCGCCGCCGCAGCGACGTTCTTGCTCGTGGATGGGGCCAGTGCTATAATCGCTCAGTCTAGGAGTATGTGCTGTGGAGGTCTTCTGTGCGCCCATATCTGAACGCTGTCCAGATCATCATCTCCGTAGCGCTGATCGCCTTGATCGTGCTCCAGAGCCGCACAGCGGGTCTCGGGCGCATGCTTGGCGGCGATAGCTCGATCCATCGCACGCGGCGCGGCGTCGAAAAGACCATGTTTCACGTCACCATCGGGTTGGCGTCGGTCTTTTTCGTGATGTCGTTGCTCAGCGTCATTCTGTAGACGGCGCGCCCATCGAAAGCGGAACATCATGGCCCGCAGCCGCCCGCAAGTCCTGCTTACGTTACTGGGACTCATCGTCCTAGTTGCGGGAGTAGCCTACATCTCCTACCAGGTTGCCACCGTCGAGGTGCCCGTCGAGGGCGGAACCTATGTCGAGGGCGTGGCGGGCAATCCTCGCGCTATCAATCCGATCCTCTCCCATGCCACCCCCGTCGATCAAGACGTCGTCTCGTTGGTCTTTACAGGGTTGGTTCGCGCGGAGACCGACGGCACCATCGTTCCCGATCTGGCCCAGAGCTGGGAGATATCCCCCGACGAGACTATCTATACCTTTTACCTGCGACGCGACGTCATCTGGCATGACGGCGCCCCCTTTACCGCCGATGATGTCGTCTACACCCTCACCGCCATCCAGGATCCCGACTATGCTGGCGCCACCTTTCTGGCCGAGATGTGGCGAGACGTCGTCATCCAAAAGCTGGATGCCTATACCGTCCGGTTTGTGTTGAGAGAGCCCTTTACGCCGTTTCTGGACTATGCCACGGTCGGGATGCTGCCGGCTCATATCCTCGGTGGCGTCACTGCGGGAGATCTTCCCAACGCCACCTTTAACGCTGCTCCTATCGGCACGGGCCCATGGAAGATCGAGCAAGTTAGTGCCCGCAGTCTCTCGCTGATCCCCCACCACGATTACTACCGCGCCGAGGATAGCGAGGGCCCCTACCTCGAGCGGATCACCTTTCGCTTCTACCCATCGCTGCCAGCCGTCTATGAGGCCTACAATCGCGGGCAGATCGCCGGCATCTCGCGCGTACTGCCGGAACACCTAGAGTTTATCCGGCAGGATAACGACTTAACGCTCTATTCGGCGCCACTGTCTGGCTATACCCTCGTGTTCCTGAACCTGGACCGAGCCGTGTTTCAGGATCGCGCAGTGCGCCAGGCCATCATGTGGGCGCTTGATCGCCAAGCTATGGTCGACGAGATCCTCCTGGGCCAGGGCATCGTGCTCGATACCCCGGTTCTTCCCACATCCTGGGCCTTTGACGCCGACACTCCTACCTACCAGCACGATCCGCAACGAGCTCGTGCCATTCTGGAGGATGCTGGCTGGGTGGACCTTGATCAGGATGGGATTCGCAGCCGTGGCGCGCTGCAGCTCGAGTTTACCCTAGCCACCAACGAGGGCGACCCCGCCCGCCTTGCGCTGATCGAACGCATCAGCGACCAACTGGCCCAGGTGGGCATCGTGGCGCACCCTGAGGTTGTTCCTTGGGAAGAGCTGATTCAGGACCGCCTGCGTCTGGGGCAGTTTGACGCCATTCTCGGCGGCTGGGAGAGCCTACCGCCGGATCCCGATCCCTACATCTACTGGCACTCGACCCAGGTCAGCGAAGATGGGCTGAACTTTGCCGGATATATCAACCCCGAGGCTGACCGCCTGATCGAAACGGCGCGGTCAACCACCGATATCGCGTTGCGGCGCGATCTCTACTATCGCTTTCAACGCCTATTCGTGGACGACGTACCGGCCGTCCTGCTCTACCAGCCGGTGTATAGCTATGCCATCGATTCGCACATGCAGGGTGTACAGATCGGCCCCACCATCGATGGCAGCGATCGACTGAACACCTCTCTGGACTGGTACATGGAGACCAAGCGCGTCTTTTACGCCGAAGCCCGCGAGATGGGCATCGACTACCAGCTGCCCTGGGACCGCTAGTCCACCTCTCCACCCGGCATCAAGGGCACAAACCGCACCCCCATCACCGCTCGCTTGATCACCCGTTCGCCCTGCACTGTGACCAAGTACAGCGTCTGGGCGCCGCCGGCTGGCCCCAAGGGGATCACCATGCGCCCGCCATCCTTGAGCTGACCCAGCAGTCCTTCTGGGATCTCGTCGGGTGCACACGTCACCAGGATCCCATCGTATGGCGCTTCCTCGGGCCAGCCCGCGCTGCCGTCACCCTCACGGAACCGGACATTGGTGTAACCCAGGTCATCCAAGATCGCGCGCGCCCTCTGCAAGAGATGTGGTACCACCTCCACGGTGAACACCTGGTCGCACAGCTCTGCCAGGACGGCCGTCTGATACCCAGAACCCGTCCCAATCTCTAGCACCCGGCTAGCCGGCCCTATCCCTAGGAGCTCGGTCATCACGGCCACCATATAGGGCTGCGAGATGGTCTGCCCCCAGCCGATGGGAATTGGCCGATCCGCGTAGGCCTGGCTCCAGTCCTCCTCCGCCACAAAGAGATGTCGGGGGACGCTCGTCAGAGCGGCCAGGACAAGAGGATTTCGCACACCGCGAGCCTTGATCTGATGATCAACCATCGCTCGACGTTGCGTCTCCAGGTCGGCCGATGGCGGTCTCACAGGTATCTCCTTCGGATCCTTATCTTATCTATCATAGGAGTATATCAGCGTATCGTCATCGTCGTAGGGACGGTGGAAATGTGGAAAAGTAGCGCGAGGCCCCTACATGTTGTGGCAACAGAGCGGCAGGGCCCATCGGTTGTGGTGGATTATCCAGACTGTCTGTGGATAACTCTGCGGATAGTCTGGATAACTCTCTGCGGTCCCGCTAGCGACGTTCTTGGCACTAAACTAGAGAAACGCAATTAAACACAGTAGAAAGGTAAAAGTAGCTCGTTGTGCGAAGAACGCCTGTGCAAAAGCTGGGTATAGAAAGGGGTGGTTATCCACATGTTATCCAGGTTATCCACAAGGGCAAGCGAGCTTTTACACAAGGCCTGTGTAGAGGTTTTGCTCGTAGATGAGAGCGACCTCACCCGAACGGATGAGGTCGTCAGGCCCGATCGCATGGTGTTGCGCTCAGCGCTAGTAGCCAGCCAATGAGACATCGGCTGCCGCATTGTTCAGCACCGAGCCCAGCACATTGGCGTTGATCTTTTGCAGGCGTTCCAGCGCGCTGATGGCATGCTCGCGCCTGGTCTCTCCGGCGCTGATCACTAGTAACACCCCATCGACCCGAGTGGCCAGAACGGCGGCATCAGTGGCGGACATTACCGGTGGTGCGTCAAAGAGGACTATGTCGGACTGATCGCAGAGGGCGCCGATGATCTGCCCCATCCGCTTGGAGCCCAGTAGATCCGCTGGACGCGGCGGCAGGGGACCGCTAGTCAGGATGCTTAGCCCAGCGACCTGCGTTGGCTGCAAAGGAGGGTTAGCGAGGAACTCGTCCTCGAGCATCATGCTGGTGAGGCCGCGACCGTTCTCCAAGCCAAACAGCTGATGCATCTGTGGCCGACGCAGGTCGCAATCGACCACAATCACCCGTCGGTCCACCTGCGCCATGGTGACGGCCAGGTTGGCCAGCGTGGTGGTCTTGCCCTCGCCGGGGCCGGGAGAGGTAACTAGCAACGAGCGCAGCTCCTTGTCGAGCACGGTGAACTGCAGATTGATGCGCAAGGTACGATAGGCCTCCGCCGCGGCGGATTGCGGATCTGCAAGAGTCACAAGCGTCCGTGAATCGCTCATCGCTGCAGCCTCCTGATGCTGTCGTGGGTTCATGGGAGCGAGCGCTCGCCGCGGGCCGCTGGACGCCCCTGCTGGGGAATCACGCCCAGGACTGCTAGGTCCATCTGTCGTTCGATGTCCTCGGGCCTACGGATGATCTCGGAGGCGAGCCACTCGAGAATGAAGACAATCGCAACCCCGATGATGACGCCAAAGCCGGCTCCCGCCACCACATTGATCTTCCACTTGGGCTTGTGCAGCGTGCCGGGCAGGGCATAGTCGCGGATGGTGACCGATACACGGTCCTGCTTGTCCTGATCGAGCATGTACTTGTCGATCTGCTCGGTGAACACCTCGGCAGAGGTCTGGGCAATATCCCGCGCGATGAGCGGATCATAGTCGTCGGCGTTGATCTGCAACACCAGATCGGCCTCATTGGGGCTCACCGTGATCTTGCTCAGGAACTGCTCGGGCGTGATATCAAGCTGGAGGCGATCGATCACCTCTTGTGCGTTGGGGCGTGATGAAATGGTGCCAGCATAGTTGCGCATGACGCCTCGAACGACCTGCTGCAAGCCATAGTCGAGACGAGCCGGTACCACATTGAGGTAGACGGTGGAGCGATAGACGGGCCGCTGGATCCGGCTAAACACAAAGGCGCTGGCGGCCACAATCACCATGCAGAGGATGATAATCCAGCCGCGTTTGCCCAAAATCCGAAAGTACTCTTTTAGCTCCACGTAGCCCTCCCCGATATCTCGCCCCGAACCAGGGCATTATAGCATGCGCAGTCAGGCGCGACCAAAGCCAGGCCGACCCTAGACGTCGCGGCGCCTCCAGAGGATCCGGTGCCACCAGGGGCGCGTCGGCGGAACCAGGGCCAACACGCGCACACCCAGCGCCTCGAGCTCATCCTTTGCGCGAATGGTCGGGTCGACGGCGTGCAGGCCAAACGCGACGACGATGCCCAGTACCAGTGCCAAACCGACCCGCAGGACGGGATCCAACCGCTGCCGCAAAGAAGGTTGCAGCGGGATAACCGCGGGAGGATCGATCAGGTGGATCACTGCTTGCTCGGTGCCAAGCTGCGCCAAGTATGCGTCGGCTTTCTCGGTGAGCAACGTGGCTGTGGCCTCGGCGATGGCCGCCAACTGGGCCGCGTCGTGCCAGCCGATGCTGACGGCTAGAATGC
>DAIRUQ010000081.1:0-12948 GCA_036803245.1 Chloroflexota bacterium | reverse complement strand
GACATCTGACAAGCTAGACAGCAGCGCATAGAGCTCTGTGCTGGAAGCGCTGTCGCCCTCGACGCCCGAGTAGAGCTGCTCAAAGGTGAGACTAGCCGAGAGCGTCAGGGGATGTTCCTGCGCAAAGTGGCTGGCAAGGTACGATGACAGGATCAGCTGGCCCTTGTCGTGGATGGGGCCCGACATCTTGACCTCGCGGTCGATGCTGGCGATGCCTGATCGCCCCATGAACGTTCGGGCGGTGACCCTGGAGGGGATGCCAAAGGTATAGTTGCCCGCCTGGATCACCGAAAGACCATTGATCTGGCCGACCACCGCGCCTTGGGTATCGATAAAGATCGAGCCCTGGGCGATCGACTCGCGGTAGCGTTCGGCGGCGGCCTCTTGGCGGACGGTGCGCTGAGCAATGGCCTTGCGGACATGCTCGGCGGTGACTAGGTCCGCGCCAGCCTGCTTGGCCCAGTAGGCCGCCTCGCGGACCATGTCGGCCACCTGGGCCATGCGCACGGTCGCCTTTTCCTGATCCTCGGCGTAACGTGAGGCCTCCTCGATCACCTGGGCGGCAGCATCGGGGCCGTAAGGGGGCAAGCTCTCGCGTCGGCACAGGTCGCCGATGAACCGAGCGTACGACTCGGCCAGGTCATCGTCCAGATCGGTGCGGGTGGTGAACTCGGCTTTGACCTTGAAGAGCTCACGAAAGTCCTCGTCCAGGGCGTATAGCAACTGGTACAGGCGCTCATCGCCGATCAGGACCACCTTGATATCCAGCGGGATCGGCTCGGGCTCGAGCGTCACCGAGGCCACCAGCCCATAGTACTGGGCCATCTCTTCGATCTTGATGTGCTTGTTGCGCAGGGCGCGCTTGAGAGCCTCCCAGGCGAGCGGATTGGACAGCACGTTCTTGGCCTCGGCCACCAGATACCCGCCGTTGGCTCGATGCAGGGCGCCTGCACGGATTTGGGTAAAGTCGGTGAACATGGCGCCGAATTGGCTACGGTGCTCGATCCGTCCCACCAGGTTCTGGTAGGTGGGGTTGTCCTCGATCACGATGGGAGCGCAGCCGTCGGCGCAGTCGGCCGTCAGCACGTTCACCGTGTAGCGGGTACGCCTGTTGGGACCACCGCCCATTTGTCGCATGAGTAGGGCCTGGGGGTCCTGTTCGTCTTGCGGCATGAACTCGTCGGCATGTTGGACGATATCATCTCGCACCGAGCGCAGATAGGTCGCCACGGCGGCATCGTCGGCAAAGGCCTCCAGCAGGTCTTCCATAACCTGATCGACCACAAAGCCAGCCATCTCGGTCTTCAGGTTCTCGATGCTCCGTCGCCGTTCGCGATCCATCTCTCGCGTCTGGCGCATGGTCTTGTCGTACTGCTCCTGGAGCTGCGGCCGATGGGCCTCAAAGGCGCGCTTTTGCTCGGGGTCGAGCTGTTCGTACTCTTCGGCGCTCAGGACCTGGCCGTCGACCACGGGGGCGATGGCCAGTCCCATCTGGCCGCGAATGAGCGCAAAGTTGCGTTCATTCAGGTACTGCTCGAGCTGAGACAGCAACTCCTGCTGGCGCTGCTGAAAGCTCAGCAAGATCTCGCGCCGCCTCTGCTCATAGAACTCGCCCTCGAACGCGCGCGGGATCTCTTGCTCCAGCTGCTCGACGACCTCAACCATCCCATCGCGCAACGCGCTGGCCCGTCCAGGGGCGAGGCTGAGAGCCTTAGGGCGACGCGGGTCCTCAAAGTTGTGCACATAGCACCATTCGTCGGGCTGTTCGCGCTCGGCTGCCCGCCGCGCCAGGTACTGACGAATGGCCGTGGTGCGGCCCGAGCCAGCGGGGCCGACGGCAAAGATGTTGTACCCTTCCGAAGTGATATCCACACCGAACCCGATGGCGCCGACGGCCCGATCTTGGCCAATGATGGCCTCTAGCGGCTCTAGCTCCTCGGTGGACTTCCAAGAGAAGCGCGACGGCGCGATCTGCTTGCGGAGCTGGTCGGGACCCACCTCAAAGGACGTTAGGATGTCGGCCATGTTGCCATCCTTTCTGTCTGATCCAATCAAGCGTTACGGCACACGGGTAGTGGCCGCGATTATAGCACCGCGACGGCCAGCGGTCCATGGAAAGGTGCGCAGGGGTGGCACGGGAGCGACCGAACGCATGACCCATCTCCTGAGCTGCTGGCGGCATTCGGTGAGGGTCGGAGGGCTGCGTAACCCTCCTCGCCCTCGGCTTGACATTCCCCCACGCCTGTGATATGCTCGCCCCATCATCAGAAAGGTCTGGGCAAGTCTCGTGTCATCGCCACAGTCCGCCAATAGCATTCTGGTCCTAGTCGAGCTCCTCGTTATTGGGGAGCTATCATTGGTTGGGCGAGGGCTGGACTAGGTAAAGCACGCTTACACAGCGACACCAGGGCCTCACCCAACAGGGTGAGGCCTTTCGTATCTCGGACAACCAAGGCCTGAGGGCCACGGGGAATGTTCCCCGAAACGCAATGAAGCCACAGCTCGCGCACCATTGGGCGCACGGGCCGTGGCGTTTTTCTAGAGGCCCCCGAAATACCCGAGAGGAGACGGAAGTGAACAGCGACCAGGTCAAGACTGGGCTCAAGCGTACCCCCCACCGTTCGCTACTCTGGGCGCTGGGATGCACCCAGGAAGAGATGGACCGACCGTTTGTGGGCGTTATCAGCTCCTACAGCGAGATCGTGCCTGGGCATCTGCACCTGCGCAACCTGGCGGACGGCGTCAAGGCGGGCGTGCGCATGGCTGGCGGCACGCCCTTTGAGGCCAACACCATCGCGATTTGCGACGGCATCGCCATGGGGCATGACGGCATGAAATACTCGCTGGCCTCGCGCGAGCTGATCGCGGACTCGGTCGAGGCGGTGGTGGCGGCCCACGCCTTTGATGCCATCGTCCTAGTCCCCTCTTGCGACAAGATCATTCCAGGCATGCTGATGGCGGCTGCTAGGCTGGACCTGCCCGCTGTGGTGGTTACCGGCGGCCCTATGCTGGCCGGGCGCCTCGGGAAGGACGTGCTGGACCTGAACAGCGCCTTTATGGCGGTGGGCGGGGTCTCGGCTGGCACCATGGACGAGGAGCAGGCTCGGCGCATCGAGATGGCCTGCTGCCCTGGCTGTGGTTCGTGCTCGGGCATGTTCACCGCCAACACCATGAGCTGCTTGTGTGAGCCTCTGGGGCTTGGGCTGCCCGGGAACGGTACGACGCCGGCGGTTTCGTCGCGCAGAATCGCGCTGGGCAAAGAGGCCGGGATGCATGTCATGGAGATGCTGCGTCGCGACATCCGGCCCCACGACGTTTTCACGCGAGACGCGTTTCTCAACGCCTATACGGTCGACATGGCGATGGGCGGCTCGACCAACTCGGTGTTGCACCTGACGGCCATCGCCCACGAAGCCGGCCATGACTTTGATCTGCACGAGATCGATGCCATCAGTCAGCGGACGCCCCATCTCTGCAAGCTTTCGCCGGCCGGCGAGCAGCATCTAGAGGATCTCTACTATGCCGGGGGCATCGAGGCGATCATGCTCGAGCTGGCCGAGCGCGGCCTGCTGAACACCGACTGCATCACCGCGACGGGCGGCACCGTCGCCGACAACCTGGCCCCGGGCTCTCGTTGGGCCCCTGATGCGGCCCGCATCGATCGCTCGGTTGTCCGCAGTGCCGATGACCCTTACTCCCAGACGGGCGGCCTGGCCGTGCTGTTCGGCAACCTGGCTCCCGAGGGCGCTGTGGTCAAGGCCGCGGCTGTGGCCCCTAGCATGATGCAGCACCGTGGCCCGGCCAGAGTCTTTGACTCGGAAGAAGAGGCCACCGAGGCCATCCTCGCCCACCAGTTCCAGCCCGGCGACGTGCTGGTGATTCGCTATGAAGGCCCCAAGGGCGGGCCCGGCATGCGCGAGATGCTGACGCCCACGTCGCTGCTTTCTGGTATGGGCATGGACGACAAGGTGGCTCTGATCACCGACGGACGCTTTTCCGGTGCCACGCGCGGGGCTGCCATTGGGCACGTCTCGGCCGAGGCGGCGGCCCGGGGTCCGATCGCTGCGTTGCGGGATGGCGATGTGGTCTCTATCGATATCCCTGGCCGATCGCTGACCGTGGAGCTCTCAGAGGAAGCGCTGGCTGAGCGTCTCAAGGCGTTGCCGCGCTTTGAGCCCAAAGTAAGGACTGGCTACCTGCGGCGCTATGCGCAACTGGTGACCTCGGCAAGCACGGGGGCAGTGTTCGGCTAGACGGTTCGCATGCCGCCAGGCGAGGACGGCTGGTCGAGGCAGCCACACATCGGAGGTACACAGCATGAGACTGAACGGGGCCCAGATGGTCTGGGAATCGTTAGTTCGCGAAGGCGTGGATGCGATCTTTGGCATCACCGGCGGCAAGGTGATCCCTCTCTATCACGAGTTGACGCGCTACCCCATCCGCCAGGTGACCATGCGGCATGAGCAGGCGGCGGCGCATGCCGCTGATGGCTATGCTCGGGCCACCGGGAAGGTGGGGGTGTGCGTTGCCACCTCGGGGCCCGGCGCGACCAACCTGGTGACAGGCATCGCCAATGCCCAGATGGACTCGGTGCCGCTGGTCGCGTTCACGGGGCAGGTGTCGCGCTCGGACCTCGGCCTGGATTCGTTCCAAGAGGTCGATATCACTGGCATCACCATGCCGATCGTCAAGCACAACTACCTGATCACCGATGTCGTCGAGCTGCCTGGGGCCATCAAAGAAGCGTTTCACATCGCGCGCACTGGCCGCCCTGGTGCCGTCTTGATCGATATCGCGGTCAACGGCCAGACGGGCGAGGGAGAGTATGTCTACCCTGACGAGGTGGATCTGCCAGGCTTTCGGCCGCATCTCACCGGGAATCGGCGCCAGGTCAAGCAGGCGGCCCAGATGCTGGCCGAGGCAGAGCGTCCCCTCATTGTGGCTGGTAGAGGGGTGTTGATCGCGGGGGCGTGGGACCTGCTGCGGGAGCTGGCGAAAAGGCTGACATTCCCGTCGTAACCACGTTGCTGGGCAAGACCGCCCTGCCGGAGACGCATCCGCTGTGCCTCGGTATGGGCGGCATGCATGGCGAATCGTTCGTAAACCATGCCTTGCAGAACGCTGATCTGATCTTGGCCATCGGCTCTCGCTTTGACGACCGCTTCACCAGCACGGCCCACACGTTCGCGCCCCGCGCCAAGATCATCCATGTCGATATCGACCCCGCAGAGATCGGCAAACGCATCCGCGTGGACCTGCCTGTCGTGGGCGACGCTCTGTACGTGTTGCGCGATCTGGTCCCCATGGTGGATGCGGCGTCTCATAGCTCGTGGAAGCAGACCATCCAGGCGTGGCGCTCGGATACCGAGGGTCGTGACGTAGCTAACCGGGATCCTCACGCCCTGTTGCCAGCCCATGTGGTGCGGGCCATCGATCAGGCGACTCAAGGGCAGGCCATGATGGTCAGCGACGTGGGACAGAACCAGATGTGGGAGGCCCAGTACTATCGCCATCAGCGCGCGCGTGGGCTGATCACCTCGGGCGGCCTGGGCACCATGGGGTTCGCCTTGCCGGCCGCCATCGGCGTGGCGGTGGGCTGCCCCGATCTGCCCGTGTGGGTGGTGGCGGGTGACGGTGGCTTCCAGATGACCTCTCAGGAGATGGTGACCGCCGTCCAGGAGCGCCTCCCTATCAAGATGGCTGTGCTGAACAACGGTTACCTGGGGATGGTACGCCAGTGGCAGGAGCTGTTCTTTGAGGGGAACTATTCGGGGACTCCGATCCTTGGGCCAGACTTTGCCAAGCTGGCTGAGGCTTGTGGTGTGATGGGCCAGACCGTCAAGGATCATGAGGGGATCATGCCGGCCATCGAGTGCGCCATGGCCCATGACGGCCCCGCCCTGATCGATTTTCAGATCGAACGGGAGCACAATGTGTTTCCGATGGTGCCGGTTGGTGGGGCGATCCATGAGATGATCCGCCGCCCGGAAGAGGGCATGGAGGCCCCGTTGCCCAACGGCAGCTCCGTGCGGGAGTCGGAGGTGTAGCATGGGCACAGCGATGCAAGAGGTCCTCCCGCGGCACACGCTCATCGTCCTGGTCGAGGACAAGCCCGGCGTCCTCAGCCAGGTGGTGAACCTGTTCCGACGACGCAACTATAACATCGAGAGCTTGACCGTCGGGCATAGTGAGACTGCGGGCATGTCGCGGATGACCGTGGTCGTGTGCGGTGATGACGCTGTGGTCGAGCAGGTGATCAAGCAGCTCTACAAGCTGATCCCCGTAACCAAGGTGACCGACATCACCGATGATGTGGCTGTGATCCGCGAGTTGGCGCTGGTGCGCGTGCATGCGCCCGCCTCCAAGCGCGGCGAGATCAAGCAGCTGGCAGACATCTTTCGCGCTCAGATCATCGACGTGGCGCCAGACTCGCTGACGATCGAGATCACGGGCACAGAGGACAAGGTTGATTCGTTGATCCACGTGTTGCGCCCCATGGGCATCAAGGAGCTCACGCGAACAGGTCGGGTGGCTATGGTGCGCGGCACGAGCGGCAACGGCGGTTAGGGCAACGCGCCTTCCGCCGAGTGTATGCGAACGACAGAGACGATTCATTGACAGGAGGTACAGACGTGGCGACGATCTACTATGAGCAGGATGCGGACCTAGGTCTCCTCGAGGGCAAGCGCATCGCGGTGATCGGCTATGGCAGTCAGGGGCATGCACACGCCCTGAACCTGCGGGACAGCGGCTGTGACGTGGTGGTGGGGCTCTATCCCAGCAGCAAGTCTTGGGCCAAGGCCGAGGCCGATGGCCTGACCGTGATGGCTACTTCCGAGGCCGCGGCTGCCGCCGACATTGTGATGATGCTGGCGCCAGATACCATCATCCCAACCATCTATGAACAGGACGTGGCCCCCAACCTGGCAGCGGGCAACATGCTCATGTTCGCCCACGGGTTCAGCATCCACTATGGGCAGGTAGTTCCACCCGAGGATGTAGACGTCACCATGATCGCTCCCAAGGCGCCTGGCCATCGCGTGCGCGCCATCTTTCCCGAGGGTCAGGGCGTGCCAGGGCTGCTGGCCATCCACCAAGACGCCACGGGCAACGCCAAGGCGCTGGCGCTGGCCTATGCCAAGGGGATCGGCTGTGCGCGTGCAGGCGTGATCGAGACCACCTTTGAGGAAGAGACCGAGACGGACCTCTTTGGCGAGCAGGCGGTACTCTGCGGTGGCATCACCGCGCTCATGAAGGCTGGCTTTGACACACTGGTCGACGCTGGCTACCAGCCCGAGATCGCCTACTTTGAGTGCGTCAACGAGATGAAGCTGATCGTCGACTTGATCTATCAGGGCGGCCTCTCGTACATGCGCTATTCGATCAGCGACACGGCCGAGCATGGCGACTACTATGCGGGGCCCAAGATCGTCACCGACCAGACGCGCGCTGCTATGAGCAAGTTGCTGGCTGATATCCAGGATGGCACCTATGCTCGCGAGTGGATTCTGGAGAACCAGGCCAATCGACCGAGCTTTAACCTGGTCCGTAAGCGCGAGCAGAATCTGCTCATCGAGCGCGTTGGACGCAAGCTGCGCCAGATGATGACCTGGCTGGACGCCAAGTAGATCGTCGCGGCCTCCAGGGCGCAGCTACGGTTGCGTCCTGGAGGCCAGCGAGGAAGGCTGCGACCCATGACCGAACGCATCACCATCCTGGATACGACCCTGCGCGATGGGGCGCAGCGTGAAGGCATCTCGCTTTCGGCGAGCGACAAGATTCGGATTGCGCAGCGGCTGGATGACCTGGGGGTCACCTATATCGAGGGCGGATGGCCTGGCTCTAACCCCAAGGACGTCGAGTTCTTTGCCCGCGCCAGGCATCTGCGCCTGCAACACGCCCGCATCGCTGCCTTTTGCAGCACCCGCCATCCCCGCGCCAAGGTTGCCGACGATCGCAACCTTCAGGCGGTGTTGGATGCGGGGGTGCGGACGGCCGTCATGGTCGGCAAGTCGTCGGCCATGCACGTGGAGCAGGTGCTGGGCATCTCTAGAGAAGAGAACCTGGCCATGATCCGCGAGAGCGTTCAGCTCCTGGTCGAGCGCGGCCTTGAGGTTCTTTTTGACGCTGAGCACTATTTCGACGGGCACAAGCTCGATCGCGACTATGCCCTGGAGACGCTGCAGGTAGCCGCTGACGCAGGGGCCGCCTATGTGGTGCTGTGCGACACGAATGGGGGGAGCCTGCCATCCGAGGTTGCTCGCATCGTGGGCGAGGTGCGACAGCATCTGCCGCAGGTCGCGGTGGGCATGCACGCGCACAATGACAACGGCATGGCCGACGCTAATACGATCATGGCGGTCGAGGCGGGTGCCACCCATGTTCAGGGCACGATGAACGGCTACGGAGAGCGATGCGGCAACGCCGACCTGTGCACCATCATTCCCAATCTAGAGCTCAAGATGGGGCGGCGTGCGCTGGCCAACGGTAGTCTGTCCCGCCTCACAGAGACAGCGCGGTTCGTCTCCGAGGTCGCCAACCTTAGCCCCAATCCCCATGCGCCCTATGTGGGCTCCAGCGCCTTTACCCACAAGGCGGGCTTGCATGTCAGCGCCTTGCAGCGCGTATCCGATAGCTATCAGCATGTGGATCCAGCCCTGGTGGGTAACGAGATGCGCGTCTTGATCTCAGAGCTCTCGGGGCGTGCCAATGTAGCCCACAAACTGCGTGAAATGGGCCTGGAGGATGAGCTGAGCTCTGACCAGGTTCGCACCCTCGCTCAACGCCTCAAAGAGCTGGAAAGCCAGGGGTACCAGTTTGAGGGCGCCGATGGCTCTTTTGAGCTGATGGTGCGACGGATGCTGCCAGCGTATGCGCCCCCGTTCGAGGTGCAGGATGCTCTGGTGCTGGCCGAAAAGCGTAACGGCAACCCTATGCTCTCCGAGGCCACGGTCAAGATGCGCGTGGGTGACCAGGTGATGCACACCGCCTCCGATGGCGACGGCCCCGTTAACGCCCTGGACCGCGCCATGCGCAAGGCGCTGCTCCCCACTTTCCCGTGGTTGGAAGGGGTCCATCTCGCGGACTATAAGGTGCGTATCGTGGATCCTCAGTCAGCGACGGCGGCTCTCACGCGGGTCTTGATCGATGCCAGCGATGGCAACGAGACATGGACTACTGTGGGCTGCTCGGTCAATATCATCGAGGCCAGCACGACGGCCTTGGTGGATAGCCTCGAGCTCGCTCTACTTGGGCGGTCTTCCAGAGGCAGTCACTAGGGAGATCCCTTCTGACGAGGAAGACCGCCGTGGCCCAGCCCACACGAGCGCCTATGCCGAAACCTGAGCGGCCGTCGAACAGAGTAGGGAGAAACGCACTGATCATGGACACCGTTCGGATATTCGATACCACGTTGCGAGATGGCGAGCAGTCGCCTGGAGCCACGCTGCACACTGATGAAAAGCTGGTCATCGCCCATCAGCTCGCCCGTCTACAGGTCGATGTCATCGAGGCGGGCTTTCCCGCCGCTTCGCCAGGCGATCTGGACGCGGTGCGGCGCATCGCACAGCAGGTAGAGGGCCCCAGCATCTGTGGCCTGGCGCGCTGCGTCGCCAGAGATATCGATGCCGCCTGGGAGGCGGTGCGCGATGCGGCCAAGCCACGCATCCACGTCTTTATCGCCACGTCCGATATTCATATGCAGCACAAGCTGCGCATGACCCGCGAGCAGGTGCTGGAAGCCACCAAACGAATGGTGGCTTACGCCCGTTCGCTCTGCGAGGATATCGAGTTTTCACCCGAAGACGCGGGCCGCTCTGATCCCGAGTTCCTCTACCAGGTACTTGGCGCCGCCATCGCCGAGGGCGCGGCGACGCTCAACATCCCCGACACCGTCGGCTATACCACCCCGCCCGAGTTTGGCGGGCTGATCAAGGGCATCGCCGACAACACGCCTGGCATCGATCAGGCCATCATCTCGGTGCATTGCCACAACGACCTGGGGTTGGCCGTTGCCAACAGCCTGGCGGGCGTACAGAACGGGGCTCGCCAAGTCGAATGCACCATCAACGGCCTGGGTGAACGTGCTGGCAACGCCGCTTTGGAAGAGATCGTCATGGCCCTCTTTGTCAGAGGCCAGCACTATGGCGTCGACACCAACATCAAGACCGACGAGCTTTATCCTACCAGCCGTATGGTCGCCAACTATACGGGGCTGTCAGTCCAGGCGAACAAGGCTATCGTGGGAGCCAACGCGTTTGCCCATGAGGCTGGCATCCATCAAGACGGCATCCTGAAGAACCGCCTCACCTATGAGATCATGGATGCCGCTACGGTGGGCGTCAGTGAGAGCCGCCTGGTGCTGGGCAAGCATTCGGGTCGCCACGCCTTTGCTGACAGATTGGAGCAACTCGGGTATCATCTGGACGGTGATCAGCTCAACCGTGCCTTTGCTCGGTTCAAAGAGCTGGCTGACAAGAAAAAGGTAGTGACGGACCGCGACATCGAGGCGCTGGTATCGGATGAGGTCTTTCAGCCCGCCGAGGTGTTTCGGCTCGAGCAGATCCAGGTCTGCTGTGGCGACCTATCGATCCCAACCGCTACGGTCAGGCTACGGGCCCCCGATGGTAGCGTCCTGGTCGATTCAGCCCATGGCACTGGCCCTGTGGATGCTCTCTACAACGCCATCAACCGCATCGTCGGCGAACCCAATGAACTGATCGAGTTTTCGGTCACCTCGGTGACCGAGGGGATCGACGCCGTGGGCGAGGTGTCCGTGCGGATCACATCCGAGATCGAGGGCGACACGAGCCTACCCGTGAACCCCCAGACCGAGACCATGGCGCGCGTATTTGGCGGGCATGGCGCCTCCACGGATATTATCGTGGCCAGCGCGCGCGCCTATATGAACGCGCTGAACAAACTAATCGCTATCCGACACAGCCGCAGCATCGCAACAGAGGAGAGCAGCGCCTCATGAACCCCGAAACCAAGCCTGCCATGACCATGGCGCAAAAGATCCTCGCGGCCCACAGCGACGCGTCGGCGCCGCAGCCTGGCGATCTGCTGGATGTTCGCGTGGACATGGTGTTGGCGAACGACATCACCGCCCCCATCGCGATCCAGGAGTTTGCGAAGCTGGGGGTAGACGTCTTTGACGCCGAGCGCATCGCCCTGGTGCCAGACCATTTCACCCCCAACAAGGACATCAAGTCGGCCACCCAGGCCAAGCTGCTGCGGGATTTCGCGCGCCAGCACGGCATCACCAACTATTTCGAAGTCGGGCGCATGGGCATCGAGCATGCCCTCTTGCCCGAACAGGGGCTGGTGCTGCCTGGCGATGTGGTCGTTGGCGCGGACTCGCACACCTGCACCTATGGGGCGGTGGGAGCCTTCGCCACGGGCATGGGCTCCACCGACATTGCCGTGGCCATGGCCACGGGGCGAGCCTGGATGCGTGTGCCCGAGACCATTCGGATCAGCTATCAGGGCGAGCTACAGCCCTATGTGGGCGGCAAGGATCTGATTCTCTATACCATCGGGCAAATCGGCGTCGATGGTGCACTCTACCAGGCCATCGAGTTCGTGGGGTCGGCCATCGATGCTCTGAGCATGGACGGCCGTTTCACCATGGCCAACATGGCTATCGAGGCGGGCGCCAAGGCGGGCCTGTTCACTGTGGACGAGGCCACCCTGGCCTATGTGAACCAGCGCGCCCAGCGCCCCTATCAGGTGTTCCTGCCCGATGATGGCGCCGCCTATGCGCGCGAGATTGCGATCGATGTGAGCAGCATCGAGCCGCAGATCGCCTTTCCTCACCTGCCCAGCAATGCGCGCGGCCTCAGCGACGTGGGCGACGTGCCCATCGATCAGGTGGTCATCGGGTCGTGCACCAACGGCCGCTGGGAGGATCTCGTCGTCGCGGCCGATCTATTGCGCGGGCGGCGGGTGGCGCGAGCCGTGCGCTGCATCGTGATGCCTGGCACGCAAGAGATCTACCTGCAAGCCGTGCGCGAGGGCCTGGCCGAGGCCTTTGTCGAGGCGGGCGCCGCCTTTAGCACGCCCACCTGTGGGCCCTGCTTGGGCGGGCACATGGGTGTGCTGGCCGCTGGCGAGCGCTGTGTGTCTACCACCAACCGCAACTTTGTCGGGCGCATGGGGCACCCGGAGAGCGAGGTGTACCTGGCCAGCCCCGCGGTGGCTGCCGCCAGCGCGGTGTTGGGGCGAATCGGCGGCCCCGACGATCTGGAGTAGCCCAAGATGAGAGCATCGGAGCGTTGCTGGTTCGCCTGCGTGCGGGGCTGCCCTGGGCGGTACTCGATCTTTGATGTGATCTACCACTGCCCCACCTGCGGCGGCCTGCTTGAGGTACAGCATGACCTCGATGCTCTCAGAAAGCGATCAGCCGCCGAATGGAAGGGGCTCTTTGAGGATCGCACCCACACCAACGAATGGCCCTATGGCAGCGGCGTGTGGGGTAAGAAGGAATGGGTTTGCCCAGAGGTGGATGACGAGCTGGTCGTCTCCATGTACGAGGGACACACCAACCTCTACTGGGCGCAACGGTTCGGCGCCGAGCTTGGCCTGGAGGACCTATGGGTCAAGCTGTGCGGTAACAGCCACACGGGCTCGTTCAAAGACCTGGGCATGACCGTCCTCGTCAGCGTGGTGCGGCAGATGATCGCCAAGGGTTCCTCAGTGCGGGCCATCGCCTGCGCGTCCACGGGCGATACGTCGGCCTCGCTGGCGGCCTATTGCGCGGCGGCAGGGATCCCGTCTATCGTCTTTCTGCCCAGGAACAGGGTCTCAACGGCGCAGCTGATCCAACCTATCGCCAACGGCGCACTAGTGCTCTCGTTGGACACGGATTTCGACGGATGCATGGCCATCGTCAAGGATGTCACCAAGGATCAGTCGATCTACCTGGCCAACTCGATGAACTCGCTGCGC
>DAIRUQ010000080.1:0-13115 GCA_036803245.1 Chloroflexota bacterium | reverse complement strand
CGCCAACGCGGTATCCAGGGTGGTCCCATGACCTACCCGACGCATTCCACCAGCGGCCCCATCCATGTGATGGGAGGCGTGCCCGCCAAGCGCGTGGCCTGCTTTGGCAACGGCCCCTTTACGGACGACGGGTACTTTCCGCGGACCAACCAAGGCTACTCGAACCAGACCGCCCTCTTCCAGATGGCCAACGGCTGCGCCATGCGCATCTGCGAGCACCGCGAGATCGTCATTCAGGAGGATGAGGGCTTTCGGCTCTATGGCACAGAGGGCAGCTTTGAGCACGACGCCTGGCTCACCAAGGACGGCCGCACCGAGCTCACCGTTGAGGACATGCGCGACCCGCTTCCCGAGGACGTCGCCGCGGCCTTTCGCGCCGCCTCTGGCGAGAGCTTTTACGGAGGGCATGGCGGCTCTCACGCCTATTTGGTACACGAGTTCGTGGACGCCATCGCCCATGACCGCCTTCCCACCATCCACATTTGGGAGGCTGCGCGCTACATGGCGGCGGGAGCGGTGGCGCACAAGTCGTCGCTACGCGACGGGGAGACGCTAGAGATCCCAGACTGGGGCGACGCACCCCGCCGCTAGACAGAAAGCGCCCAGTCGACGGAAAGAGAGGCCCGATGGATTTCGCCCTGTTCCTCTATCTGGCCTGGCTGCTGGTCTATCGCGCGGTGGAGACCTATGCGCGCCGCGTGTGGGCTCCCAAGCAGCCTCCGCGCCGCAGCGATCCCAGCATCTACCTGATCGTGGTGCCCTTTTTCGCCACCATCCTCGGCTGCGCGCTCGAATACGTGCTACTGTTGGAGACGGCTCCGTGGATCAACCTGATCCTGGGCAGTCTCGCCTTTGCCGTTGGGATCGGCATGCGGTGGCTTGGCCACCGCGACCTGAGAGGCTCGTTCAGCGAACGCGTCGAGACCTACGAGGTGCATCCGCTGGTCACCACCGGCCTGTATGCCCATATCCGGCATCCGCTGTACCTGGGCAATCTCTTCCTGTTCGTCGCCATGCCCCTGTGCCTGGCTTGTCGGTGGGGCTGGATCCCCAGCGCCCTGGGCATCATCGGCGTGCTGGTGCGCCTCCGCCACGAGGAGCGCTTTCTGGCCCGCGAGCTCCCTGGCTATGCCGACTATATCCAGCACACCAAGGCCCTCGTTCCCTACGTATGGTGACGCACGCGCGCTCGCGTCGGGGTTCCTGGACATCAGCCCAGCAGGGTAGAGTCACCTCGCCCACAGCGCCTCGCTTGACCACGCGCGGCTGCCAACCTACACTCGACCCAATCCACACACACGAGGGACAGCCCTAGCCGCAAGGGAGCTAGACCATGCTCACATCCCGCGAGCGCGTCATGCGCGCCGTTAGCTTTCAGCCCGTCGACCGCGTCCCGCGCGACCTGGCCGGCATGCGCTCCACCGGCATCAGCACCTTTGCCTACCCGCGTCTCGTCGAGGCCCTGGGGCTGCCGCCCCGCCTGCCCCGCGTCGAAGACACTGGCCAGATGCTCGCCCTGCCCGACCTGGACGTCCTGGATGCCCTCGGCATCGACGTCGTCACCATCGCCGATGGCGCCACCAACGCCATCGAGCAGCCAGGTCTCTGGCAGACATACGACTTTGCCGGGCGGCTGCCGGCCCTGGTGCGCAACCCGGGTGCCTTTCGCGCGCTGCCTGATGGCACCATCCTGCAGGGCTCGGGTCAAACCATCTTTGAGGGGCGCACGCGGATGCCCCCGAGCTCGTACGTCTTTGACGAGGCCCACGGCGGCCAGCCCCTGGACCTGATGGGCGACCTGCCCAAGCCCGATCTGGACCAGGTCCGCCGCCACATGGAGGCCCGCCTGCTCACCGACGCCCAGATCGAGGCCAAGCGCGAGCTCTGCCAGCAGGTCCGCGAGGCCAGCGACCGCGCGGTGTTCTACAACGACGGCGCCGCCCAGATGCCCATCGCCATCGGCGGCTGGGGCGGCCTCGGCGTGTTCCCCCTGCTCTGCGTCCTCGAGCCCGATCTGGTCCGCGATCTCCACGAGATCTATACCGAATACACCGAGCAGAACATCCGCCGCCTTCTCGGCGCCGTCGGCCCGTATGTAGACGTCGTCATGATGGCCGCTGATGACTGGGGCACGCAGAATACCACCATCGCCTCGCCCAAGGTCTGTCGCGAGCTGTTCGTGCCGTTCTGGCGACGCCTCAACGACGCCGCCCACGAGGTCGCGCCCGACACCAAGACGTTCTTGCATTCGTGCGGCGCCATCTATGATGTCATCGACTTGGTCATCGAGGGTGGGTTCGACATTCTCAACCCAGTCCAGTGGTGCGCGGGCAACCACTCGTACCGCGAGTGGAAGGATCGCGCCCGCGGCCGCATCGCCCTCTGGGGGGGCGGCGTCGACTCGCAACACACCTTGCCTCTGGGCACGGTCGACGAGGTGGTCGCCCAGGTCAGTGAGGTCGTGCCATACCTGGCCGAGGACAGCGGCTATGTGTTCTGCAACATCCACAATATCACCGCCGAGATCGCGCCAGAAAAGGCCATCGCCATGTACCGTGCCGCTGGCGACATACAGCTATAGACCATGCAGGAGGACGCTTCCGTGACCGACAAACCGATCATTGCTGGCCTGGCCCACGTCTGCTTTGTTGTCGCCGACCTAGAGCGCTCTACGAGCTTTTACTGCGAGACGCTCGGGCTTCAGCGCGCCTTTTCGTTCGTCAATGACCAGGGCGTCGTCTTTGGCCACTATATCCATCTGGGCGGCCGCCAGTTCATTGAGCTGTTCCAGCGCGAGCTGGCGGCGCGCGCCGACGGCCAGTCCTACCAGCACCTCTGCCTCGAGGTTGAGAATCTCTCCCACACGGTGACCACCTTGCGTCAGCGCGGCGTCGACTGTACCGAACCCAAGCTCGGCTCCGATAACGCGTGGCAGGCCTGGATCCAGGACCCGGATGGCAACCGCATCGAGTTGCACCAGTACACGCCCGAGGCCAAGCAGATGGCCTGGCTGAGCTGAGGCCGATGGCCGTCGCGCCCCCACTGCCAGGCTCCGAGGCCCTGGGCGAGCTACTCATGCCCGCTGCTCGCTACCATCGGCTGCGGCGGCTTTTGCAGGCCCAACTCTCGCCGCCGCGCATGGCCCACAGCCTGGGAGTCATGGCCACGTGTCGCAGCATGGCGCCGACTATGGGCGTCGATCCATCGGCGGCCGAGCTGGCCGGGCTGGTGCATGACGTCGCCAAGGAGCTGCCAGCCAGCGACCTCGAGCGCCTAGCCCGCGCGGCCGGCATCACCTACAGCCATCCCTGCGAGCGCCACTCCACCTACCTACACGCCACAGTGGGCGCCCAACTAGCCGAGACCTGGCTCAACGTCGGCGAGCCCGACGTCCTGCGAGCTATTGCGGCCCACAGCCACGGCGGCCCCGATCCCCTGCTGGACGCGCCGCTGGTCTGGTGCTTGCGGCTGGCCGACCTCACCGAGCTACACCGGCGCTATGGCGCGGCGGACGCCATCCGCTGGACCTGGGCCCACCGTGGATGGCGCCCTGCGGCCTATGTGGCTTGCAGCAACCTGGTGCGTCACCTGCGCCAAGAGGGAATCCCGTGCCACCCCAACGTGCTCCGCGCGGTGAAAGAGCTGGAGCCCTGACCTGCTGCCCTAGGCGAGGCGCTCACCGACGCCCGCAACCGCAGAGCCGGCTCATCAGGCGCGGCCCCTCACGGCGTGCAAAGCACCCGCCATCCTTGACGTCTCTCTTGGGCGTGCTACCATGATGCAGGTACTCTGTAGCATCCAGCCGCTAAAGACGTTGGTCAGGAGGTATCTATGAAGGTCTTGATCCTCTTCGAGTCGTTCTTTGGCAACACCGAACGCATCGCCGAAGCGATGGGTGTGGCGTTGGGAGCTGCGCTGGGATCGCCCGGAGACGTCGCGGTACGGCGGGTCTCCCAGGGCGATGCGGATGCCCTAGAGGGCGTCGGGCTTCTCATCGTTGGATCAGCCACCCGCGCCTTTCGCCCCTCGCCCGATACGACCGCCTTCCTGGCAAAGCTGGCGCCAAACAGCCTGCGAGGCACCAAGGTGGCCGCCTTTGATACCCGCATCGCACCCGAGGACACGGGCTCTGCCATCCTTGGTCGGCTCACCGCCTGGTTCGGCTATGCCGCGCCCAAGATCGCAAAGAAACTGGCAAAGGCGGGAGGCGAGGCCGTAGCGGAGCCAATGGGGTTCTTTGTGGCCGATTCTGAGGGACCGCTAAAGGAAGGCGAGCTCGAGCGCGCCGCGGCTTGGGTGCGCCAGCTGGCCTAACGCGGCCGAGCCTACGCCGCCGACTGCGGCTCGTGACGCTTTTGCTTGTTGCGGGCGTGCGTATCCATGATGGCCTTGCGGATGCGCAGGCTCTGCGGTGTGACCTCAAGCAGCTCGTCGTCACCGAGATACTCGATGGCCTCATCGAGGCTCATCTCGCGGGCAGTCTTGAGCCGCACCTCGATATCGCGCGTCGAGGAGCGCATGTTCGTGAGGTGCTTTTGCTTGCAGACGTTGACAGCCACGTCCAGAGGGCGCTGGTTCTCGCCCACCACCATCCCCTCATACACCGTGGTCCCCTGCGTGATGAAAAGCGTGCCCCGCTCCTCTGCGTTTCGCAGCCCATAGCTGGTCGCTGTGCCGCTATCGGAGGCCACCAGCGAGCCGCTGCTCCGCGCCGGGATGTCACCAGCCAGAGGCAAATACCCATGAAAGAGCGCGTGGATGATGCCCAAGCCGCGGGTCGCCGTCAGGAACTGGTGTCGGAATCCCAGCAGACCACGCGTGGGCACCAGGTACGCCATGTGAACGCTACCGTCGCCCTTGGTCACCATATTGAGCATCTGCCCGCGACGGGTGCCCAGCATCTCTACCACCACACCCACGGCGTCACTGGTAGTGTCGATATAGACATCCTCATAGGGCTCCAGCGCCCGTCCCTGCTCGTCGTAGCGGGTGAGCACCATCGGCCGTGACACCTGGAACTCGTAGCCCTCGCGGCGCATGGTCTCGATCAGGATCGCCAGATGTAGCTCGCCACGCCCCGAGACCTCGAACGTGTCGGGGCTGTCGGTGTCAGCCACACGCAGCGCCATGTCGTGGCGGGTCTCGTCCCGCAGGCGCGCCCGCAGTTGCCGCGAGGTCCCCCAACGCCCCTCGGACCCATAGAGCGGCGACAGGTTCACGCCAAAGGACATGCGCACCGTCGGCTCAGCCACCTCAATGGTGGGCAGGCCATGCGGGTCGTCCGGGCTGGCCAACGTCTCCCCGATGGCGGCGTCCTCCAGGCCCATCAGCACCGCGATATCGCCTGCTTCCACCTGGTCGACGTCGACTCGCCTGAGGCCCTCGTGCACCTGCAGGTAGCGCGCCCGTTCCGGGTAGAGCTGCCCGTCTCTCGCGATGCGTGCCAGTTCCTGGCCAGCGCAAAGCCGTCCGCCCGTCACCCGTCCTACGGCGGTGATTCCACGGTGCTCGTCATAGTCCAGCGTCGTGATGAGCATCTGTAGCGGCGCGTCTGCATCGGCGATGGGGGGCGGCACGTGCCGCAAAATGGCGGCGAACAGGGGCTGCAGGTCGGGCCCCAAGGTGGGCGTCAACCCGGCCTGGCCGGTCACCGCGTTGGTATACACCACTGGGAAATCGGCTTGCGCGTCAGAGGCCCCCAGCTCGAGAAAAAGATCGAATGTGCGGTTGAGCGCGTCGTTCGGGTCGGCTCCGCGCCGATCGACCTTGTTGATCACCACCACGGCAGGCAGGTCCATCGCCAGCGCTTGGCGGAGCACAAAGCGCGTTTGCGGCATGGGGCCCTCGGCGGCATCCACAAGCAGCAGCACCCCGTCGACCATGTTGAGGACGCGTTCCACTTCACCGCCAAAGTCGGCGTGGCCCGGCGTATCCACAATGTTGATCTTGACCTGCTGCGAGGTATCCGGGTCCCAGACGGTAATGGCGGTATTCTTGGCCAGAATGGTGATGCCGCGCTCGCGCTCCAGGGCGTTGGAATCCAGCACACGATCGGCCACCTGCTGGTTGTCGCGAAAGACGCGGGCCTGCCTCAGCAGGCCGTCCACCAGCGTGGTCTTGCCGTGATCCACGTGCGCCACAATGGCCACATTCCGAAGCCCTAGCTGCTCTCGCTGCATGCAATGCCCCTTTTCCAGGCCCACCTCTGCGAACGCGACCCACGATCATACGCCCAACGCTCCTGGGTGTCAAAGAACCATCGCAGCCGCATGACGGGGCCCGCGCTGTGCCGCGCCCTACTGGGCCGCCGCAGGGCGCCACCACGCGCTAGGCGCTCTTGGCCGCGTGGTGACATGCCCGCCTAGCGGCCGGTCGCGTAGACGTGATACGCCCGGCTAAAGCTGATAATGGCGTCCAGGCAAGCCGCTGCCTCCAAAAAGGCGCCGGCCACCTGCGTGGTGTAGCCAACAATCCTGGCCATGTCGCCGGCCGTCAGCCCGATCTGCGTCCGCTGAGCCAGCGCCAGAAAGACTACCAGGAACTGGGCGCCGATCAGCGCCGCATAGCGTAGATACAGGTACCACTGATGCCTGGACAGGAGCTCCACATAGACATCCTTGCGCCGGCGGAGGGCGTCGGCCAGCCGCTCCCGGTGCGCCGGCACCTTGGGGGCCGTGATCGTGCGGATGGCCGCCCCCTCCACCTGGTTGATCAGCCCGTATTGGTCATCGCGCAGAACCCGCAGTCGCTTGTTAAAGACCACCGTCATCGCCCCGGGGATGACCAGACTGGCCAGGTAGGCCCAGCCCAGGCGGCCGTTCATGGCGAGCAGGCTAGAGGCTACAACAATGATCTTGATGATGACGGGCAAGAACGAACCCAGCACGTGGTACGTCGCGTTGGTGATGCCGCTGACTGCGTTGGCGATGCGCGCGTTGGCCTGGCCGGCCTCTTCGGGGTCGATCTCGCGCTCCTCGTCACACAGCTCCAAGGTCATCTGGACTCGCTTGGCAAAGTCGGTCTCGTAAAACATCTTGTGCCGCAGGATGATGTTGCCACGCATAACCAACGGCGCCAGCAGCGAGGCGCCCAGAAACAGGATGACCACATTCCCCAGGTCGCCCGTGCTAAAGCGATCGATGAAATCGCCGAGGAGGTTCACAGGCCAGAGCGCCACCACCTCCTGCACGGCGGTGACGACCAGCACGGCCAGCGCGTACCACTTGTAGTCCGCGATCAGCCCGAACACATCGCGCCAAAAGCCCGCGTTGGGGCTAGCGGGCATCGGTGCCCGAGGACGCCTGGCAAACAACCTGAGAATGGGCCAGCGCTTGGGAGAACTCATGGCGATCACCGTCCTCATGGAATGGCGTGCAACGCACGACGCGGGATGATACCCTTGCCGCCACCTAATGCCAAATCACCTAACGCATCTTTTCGGCTCTCCGCCGTCTTGCCAACTCTTCCTGCGCCGCCTATGCTACAGCCCGACGAACACACAAGCCCAACCATTGGAGTGAGGTCACCCATGAGCATGACAGCCAAGGAACGTATCGGCCGCGTTCTGCGCCGTGAGCCGGTGGACCGAATCGGCCTGATGGAGCAGTTCTGGGGCGACACCGCCAGCGCATGGACCCGCGAAGGCCATCTCCAGCCCGGTGAGAGCCTGACCGAGCATTTCGGCCTAGACTTGGAGCTCTCCTGGGCCCTGAGCATGGTCGCCGATCTGGACTGGGAGACCGAGGTCCTCGACGAAACCGAAGAGACGCGGTTGACTCGTAACGGCAACTATGCCGTCATGCGTTCGCACAAGCTGCATGAGGCTACGTTCGAACACGTCGAGTTTGGCGTCACCGACCGTGCGTCCTGGGAAAAGCTGGTCAAGCCCAAGCTCGCGCCCGACCCGCGCCGCATCAACTTTGAGGCCTACCGCGCGGCCAAGGAGCGCGCAGCGCGCGCCGATCGCTTCTTTATGCTCTCGGGCGTCAACGTATTCGAGATCATGAAGGACGTCACCGGTCACGAGCACATGCTCGTGGGGATGGCACTGGATCCCGACTGGGTCCGCGACATGGCCGACACCTATGCCCGGCTCATCCTCGAACTCCAAGTGATGCTGTTCGAGCAGGAGGGGTGGCCTGACGGCATCTGGTACTATGAGGACATGGGCTTCAAGGGGCGGCCCTTTATGTCGCCCAAGATGTACAGCAGCATCGTGCAGCCGGCCCACGCAGCCACGTTGGGCTTTGCCAAAGAGCACGGGCTTCCTACCATCGTCCACTCTTGCGGCTATGTCGAGCCGCTGATCCCGGGGCTCATGGAGGCGGGCATGGACTGCCTTCAGGTGATCGAGGTCAAGGCGGGGATGGATCTGCTCAAGCTCTATGCCGAGTACGGCGACCGCCTGTCGTTCATGGGGGGCATCGACGTCCGGGTCCTCTACACGAACGACCGGGCCCAGATCGACGCCGAGCTGGAAGCCAAGGTCCCCATCGTCATGCAGGGCAACGGCTATGCCCTTCACAGCGATCACTCGATTCCCAACACGGTTCACTATGACACCTATCGCTACTTTATCGACAAGGGTCTCGAGCTGGGAACCTACCGCTAGACCTCCAGGCGACGTTATAGCCAACAGCCCACCCCGTTTGGGGTGGGCTGTTCTTGTCAGAGCTTGGGCAAAGCTATCGAGGCGCTACCGGCGGTTCTTGGTAAACTGAACCTGATAGGCCACCCCCACAATGCCCAACACGAGCCCCACCAGCGACGCGAGAAACGTCAGCCCGTTCAGCAAGAAGGTCGAGGGAAGGATCTGCAGCACCATCAAAAAGGCCAGCACGACAGAGAGCACCATGAGCCCCACGCCGACGATCAGGTAGCGCGTGCCCGCCGAGATCCTCATCGAAAGAGCCAGCAGGCCGCCGTATGGCTGGGAGCCAACGTGAACTCGGGCGGCTCCTTGGCGTCGCACAGCCCCGCAATGGCGTGACTGCAGCGCGGGTGGAACCGACAACCCGCCGGAGGGTGGACCAGGCTAGGAGGCTCTCCAGGCGGCACATCCTTAAAGGTCAGCGCGTTCTCCGGGTCCGGATCCGACGTCGCAGCCAAGAGAGCCAATGTGTAGGGGTGGCTCGCATCGGCCAGCAGATCGTCCACTTTGGCCTTTTCCACCACCTGCCCCGCGTACATCACAAAGATCCGCTCGGAAAAGTAGCGCACCGTTGAGAGATCGTGCGTGATATAGATCACGGCCAGCTCGTGCGCCTCCTGCAGAGTGCGCATCAGCTTGAGGATCTCGACACGGATGGAGGCATCCAGCATCGATACAGGCTCATCGGCCACAATGAGCCGCGGCTGAAGGATCATGGCCCGCGCAATCACCACGCGCTGCTGCTGTCCGCCGCTCAGCATGTGCGGAAACTTGGGCAGCACATCCTCCACCGGCGACAGCTTGACCTCTTCCAGTGCACGAACGACTCTTTCGCTGCGCTCGTGCGGATCCTTGACGCCGTTGATGATCAAAGGTTCTTCGAGAATGCTGGAGACAGTCATGAACGGGGGCAAAGCGCCAAAGGGATCCTGCTGCACATAGCCCACGTGCGAACGGTACCATTGCATGCGACGGCTGCCCAGATCGCTGATCCGCGTGCCCTCAAAGACGATCTCGCCCTCGGTGGGCAGATGCAGCCCCAAGATGGACTTCATCAGCGTGGACTTGCCACACCCGCTCTCGCCTACGACGGCGATCGCCTCGCCATAGCCAAGATCAAAGCTAACCCCGTCCACCGCACGCACCGAGCCTGCGTGCCCAAACCCCCAGCGCCGCAGCTCGAACCAAACCCGCAGGTCCTGAACGGACAGCATCGTCTGCCCCGCTCGTGACACCTTGGATTCAGCCGGCGTGCTCGTTGCTACATCCATACCGCTCTCCTGCTAACACTCTCGGCAACCCGCGCCGCTGCGCGGCCAGTTCTCCGCTAAGCCTCTTTGGCGGCCTCGACCAGGGTACCCGTCTCCTCATACAACCAGCAGCGCACCTCGCGACCATCCACCTCATAGACCGGCGGGTTCTGGTCACAACGACCAAACCGGGCCGGACAGCGCGGCGCAAAACGGCACCCGGGCTTGAGGCCAAACAGGCTGGGCGGTTGCCCGGTGATGAACTCGGGCTCGACGTCGGCGCGAAGCCGCGGCACGCTGGCCATCAGCTTTTGCGAGTAGGGATGGAGAGGCCCGCTAAAGAACCGGAACGCGTCGCTCACCTCGACGATCTGCCCGGCATACATGACACCCACCTTGTCGGCCAGCTCGCTCGACGTCGCAATGTCGTGGGTGATCAGGATAAAGCTGGTCTCCATCTCCTCTTTGATACGCTTGAGCATGTTCATGATGTTGGCCTGCGTCAGCACATCGAGCGCCGAGGTTGGCTCATCCAGAATGATCAGCGCCGGCGCCGTCACCAGCGACATGGCGATGGCCACGCGCTGACGCATGCCACCGCTCAGCTCAAAAGCATAGCGCTGCATGAAATCGGTAGGCACGCCCACGTGCTCAAACATACGGCGCGCCTGTGCCAACGCCTCATCCTTACCCACACCATAGTGCACCATCATCGGCTCGGCCACCTGATCGCCCACCCGCAGCACCGGGTTGAGCGCATTCATGGCCGCTTGGGGCACCATGGACATCTTGACCCAGCGCACCTACCGACGGAAGGCCTCCTCATCCAGCTTCATGGTGTCGGTGCCGTTGAGGTAGACCTCGCCGCTGTACGTGTCGACATTCCGCGGCAAGAGACGCAGCACCGCTTTGGCCAAGGAGCTCTTGCCACAACCGGATTCGCCGATCACCACCACGGCCTCGTTATGCCCGAGGCCGAACCTCACGCCGTCTACCGCCTGGACGACGCCCTTGGTGGTGCGAAAGTGCAGTTTGAGATCGCGAATGCGCAGCAGTGAGTCGTTTACCATGACGCTACAGCCCTCTCAGCCGTGGGTTAAAGACACGGTCCAACGAAAAACCGACCATCGCAAAGCCGAGCCCCACCAGCATGAGAAGCAACGCGGGCTGCAACACCCAATAGTATTGCCCGTTGTGTACGGCCCCTTGGGCGCGGGCATCGTCAATCACCTTGCCCCAAGTGGGGAGCACGGGATCGCCCAACCCCAGCAACGCCAGCGAGGCCTCCAGGAAGACATAGACGGGCACGCCACTGACCAGCGAGGGGATCATGACCGGGATGATCCGCGGGATCAAGTAACGCACGATAATGCGCCCGTTGCCAGCTCCATAGGCTTTCGCAGCCTCGATATAGGGCGCCTCGCGCACCTGCAAAAAGATCGCACGGAAAGTCTTGATCGCGCCACCAAAGATGCTCAGAGCGATGACACAGCCCAGGATGACCCAGATACTGCGGCCATACTCCCAGAAGGTGCCCACCATGATGAGAATCGGCAGGAGGGGTAGCACCATGTTCACCTCGGTGATGCGCTGGATGAGCGCATCCACCCAGCCGCCGAACCAAACTCCCACCGCGGCTACGAACATGGTTGTCACCGTGGTACCCAGAGCCGCCAGAAGACCAAAGGCGAGCGCGATGGGCGTGCCCCACTGGAGGGCAATCATCAGATCGCGTCGGCGGTGGTCGGTGCCAGCCAGGCCGTGCACCTCTCCATAGGAGACCCACTTGGCATCCACATCGGCGTCATTCTCAAAGGTGCTGACGAGAATGTCCAACCTGTACGTGCCCTTTACTGGAACGGGCGTCTCCGCTTCGGGCTCTGCAAACAGAGCTACGTGCGGCACCCCCCCACGCAACCGCCGAAGAAGACGGTCATCGGTACCAAATCGGTAGGTCTCGGTCGGACGCAAGCTCACCTGCCCGATCCGAATCTCACGCCCATCAGGGGTATACCAGGTCAGCGAGGCATGGGGCGACTTTTCGTCATAGTCGGCGGTGAAAAAGACCACCAGTTCCTGTGGAAAGGTATCGTATTGGTAGTCAAACGTGTAGCTCAGCGTGATGAGCTGCGATTCATCACTGACGGTCTCTACCGTCTTGACGGCCTCTCCCTCACTGCTGTCGAGCACGATCGTACGCGAATGCTTTGTCGATGTGAACCAATCCGCCCACAGCGGCTTGGCCGTTTTGGGGCTCTCGCTCCAGATCTCTTCGCCACCACGCCAGAGGCGGATGGCCTCTTGGTATGGGATTGTGGCCATGGCATAGCCGCCAAAGGCGAGGATCAGAACGATAACCGTCAACCCTATGATGGCCGAGGGATAGCGCCCTATCTCTTTCAAACCAGACCAGATACTCCTCATCGTCACCTCGACCCTTAGCTTCCGACCCGGACGCGCGGGTCGACCAGAGCATAGACAAAGTCCAGAACGAACACCGTCAGCGCTAACAGATAGGCATAGATCACTGTCGAGCCCACGATCACGGGCGTGTCATAGAGGCCAATGGCGGTGTATAGCAGACGCCCCAGGCCGGGCCAGTTGAACACCGTCTCCAGAATAATCGCCCCCGTCCAGAGGCTGATGAGCATGAGGGCAAAGCTGGTAATGATGTTGGGCAAGGTCGGCCGCAGGATATAGCGCCGTTCGATGTCACGCGACGGCAGCCCCTTGGCCTTGGCCATATCCACATAGTCCTCGCTGGAAAAGATCAAAAAGAATGTTCGCCAGCTATAGACACCACTAAAGATGCCGCTCATAAGCCATGCCGCCAACGGCAAGATGAGGTGCCGCAACACGCTCAGGGCGTACTCCCATTTGTCGTTCGGTGGGGGCGCAGAGACCATCCCCCCATACGGCAGCAGGCCCAGGACCGCCGCAAAGACGAGCAGCAAAAAGATCCCATAGAACCAGGCGGGAGCCGACGACAGGGGTGAGAGGGCGATGACGAGCCGATCTACGATGCTGCCGTACTTGCGCGAGAGGTACAGCGCAATGATCACGCTCAGCGCAAATAGCAGCAGGTTCGACGTCGCCATCAACAAGAGCGTCGGCGGGAGCCGTTCCAGGATAATCAAGCGTACGGTTCGCGAGCCGCTATCGCTCGAGATCTGCTGGGCGCGCCCCAGGTTCAGCGTCAACCCATCCTTCAAGAA
>DAIRUQ010000079.1:0-13288 GCA_036803245.1 Chloroflexota bacterium | reverse complement strand
TCCGGCGTTGAACGTGCGCCAACCATTCTACCACACCGAGGTGGGTGCACCAATGGGAGCTAGCTATCGGTGGAGGGCGAGCGCTCGCGTAGGTGGCGGCGGCGCCACACGAGCCCGACGGGATAGCCAGCCATTTTGGCTAGGTCACCCGTGATGACCAGAATGGGCAAAAGGGCTGCCATGCCCAACCGCTCTCGCCAGCTTGACGCGGCCAGCTCTGGCCACAAGCGGCGCAGAGGGCGCCAGAACATGCCGCCAGCGCCCAGCGCCAGGGCGGCCAGCCACCACGGTGAGTGGACGCAGGCCAAGACCAGCAGCGCCGGGGCGGCCACCAGGTAGGTTGCGTAGCGGATGGCATGGCGTCCTCGCCACAGGTCGGCTTTGCCGTCACCCCGCGCGTAGCGATAGTACTGCTTGGCGAAAGCGCGTAGGCTGGAACGCGGCCGAAAGTGGACCCGCGCACCGGTGGCAAGGGCAAACCGCGCTCCCTGTCGGCGCATGGCCAGGTCAAACACCAGATCCTCGCAATAGTCTAGCCACTCGGGGTAGCCCCCGACGCTATCCCAGACGGCCTTGGTGAAGGCCACCGAACGCGAGGACGGCAAAAAGCTCTGGGCATCCAGCTCGTCCAAGCGTGGCAAGGTGATGGCCCCCAGTGCGCGCTCAAAGAGCGAACGCGGCGCCGACACAAAGACCCCTCCCACCACGTCGGGCGGGGTGTCCGATGCCAAGGGAGCGACGAGACGCTCCAGCCAGTCGGGGGCCAGCCGCACGCCGGCATCAGTGGCGGCGATAACACGATGGCTGGCGGCGGCGATGGCGTAGTTCCTGCCGGTCGAGATATTGGCGCCAGGCAGCGAGAGCACCCGCAGCGGAAGCGAACCCGCTCGCATGGCTGTCTTGAGGAGCTCCCACGTGCCGTCGGAAGAGCCCCCATCCACGATGACCACTTCATCGGGAGGGCGCGTCTGCTGTGCTAGCGAGCTCAGCAATGCCTCAATGCTCTCGCGCTCGTTGAGCACCGTGGCAATCACCGAGACGCGAAACGTTGGTGATCCCTGAATGATCCCCCCTCTCCTGGCTGGGGTCAGACGTCGCTGTTCTGGTTGATGTCCGCCTATGCCGGGACGATCTCTCGCCGCGTGTTTCCGTCGTGTCCGGCGATCTCCAGGGCCCAATACGGCGTCCAGAGCAGACCAAAGGCTAGGAGGTCGATGTCTGAGCGTCGCGCACTCTGGGTACGCGGGACGATCTGGGTCGGCACCTCATCCCACTTGCGCCGCTCGTTCTCTAGTTCTCGGTCGCGCTCATTTACCAGTTCCTCGCGGTCGGCACGGAGTCGCTTCAGCGCGTCTTCACGAGCGTCCATGGCCTCACGCGCCTTGGCGGTCATGCGACGCTTGGTCTCGGCCTGTGAAAGGCCGCGGCTGCGCTTTCGACCCAATAGCAGCCCGACGATAGACTCGCCTGCCGACAGAACCTCCTGTCGCTTGCGACTCTCCCACTCAACCTCGGCCTGGCGCAGGTTGGCCTCTTCTTTGGCGATGCGATCGTCGAGCTTGTCGATGGCCTGGGCGTGTTTGCTCTCGAGCGTTCGGATAGCTTCCCGCGATTTCTGCAACGCCTCAGCCCGACACCGCTCGGCAAAGGCGAGCTCTGACTCTCCCGGCAAAGAGGTAAGCCCCAATGCCTCGCTATGCCACTGCTCTACGCCGATGTCATGATAGACAAAATCCTGAAACGCGTCACGGAAGCGGGTATACGGCGGCGAGTCGTTCATCCCATCAGGCAGCCCCTCATAGTAGGCTCGGCCGGTGGGCCCTGTCTCCAGATCATCCAGGCCCTCTACGATCTCGGCAAAGGCGTCCCACTGGACGGTGCGGAACGCCTCTGGCAGCGGCAAACGGCAGGCTACCTGGCGCTCCTCGCGGGCGTCGGAACTGGAATCCACAAAGCGCACCCGCGCCCACCCGAGCAGCTGGGGCCGATAGATGAGCGACGCGTCTACGAGCTCGCCGCCGAGCTTGGCCGCCGCCCGCTCTCGGGGCACGCTCAGCGCCGCATAGTACTGTGTCACCCGCGAGTTCACCGAGGGCGGCGTGGATAGGAATCCGGCCGAGGTGAGGGCTGACTCGCTGACCAACGAGCTGGCCTTGGCTGCGGCCGCCGTGCGCTGCGGCGTCTCTGCCGGCCGGCGATCTTTGTAGGGGCGCATCAAGTCGGCAACTTGGGTGCGGGTCATGGGCCCGCGGAGGTACGACATGGCCCACCGAGTGCGGTAGAGCTGGGGTCCATCACCATGGACATTGTGCAGCACGAATACGCGTGATCCCAGCGACGAGATCATGCGGTCCATGTAGCGGCGATCCAGCAAGGTTCCCGATTGGGAGACAACCCCCTCCATGCCGTCCAACAGACGAGCTTTGTCGCGGTCGGTCTGCAGCTTGCCCACGAACCAAGTTCCTGCGTTTGAGAGCCCCTTGTAATCCAGGTCCATCGGGTTCTGGGTGGCCAGCACGACGCCCAGCCCAAAGGCGCGGGCCTGCTTGAACAGCGTGAGCAGAGGTGTCTTGCTGGGTGGGTTGGCGGTGGGCGGGAAGTAACCAAAGACCTCGTCGAAATAGAGCAGGGCGCGCAGCGAGGTGGTGCCAGGCTGCTTGCGCATCCAGGATACGACCTGTTCCAGCAGGAGCGTGACAAAGAACATGCGCTCGGCATCGCTGAGGTGGGCGATGTAGCAGATCGAGACGCGCGGCTTGCCCGATGACGTCCAGAGTAGCCGACCGACGTCGAGGGGATCGCCCTCGCGCCAGGCGGCAAAGCTGGGCGCCGCCACGAGAGCGTTGAGCTGCATGGCAAGGCTCATGCGATCGCGACTGGGGTAGAATGTCTCCAGCTCGAAAACGCCCAGGCGCTCGATGGGTGGGTTCTGCACGTCGACGATCAAGCGGCCCAGGTCCACATCCTCGCCGTTGCGCCAGGCGCGCTCTAGCAGGTTGGAGAGCAGGATGTGCTCGCGGCTCTGTACGGGATCGGCCTCAATGCCAATGAGCCCGAGTAGGGCCGATACGGTGCTAGAGATGGCCTCGCGCAGCGACTCGGCGTCGTCATCCCAGCTCAAATCAGGCGCGTCAAAGCTCTGGAGCACGCTCAGGGGCACGCCCGACTCGCTGCCTGGGGTATAGATAGTGAACTCGGCGGCCTCTCTCAGGCGGCGGATGCGGTCGCCGTCCTGATCCCACTGCCCGAGCCCATCGGACCAGGTCTGCGCCGTCTGCTGAGCGTACTCGGCGATGGACTTACCCTTGCGGCGAGCGTCGTCGACATTGATCCACGGCTCGAAATCGGCAGGGCGCAGCTCGGGGAACGTCAGCAGCAGGTTGGTCATGTCCCCTTTGGGGTCGATGATGATGGACGGGATGCCGTCCAGCGCCGCCTCTTCCAGAAGCGTGATGCAGAGGCCCGTCTTGCCGCTGCCCGTCATCCCGACGCAGACGGCATGGGTGGTGAGGTCACGGGCATCGTACATGATGGGATCATCCACCTGATCCTGGCCGGAGTCGGGATCGTAGCCGCGGCCCAGGTAAAAGGCCCCCAGTCTCTCTTCAACGGCCATTCGCGCAACCTCCTTGTTCGGATCAGCGGCTCCATGCTCGGACTATTGACGAAGGGTCGAGACCAATCGCACGGGATCGATGAACAGGTCCAGGGCTTGCGTGATGGTGGCAGTGACCAGATCGGCCCTCTTCAAAGCGCTGACTGCCACTCCCTCGTCTCCCAGAACGGCGATGCCGATCCGCGCCGCCTCTAGCATAAGGGCATCGTTGGCGCCGTTGCCGATGGCTGCCACCCCCTCGCCGCCCAAGCGGCGGGCCAGGTTGGCCTTGGCTTCTGCCTCGCCTCCCGCAGGAACGCGCTGGACGGCAACGCCAAGCCTCTCGGCCAGGGCGTTGGCGGTGCCTCGGGCGTCCGCCGTCACCAGCGTGATCTGGAGCGCCTCGCCCAGCCGAGCGATGCGCTCGGCCACCCCAGGGAGCAGCGTGCCAGCGGTCGTGAGTGTGCCGTTGACGTCCAGCAGCAAGTGTTCGATCTCAAGGCTGCCGACGCCAGGAACGATCATCCGTATCATAGCGGTTCCTCTTGAGCGTGACCAGCGAGTTGACAGCCCATCAGGGAGATGGTATACTCTGGCATGTACCCAAGGGGGGTATCCTATGAAGCCGCCCTCTTGTGAACAGTCCAGGCCTTGGGCCAAAGGAGACAACATGAGCGACCAGGTCAAGCATGTGACGGATGCCAGCTTTCAGCAGGACGTACTGGAATCGGACACCCCAGTTCTGGTGGACTTTTGGGCGCCTTGGTGCGGTCCCTGTCGGATGATCGCGCCCGTCGTCGAGCAGCTAGCTGAAGAGTATGACGGCCGTCTGGCGGTTGTCAAGATGAACACCGACGAGAACATGGAGACGCCCACGGGGCTGGGCATTCGTGGCATCCCGACGCTGATCCTGTTCGCCGACGGAGAAGAGGTGGAGCGGATCGTGGGGGTCACGCCAAAGCCGACGCTGAAGCGCAAGATCGACGCCCTCCTCGAAGCTGAGACGGCGTGAGACAGCTTTTGGCGGAGAACTGGTTGACGCTGCTGGTCTTGGGCGCTCTGGGTGCGGCCTACTTGCTGTTTCGCACCAGCCCGTCCGACCTAGCGTCGCTGGAACAGGTCGATCAGCTCATCGGAGCGGGCCGCCCCGTCGTGATCGAGGTCTATACCAACACTTGAACGGCCTGCTTCCTAGCCAAGCCCGTCGTCGACGGGATCGAGCGATCGTTGGGGGAGCAAGGTACGGTGCTGAGAGTCTCCGCCACGGGAACGGTGGGGAGGGCTCTTGCAGCGAGGCTCGGCGTGCGCGCCGTTCCCACGTTGGTGGTGTATGACGCTCAGGGCGAGGAACTGCTCCGCCAGGTAGGATCCCTGAAGCAGTCTGAGGTGATGGCAGCGCTAGGTCTTGACGACTAGTGGCGAGAGATATGAGACGAGTAGGAATCCACGATGCCCATCTATGAATACGAATGTGCCGAGTGTGGGACGCGCTTTGACAAGTTTGTGCGCAGTGCCACGCGCCCCGTGGAGGTGGCCTGCCCAACCTGCAAGAGCCAGAACTGCCGCAAGGTGGTTTCGGCCTTTGCGTCAACAGGCAGCCAGTCTAGCGGCGCCGACTGCGCCCCGTCGGGTGGTTGAGGACTCTCACGACGAGGCTAGTTAGCCTCCTTTCAGGATACGATCGGTAGGAAGAGCCATGACGACGCTAGAGAGCGCCGCGCGAGACGATCTGGTTCTGCGGCTGCGCCGCATCGAGGGCCAGGCCAAGGGGATTCAGCGCATGCTGCAGGAAGGGCGGAGCTGCGCCGAAATCCTGGATCAGCTCGCCTCTGTGCGCGCCGCTACGCGCAGCGCCAGTATCGCGCTCTTGCGGCACTATGCGGCCACCTGTGTCGAATCGCCCGAAGCAGAGGTGGACCTGGGCGGAATCCTCGATCTTGTGTTTCGGGCCACCGACTAGAGGCAGCGGTTACGGAGGGGGCCTGCTGCGGCCCTCTCCTCTTTTGACATGCCTCCCCTGCGCCGCTAGGATCGACTCTGCAGAGCAAGGGGATCGGGCATGAAATGGCGCACCATCGAGGCAGCGCGAGCGCTGCTACAGACAGAGGACGGAGCGGTCATCCAGGACTGGGGTGGCCGCGTCCCCATCGCCCTCGTCTTTCCCAACAGCTATGCGGTCGGCATGTCGAGCCTCGCCATGCATGGGCTCTATCATTGGCTCAATGCCATGCCCGACGTCGCTTGTGAGCGCGCCTTTGCCAGCCTCGGACGACGAGAGGATCGGAGCGAGCCCGTCGTCACCCTCGAATCGCAGCGCCTCCTGCGCGAGACCAGCCTGATCGCCTTTAGCATCCCCTACGAGATGGACTATGGCAACGTCGTCGAGGTGTTGCGACGGTCGGACATCCCCGCGCTGGCCCGCGAGCGGACCGTGCACGACCCGCTGGTACTGATGGGAGGGCCCGCCGTTTCCGCCAACCCAGCGGTGATGGGACCGATGGCCGATGCCGTGATGATCGGCGAGGCGGAAGAGTCGCTCGAGGGCATTGTCGAGGCGGGACGCCTCCAGATGGGCCGTCAGCGCGATCAAGCTCTCGACTGGCTGTCGAGCCTGCCTGGGATGTGGGTGCCGAGGCGACCCCAGCAAGAACTGGTGACGCGGCAGTGGGTGCCAGACCTCGGGCTGCGGCCGTTCGCGTCCTCGGTGGTGTGCCCTCAGGCCGAGTTCGGCGACATGGCCATGATCGAGCTGGCACGAGGCTGCGCCCATGCCTGCCGCTTTTGCCTGGCCACGCGCTGGTATCGACCCTTTCGCGAACAGAGCCTGGATCAGGTGCTGGCCCTTGCCCGTCGAGCGCAGGGGCGCTGGCCCAGGGTGGGGCTGGTGTCGGCGGCGGTTTCGGACTATAGCCAGATCGACGCGCTCGTGGAGGGTTTGCGCCTAGAGGGGATTCAGTTCTCCGTGTCCTCGCTGCGGGCGGCGCCCCTCTCGGAGACGCTGCTGCGAGGGTTGGCTTCTAGCGGTGTTCGCACCCTGACCATCGCGCCCGAGGCGGGCTCGCAGCGGCTACGCGATACCATGCGCAAGGGGATCTCACGCGAGGATATCATGCGCGCCGTGGCGGCTGCCAACGCATTAGGCTTTGAGACGCTCAAGCTGTACTATATGGTTGGCCTGCCCGATGAGACCGAAGAGGATATCGCGGCACTGATCGACCTCACTGACGAGATCGCACGGCAGTTTGATCGCTTTGTGGTGGTGGGAGTCAGCCCCTTTGTGCCCAAGGCGCACACGCCGTGGGAGCGGTGTGGCATGGCGCCCGCTGAGGTGCTGGATGCTCGTCTAGCCCGCATTCGCGCATCGCTGCAATCTCGATCGGTGAGCGTGCGAGCCGAATCCACCGCGCTGGCGCGGGTTCAGGGCATTCTGGCCCGCGGCGGTGCCGAGGTGGGCGAGGCGCTGGCTACGGCCAGCCGCGCGGCTCCCAAGCGGGTGGAGTCGCTCCTCGCCAAGGCGGGCCTGGACGTTGAGGGCTATCTGGCGCGATGGGCCCCGCAGCGGCCTCTGCCCTGGCGGATGGTCGATGCCCGTGGTTGTCCATCAACGGGCAAGGGGGCGCTGTGAACGTGCCGCATGATGGCCTGGTGGCTTTTCGGTCTGCTTTGCTGGCCGATGAACGCATTGAACACGCGGTGATGGGCCGCCTGGGTGGGGTGAGCCAGAGCCCATATCGCAGCCTGAACGTGGGCGGCACCGTTGGCGATGATCCCTCGGCCGTGGCAGAGAACCTCCGCCGCATCTATGCCGCCTTGGGATGGGATTCCGAGCGCGTGGTCAGAAGCCATCAGGTGCATGAGGATCGGGTCCATCGAGTTTCTGACGACGACGCGGGACAAACCATCGCCGCGACGGACGCGCTCATCAGCGATGTCCCAGGGATTCTGCTGATGGGGCGGTATGCTGATTGCGTCCCCATCCTGCTGTTCGACCCCCTCCGCGCAGCGGTGGGGCTGGCCCATGCGGGATGGCGAGGGACCGTCCAAGGCATCGCGGCCAAGACGGTGCGAGCTATGGTGAGCAACTTTGGCAGCCAGCCCGCTGACCTGATCGCGACGATCGGCCCGAGCATCGGGCCGTGCTGCTTTGAGGTGGGCGCGTCGGTTCGCGACGAGTTCCGCCAGGCCTTTTCTGATGCGCAGGGCGAGGTTGTCGATGCTGATGGTCGCTATGTGAACCTCTGGCGAGCGAACGCGATCCAGCTGGAGCGTTGCGGAGTGAGAGCCATCGACGTGGCCGCCTTGTGTACCAGCTGCCATGTGGATCGCTTTTACTCTCACAGGCGCGAAAAGGGCGGAACGGGGCGGTTTGCGGTGGCCATCGGGCTGCGTTCCCGATAGCTGCGGCAGCCACGGAGGTGCGTATGGTGGATCTAGCCATCAATGTGGAACAGGTGCGAGAGCGCGTTGCTGCCGCGTGTCAGCGAGCTGGCCGCACCCCCCAAGACGTGACCATCGTGGCCGTCTCCAAAACCCGCTCGCCTGAGGAAATGGCGGCAGCGTACGCGTGCGGGTTGACGCACCTGGGCGAGAACCGCGTGGAAGAAGCCGAGGAAAAGATACCTGCCGTGATTGAGCGGCTGGGCGACGGCATCACCTGGCACATGGTGGGGCATATCCAGAGCCGCAAGGCCAGTCGGGTGGCCGAGTTCGCCGACGTCATTCACTCGCTCGACTCGGTCAAGCTGGCTCAGCGACTAGACCGAGCGGCCGCCGATGCGGGACGGGTGATCTCTGTACTGCTCGAGTGCAACGTCTCGGGCGAGCCCTCCAAGTACGGGTTCGATGCAGCCGACGAGGACGGTTGGAGCCGTCTGGTGGAGCCTGTCCAAGAGATCGATTCATGTCGGAACCTGCGGCTGTGCGGCCTCATGACCATGGCTCCCATCGCCGATGATCCCGAGACTGTGCGGCCTGTGTTTCGCAAGCTGCGAACACTGCGTGACACGCTGCAGAGGAACGTGACGGGGGTGTCGCTGTCAGAGCTCTCCATGGGCATGACCGATGACTTTGAGGTGGCTATCGAGGAGGGGGCGACCATGGTGCGGATTGGACGCGCCATCTTTGGCCCCGCAACATACTAGGAAGGAGCCGCGGTGTCAGATCAGCCACAGCACCAGGTGATGGCTTTTGTCGGTGGCGGGACCATGGCCGAGGCGCTCATGGCCAGGCTGCTGGCCGGAGAGCGCTTTGGGGCCGAGCAAGTGCGAGTAGGCGAGCCGCTGGCGGAGCGCCGCGACGCACTTCAGCAGCAGTATGGCGTGTTGACCTATGCGGATAACCGCGAGGCGGTTCGGTCCGTTTCTTTGGTGGTGCTGGCGGTCAAGCCGCAGGTCTTGGATGGGGTCCTAGATGGCCTGCGCGGAGCTATCGCCGAGGGTGCTCTGGTGCTCAGTATCGTCGCTGGGGTCACCATTGATCGTATCGTGGCGGCCCTGGGGGTGGAGGCGGTGGTGCGGGCCATGCCGAACACGCCTGGACAGGTGGGCGAAGGCGCGACGGTGTGGACGGCGACGCCTGCCACCTCCGATGCACAGCGTGGGCTGGCGCGAGAGGTGCTGGGAGCTTTGGGCCTGGAGATCGAGGTCGCGCAGGAACGCTATCTCGACATGGCCACAGCGCTGAGCGGGTCGGGCCCCGCCTATGTGTTTCTGTTCATCGAAGCCCTGGTAGAGGCGGGCGTGCGCCTGGGGTTCGCGCGGCCAGTGGCGGAGCAGCTGGCCCTGCAGACGGTGCGCGGCTCGGCCGCCTATGCGCAACAGGCGGGCATCTCGGCGGCGGATCTGCGCGCGCGGGTCACCTCGCCTGGCGGCACCACAGCCGAGGCGCTCTATCAACTGGAAAAGGGTGGCCTTCGTGCCGCCGTTCTTGATGCCGTCCAAGCGGCCTATCACCGTGCCCAGGAACTGGGGAGGGCGAACTCGTGATCGTATTCATCAACTTTATCGATATACTGGCGAGGTTGCTGAGCCTGGCCATCCTGGTTCGTGTGCTGTTGTCTTGGATCCCCATCGATCGAAGCGGCCGCTTTGCCGAGATCATCCTGCAGATCACCGAGCCCGTGGTCGGGCCCATCCGCAAGGTGCTCCCCTCGCTTGGCGGACTCGATTTCTCGCCCATGGTCGCGATGATCCTACTGGAGATGGTGCGGACGCTCCTAATCAACCTCCTCCTCGGCCTGGCCTAGCGAGCCATCGCCGCTGCCGATGACTCTAGCGGCCCCAGCACGGGCTCTGCTCGATGGCGTTGCCCAGGGTGAGGTTCAAGCGACGCCCCGTGGCTAGGTCCAGCGTATAGATGTCCCAGCCGCCATCACGGTTCGAGTAAAAGGCGATGCGCTCGCCGGTGGGCGCCCAGGTCACGCCATGGTCGTCGGCGTAGACGTCCTGGCTGAGGTTTCGCACATCGCTCCCATCGGCATCCATGGCAAAGATCTCCATGTTGCCATCACGGTAGCTCTCCCAGGCGATCTGCTGTCCGTCGGGTGACCAGGCGGGCGACTGGTCGGTGGCGGGATCGGTGGTAAGGCGCTGCACCGACAGGTCGGCTAGCGAGAGCAGGTGGATGTCGAGATTGCCCGTGCGGTTCGACACAAAGGCGATCTCGTCTCCCGTCGGTGACCAGGCGGGGCTATAATCGGCGGCGCTGTGAGACGTGATCCGCCGCTGGCTGGTTCCCTCGGCCGTCATCAGGTACAGCTCCCAGTGGCCATCGCGAAAGCTGGCAAAGGCGATCTCGGTACCATCGGGTGACCACGATGGCGTCCAATCATCGGCTGCGTTGCGCGAGAGGTTAGTCTGGTCGGAACCGTTACGGTTCATGACATAGACCTCGCGGTTGCCATCGCGGTCCGAGACAAAGGCGATCTTGCGGCCGTCGGGTGAGAGGACGGGCAAGGTCTCGTTGCTGGGGGTGTTGGTCAGTCGAACGGGATCTGACCCGTCGCTGCGCATGATATAGAGGTCCCATGGTTCATCGGGATCCTCTTTGGCTTGGTAGACGATATAGCCCTGCGCTAGACCCGCCTCGGGCGTGGGAAGCCCCTCGAACTCCTCTGACTCGGCAGTGGGGGGGACGTCCAGCGTCGGGCGATGCATCCAGACGACGGTCACATCACGCGACCGCCACACCCACGCGATGGCGACGACGAGCAGGATGACGGTGCTCCACAGGGCGATGCCTGCCCAGTCGATCTGGCGGCGACGGCGCGTGCTGGGCACCTTGACACGACGCGAACGGTAGGTGCTGCTGGAAGCGATGGTGGCATCGAGCGGGTGGGTGCGGCGCACCCAAACCCGCATGATATCGGATGCCACGCGGTAAGTGGGCCCTCCTAGCTCGTCCAGGATCCCGCGAGCGTGCAGTTCGGTCAGCCCGTGATTCACATCTCCTCGGAGCAAGCGCACGCTGGCCGCTAGCAGACGGCTGGCATCGCCAGGAGTGCAGATCCCATGCTGCCCCGTGGTCTCGCACATGGTAGAGAGCACCAGCCGCGCGCGGTCGCTGAGCGGGTCCCAAAGCTCTCGAAAGTGCTCCTCTGCCGCTTGGAGGACATCCTCCGAGAGATGGCTGACGCCATTGGCGGGCACCCAACCCATCTTGGCATAGCGTTGGTGGCAAAAGGAGCCAAAAAGCTGGAGCAGATAGGGATCGCCGCCCGTAAGCACGTACGACGCGCGGATGATCTCATAGCCCAGGGCTAGCTTTCCTCGGAGCGGGATGCTCAGGAGCTCTTCGGACTCGTGCTCGTCAAGCGACGACAACTCGATGACGCTGACTCCCTCGAGCAATGCCTGATCGAGATCGGCAGGGTGTCCCTCGATGCAGAGCAGCAGGGCCAACTTGGCCGATGAGGACAGCGCTCGCTGCACCGACTGCATGATCGCCAACCAACTGCTCTTGCGCTCGGTGAGGTCGGCCGTTGTGATCTGATCTAGGCAGACCAGGCAAGGGCGCTCCGTCTCCATCCTGGCCTCGATGGCTGACCATGCCTCGGTCGATGGAGAGACCTCTGCCTTCTGGGACTCCTGCCCCGTTTCTCCGAGCCTTTGCGCGATGGTCTGGATCAGCCCCGCCTCTGATTGGATCTGGGTCGTGGCCAGGTCGATCTGCATCACCTGCCAGCGCGGGTGTAGGCGGAGGGCGAGCTGGTTCACAAAGGATGTCTTGCCCAGATGGTGGTGCCCGAACAAGCAGATGGTACGCTGATCTGATCCAAGCATGTCCAGCAGCTGGGCGAACTCGGCACCTCGCCCAACAAAGAGATCCTGGTCTGTCAGGGGACGATCGGTGATGAATGGGTTGCTGAACGACATGCTGCTCCGAAATCGGCAAACAGAGGGCGCGGCCATCACGGCAAAAGGTCGGGCAGAGCGCGACAACGGGCCGAGTATAGCATTCGCAGACGGGCGCGGCAAAGAAGGGCTAGAATCGCAGCGTACCCCGTGGGGCTGGATCGCTGGCTGGTGGACGCAGAACGGCCATGCCCAAGCATGGCCGTTCTCAGCAGCGAGGTGGGAGGATGGCTATGAATCTGGCGTCAACGTCCTTAGCATGATGTTGAGCCTCAGGCTGGCTTGGTTGAACACCTCGGTGTTGTTCTGCTGGTCGGCCAGCTCGGCGGCCGTGGCAAAATCGCTGGCGGCATCCTCGGCGTTTCCCAGCCGCGCATAGATCTCGGCGCGCTGGAGGTGAGCTTGGGCGTGGGTCGGCTGCGTGGCGATCAACTCGCCCAGCTGGCCGATGGCGAGGTCAAGCTCCCCTGCCTCCTCGTAAGCATTGGCCAAGGTCTCCAGGTAGGTGCGGCGGTTTCGCAGCCCGCTCTGTGCCCTGGTGAACTGGTCGCGAGCCTCTGTCTGACGACCCGTGATCTCATAGAGCACGCCTAAGTATACGTGGGCATCGGCACGGTTGCTGTCGATGCGAAGCGCTCGCTCAAACTCTTCTATGGCCTTGTCCCACTCCTGGCGCGCGACATACTGCTGGCCGTTGACAAAGTGAGTGCGCGTTCGCTCGGCCTTGGTGCCGGGCCCGAACAGCATGTTGGACACATAGGCTGCCACAACCAACACGACGGCGATGATGCCCACCGCGATCCACGTGGATCGGGACCGCTTCTTCTTGTTCTGGTAGTAAGGGACATCGACGAACCACCACGTCTTGTCTTCCGAAGGCTGTTCCGCCTCACGGGCTGCAGCCAGCCCACCCGTCTTGCGGAGCTCTTTTTCGATGACGTCGGCGTGCCGCGTGAGCAAAGAGTCGACCGTCTCCAGGCGGCTTTGCTCTGGCTTGAGCGTGAGGCCCTGCTCCAGCAGGCGCTGTATCTCTTCCTGCACCCGGTCGCGCAGGCGGAGGATATCAAGAATCTGTTCTCCCTTGCCGACCAGATCGCCGGCGGCGACTTCGAGTTCCCGAAGCATGTCCCGTAGATCCGATGCAGCCGTGCGGCCGCCCGAGCGTTCGATCACTCCCTTTGGCATCGCCATCCTCCATAGATATCGCACTGCCGCTGCAACGAGGCCGTGACTGACCGCCCACGGTACCAGCGATTATGGCGAACCGAGGACTGGGTGTCAATCGCCAGAAGTCTCGAGATCCGGATTTGCCGCCAACGCCTCTTTGATCCATCGCGCGATG
>DAIRUQ010000078.1:0-13310 GCA_036803245.1 Chloroflexota bacterium | reverse complement strand
TCCCACTGGGTGAGATCCCAGCTGCCGTCCTCCGAGTACTGGATGGCGGCGGCGCGGATGTCGGCCGGGGCCTGCTGGATGCAGATATCGGTCATGTTGGTCATGGTCACATCCAGCGACTGCTCATCCAGGAAGTAGAGCTCACACTCGCGCTTCCACAGGTCGTTGTACTTGGACTCGGCATAGCCAAAGATGTACTCGAAACTGCGAACCGGGTGTGAGCCGCGCTGGAGGCGCTCCTCACCGACGAACAGGTTCTCAATCTCGGGCAGCGCCTTGGTGCCCACCACTGCCGGCACAAAGGACGGCACCTCGTTGACGATCATCTCGTCATGCAGGGGGGTGGTGATGAACATCAGCCAGTCGATGCACTCTTCCACATTGCCACGCTTGACGGTCATGTGGTTGAGGCCGTAGGCGATAGAGCCATAGCCGCCCAAACCGATGGGCAGCACCGGCGGATCCTGGGCCACCGGGGTGGTGTCTCGCGTGATCGGCGGAATAAAGAAGGAGACCATCTCGAAATCGCGCCGATCGTCTTGGAGCAGGGGACCGAGCTGCCAGGAACCGTCCCAGGTCATGGCAGCCGCGCCAGTGGCAAAGAGGTCGTACTTTTGGCTACCACCCTCGCCCATCCAGTTCGTCTGGAAGTACTTTTGCCACTCGTAAAAGATGCGGTACATCTCGCGCGACTCTTCGCGCTCCCAGGGGTTCCAGTCCAGGCACCACCAGCCGTGCTGCTGCTCCTCCTGGCTCATAAAGCCTTCCTGCTTGTAGATGGGTGTGCTCTCATAGTAGTTGAGCACATCCAGCTCTTCCAGCCACACCTCACCCAGCTGGTCAGCCAGGTTGCGCCAGAACCACGCAAAAGAGTCGGCCCCGTCCATGGTGATGGGGATGACGTCGATGGCCTGGAGCTTTTCCATCCACTCCATGAGCACGGCCCAGCTATCGGGAGAGCCCAGCTCCGCGTTCAGCTCGGCGTCAAAGTCGATACCGGCCTGTTCCAGCAGGTCGCGGTTGGTGTAGACGCCGGTGGAGACCAGGTCCAGCGGCACGCCGCCAAAGTTGCCCTTGACGCTATAGCTCTCCAAGAATGGATCCAGGAAAGTCTGCTCCCAGGCCTCGTCGCTGGGGGTGTACTTGTTCGGCAGCTTCAGGTAGTCGTTAATCACGACCGTCTTGCCCTCGTCCGCCCAGCCGTGGAGGGAACCCAGCCACAGCCAAAAGATATCGGGGCCAGTGCCGCCGACAAGCTGGGTGTTCATCCAGTCGGTATACTCGCCCGTCGGCGCCTCCATAAACTTGATCGTGACGCCGGGATGCATGTCCATCCACTCGGCGGCCAGGATGTCCAGGGCCTCACGCTTGGGAGCGTTGGGATCCGGGTTCGAGTCGGCCGAAAGCGGGGTGTAGGCCTGGGCATAGTGCTCGATGGTGCCCTGGAAGCCCATCGGCTCGGCTTCCTTCTCAACGATCACGGTCTCTTTGACGACCTTTTCGACGACCTTGGACTCGCCCTCGATGATGACCGTCTCTTTGACGACCTTTTCGATCTCTTTGACGACGGTCTCGACGACGACCTCGGGCTGGCAGGCGGCCACCAATGCCGCGGCCGAGCTGATGGCAGCCCCACGCAGGAACCGACGTCGGTTCAGCTTCTCCATGACTCTCTCCTATTCCCTAGTGAAGACGCGATGAGCGGGGATCGTGCATCAGTGGCACATCATGGCCCGGGACACCTCCTCTCGGGCGCAGGGCACGCCCATGTCCACAGCAGAGAACCAACGGCACCCTCAATGAGGAGTCAGCGATGATGGTAGGTGCACGCTCTTGAGTTCTCGGCCTCGTTACGGCACGACGGGTAGGAAAAGAGCTACCGAGTCCCATCAGCATAGGTCACGCAGACAGATGCTATGGAACTGTGTTCTATCATAAAGCAGGATTGTGCCCGCTGTCAAGGGTTTTCTGCGCGGAAGGAGCGGGGGCTTGACGCAAAGGGGGGCGCCCATGATGGGCGCCCCTCGTCCTCTGGCTGGTCGCCTGAGGCCTAAACCTCGGGCTCGCACTCCCACTGGGTGAGATCCCAGCTGCCGTCCTCCGAGTACTGGAGGGCAGCGTCGCGGATATCAGCCGGGGCCTGCTGGTTGCAGATATCGACCAGCCTCGCCATGGCCTCGTCCAGCGACTGCTGGTCTAGGAAGTAGAGCTCGTTCTCGCGGTTCCACAGATCGTTGTACTTGGACTCGACATAGCCAAAGACAGACTCGATGCTGCGGACGGGATGCTCGCCGCTCTTGAGGCGCTCCTCGCCGACAAACAGGTTCTCAATCTCGGGCAGCGCCTTGGTGCCCACCACCGCCGGCACAAAGGACGGCACCTCGTTGACGATCATCTCGTCATGCAGAGGGGTGGTGATGAACATGAGCCAGTCGACGCACTCGTCGACGTTGCCACGCTGTACACACATGTGGTTGAGGCCATAGGACAGAGAGCCAAAGCCACCCACGCCGATGGGCAGCACCGGCGGATCCTGGGCCACGGCGGTGGTCTCTTTGGTGATCGGAGGCACCCAGAACGATACCATCTCAAAGTCGCGCCGGTCGTCCTCCAACAGGGGACCGAGCTGCCAGGAGCCGTCCCACATCATCGCGGCCTGACCGGTGGTGAACAGGTCATAGGCGTTCTGCGCGTCGCGGGCGGTCCAGTTATCCTGGAAATACTGGGACCACTCTTTGAAGATGCGGTACATCTCGCGGGTCTCTTCCCGCTCCCAGAGGTTCCAGTCGAGGCACCACCAACCGTGCTGCTGCTCCTCCTGGCTGATGAAACCTTCCTGCTTGTAGATGGGCACGGCCTCGTGGTAGTTGAGGACATCGAGCTCCTCGACCCACACCTCACCCAGCTGGTCGCAAAAGGTGCGCCAGGCCCAGTCGATGGAGCTGCCGCCCATGGACATGGGGATGATGCCCGTCGCCTGAAGCTTGGCCATCCACTCCATGAGCACTTCCCAGTTGTCGGGAGAGCCCAGCTCCTGGTTCAGCTCGCCGTCAAAGTCGATACCGGCGGCCTCGAGTGCGTCGCGATTGGTAAAGATACCGGTGGAAACCAGGTCCATCGGCACGCCACCATAGTTACCTTTGACGCTAAAGGTCTCCTCAAACGGGTCTAGGAAGGTCTGCTTCCAGGGAGTATCCTCGGGGGTGTACTTGTTGGGCATGTTCAGGTAGTCGTTGAGCGCGACCACCTTGCCCTCGTCGGCCCAACCATGCAACGAACTCAGCCACAGCCAAAAGATATCGGGGCCGGTGCCGCCGACGAGCTGCGTGTTGATCCAGTCGGTGTACTCGCCCGTCGGAGCGGGGATGAACTCCAGGTTGATGCCGGGATGCATATCCATCCACTCGGCGGCCAGGGTGTCCAGCGCGTCGCGCTTGGGGGCGTTGGGATCGGTATTCGTGTCGGCCGAACGGGGCGTGTACGACTGGGCGTACATCTGGATGGTGCCCTCGAAACCGGTGCTCTCGGGCTCTACCTCGACGATGACCGTCTCTTTGACGACCTTTTCGACGACCTTGGACTCGCCCTCGATGATGACCGTTTCCTTGACGACCTTTTCGACCTCTTTGACGACGGTCTCGACGACGACCTCGGGGCTACAAGCGGCGGCGACGGCCGCAGCCGAGCCCAGACCAGCGATGCGCAGAAATTGGCGTCGTCCTACATTGCGATTCGACATGTCTCTGATTCCTCCAGCGTAGATGATGAACGGTGAGTGGCCGAGGTGATCAACGTGCGATAGCGGGGTACCTCCCTCCCAAACCTTGCGAGCCCGCCGTAAGGACGGCGCCGGAAGGTGCGGGACTATCTGTCCGCAGTGTCGTCTAGATAGGTTTGGCGGACAACGCCAAGCATCATACACCGAGGATAGCGGCTGGGTCAAACCATCGTCGGCACCGTTTGGCACGCCCACGGAACGCTGTGGTATAATCGCCGAGGCGTCTCCCCGAGGGGGGGCGAAGGACCCGTCTCGGCAGTCAGAGAGGATCTGCCTTGCGCACCGTCGGTCGCTTGATCGGGCTGGTCGGTATTGTTTTTCGCCGTATGCTGACCCAGCGCGGGCTAACGCTGGCCCTACTGCTGGGCTGGGTGGCTTTTGTGGCGCTGGCCGCGGCGATCCCCATGTACTCGGAGGCAGCCAACCGCCAGTTGCTGGCGGAGGATCTGGAAGGCTCGCCGTACGACCGACCGCGAACCGGGTTCGAGCTGCTGTGGGTGGGCACGGGCAAGACCAGCGCCGAATGGGAGCGCTATGAGGCCGTGCGCACCTATGTGGAGCGCGTCCTGCCCCGCGAGCTAGGCGTCCCCTTTGGTGACATCGCCCATTACGTGGCCAGCGGCGACTTTGAGGTGCGGCTGCTGGGCGAGACCACCCGCTCCGCCGGAGCCCGCTTGGGCGCGTTCGCCGGGCTAGAGCCCCGCGCCACCATCGTTGCGGGTCGCGAGCCTGAGGCGTGGTCCCGCGCCGACGAGCCGATCGAGGTGCTGATCAGCGAGAGCTATGCTAACATGACCGGCCTGGACGTGGGGCAGGAGCGGAAGCTGGTCTACACAGAGCTCCCTCGCGAAGAGCTCCCCGAGATAGCCGAGACAGAGTTCCTGGTGCGGGTGGTGGGCATTTGGCGGGTGGAGGCGCATCAGGAGCCGCTCTGGTACACCCTGTTCCCCAGCCGGGTGAACGACCTGCTACTGATGCATGAGGACACCTACCTTCAGTTGGCCCAGTCCGGCCGCGTGCCTCAAGCCCTGCGCTCTATGCGCTGGTACCTGGCCCTCGACAGCGAGCGGATCAACACGGCCAGTGTGCCCTATCTGCTCCAAGGAATCGAACGCCTACGCCTCCGGCTGGAGAGCTATCTGCCGTTGACCGACGTCGCCAGCTCGCCCGAACTGGTCCTGCAACGCTATCAGCAAGAGGCAGCGGCCCAGACGCTGCGCCTGCTCAGCTTTTTGGTTCCGTTCCTCGGTCTGGTGGCCTACTTTGTGAGCACCATGTCGGCCGCGGCGGTGCAAGAGCAACGGCTAGAGATCGCCATGCTCAAGAGCCGGGGCGCCACCAGCGGCCAGGTCTTTGCCACCTACCTTTTGCAGACCACCCTCCTCGCGATCGTGGCCATGCTAGCCGGCCCGCCCTTGGGGCGGTGGTTCGCCCAGGCCATCGGGGGCACCTATGGCTTTCTCGAGTTCACCCGGCGCGCGGCCCTCTCGGTGACGATTACGCCCCAGAGCTTGAGGTACGCGGCGGGCGGCCTGCTGCTGGCCATGGCGGCGACCGTGCTGCCAGCGCTGCAGGCGTCGCGGGTGACGGTGGTGGCCATGCGCTCGCAGATGGCCCGCGGCGACACGACCACGCCGCTGTGGCAGCGCTACTATGTCGACGTGCTGATGGTGGCCATCGCGGCCTATGGGTTATACGTGTTGCGAGCCCAGGGCGGACTAGGCTTGCTGGACTCGTCCGAGCCCGCGGTCTCCAATCCGCTGCTCTTTTTGGTCCCCTCGTTCTTTATCCTGGCTATGAGCTTGCTGGTAGTGCGGCTGTTCCCCTGGCTGGTGCGCCTGCCAGACTGGATCGCCCGCCAGACGGGAAGCGTAGCGGCCATGTTGGCGCTGCAGCACCTGTCGCGCTCGGCCCACCGCCACGCCCCCCTGCTGACCATCGTCCTGCTGACGACGGCGCTGGGCACATTCACCGCCTCGGCCGCGCGCACCATCGACGCCAACGAGGCCGATCGGGTGCGCTATGACGTGGGCGCCGATGTAGCGGTGCTGGAGGGCGCCGACACCGGCCAGTCGGACCCGTTCGTGGAGGGCCCGGCCCAGGCCGGCGTGACCGTGGGGACGTCTTTGAGCGACGAGGGCTGGACGCTGCTGCCGGTGGAGGACCATCTGCAGGTGCCAGGGGTGCGCGGGGCGGCGCGGGTGGCCCGCTACCGCTCGCGCGTCGATCAGCAGTCCGGCATGGGCCTGATCTATGGCGTCGATGCGCGCTACCTGGGAGCGGTGGCCTTTTTCAGGGACGATTTCGCCAACGAGTCGTTGGGCGGGCTGATGAACCGCCTGGCCGCACAACGAAATGGCGTGCTGATCACCTCGCAGGCCATGCGTGAGACCGGCCTGCGCGTGGGCGACGTGGCCCGCATCCATGTCAATACCGAATTCTATGAAGAGATGGGCACCTTTACCGTCGTAGGCGTCCTAGACTATTTCCCCACCGCCTATCCGCACCACAGTCCTGTGTTTGTCGCCAACCTGGACTATGTCTTTGACGTGATGGGCCAAGAGCTGCCCTATCGTGTGTGGCTGGACACTGAGCCCGACACCGCACCCGAACAGCTCGCGGAGGACCTGGAAGAGCACGGGTTCTACCTGCTAGAGATGCGCACGGCCACCGAGCTGATCGACGAGGCCCGCCAAGACAAGGATCGCATGGGCGTGTTCGGGTTCCTCTCGGTCGGTTTTGTGGTGACGGTGGGCCTGAGTGTGCTGGCCCAGGCCCTGAACGCCCTGATGTCCTTCCGTCAGCGGACCATCGAGTTTGGCCTGGCGCGGGCCATCGGCCTCTATCAGGGCCAGGTGGCCGCGTCGCTGAGCATCGAGCGGGCCGTGGTAACGGTCGGCGGCATCGCCGTGGGGCTGGGCATCGGCATGGTGGTGGCCGACCTGTTTGTGCCGTACCTGCAGATCGGCTGGCGTGCGAGCGATCTGGTGCCGCCGTTCCGCATCGTGCCAGCCTGGGGCGACATGGTGCGGGCCGCCGCCGTCATGTTGGTGGCCTCGCTACTGACCAACGGCGTGATCGTGTATCTGCTGACCAGGATCCGCGTCTTTGAGGCCCTCAAGCTGGGCGAGACGCTGACCTGAGCTCGACGAGCACCTCGCCCAGGGACCGCGGGCTGACGCTGGGCGAGCCCCCACCTCGCGTCTCCCCCAGCAACTCTTACGCACTATTGACATTCTGCCGCCTCGGGCCATTTATGCTGGCGGGAGCGGCAGGCTCAGGAGCAACCCATGTGTAGATTGAAGCGATTCGTGCTATGGCTGCTGATACTGGCTTGCGCCTCGGCGCTGGCGACCAGCCAGGTGACGGCGGCGGAGAGGCGGGCGCGCGCGTACCTGCCAGCCGTGCAGCGGCAGCCGCCCAGCTATGCCGCGCAGGTGATCACCCTGGTCAACCGCGAACGCACGTCGCGCGGCATCCCCGCGTTGACGGCCCATCCCTGCCTGACCGCCGCCGCCCAGGGCCACACCGTCGACATGGCCACCACAGGCAACATCTCGCACACCGGCTCGGACGGCTCTAGCGCAGGCGACCGCATCCGCGAGGCAGGCTATCAGCCCAGCACGTGGGGCGAGTGCATCGCCGCCGGGTACCCCACCCCCGCCGACGTCGTGGCAGGCTGGATGAACAGCTCCGGCCACCGCGAGATCCTGCTCAGCCGCTCGTATGTGCACATCGGGGTGGGCTATGTGCGGCTGGACGGGCCCGGCCCCACCCACTATTGGACCGTCAACGTCGCCAGCCCCTCCTGATTCTCGGGTTGACATCTCCGGCGCTCGGCTTATACTGTTAGGCATCTAACTATAAGCGGTCGAACAATGCCCGGAGGATGCCGCTATGGCACCAGACCAAGAGCGCGACAACCCTAGTGCGGTTCTGGCGCAAATCTCCCGCTTTATCCACCAGCACGCGCGAGAGATCCTAGACGAGCTGGGCCTGCAGCGGGGCCAGCCGCACATCCTACACATCCTTTGGGATGAAGAGGGCCTGACGCAGACGCAACTGGCCGATCGGGTGATGATCAGCCCCCCCTCTATGAGCCATGCCCTGCAACGCCTGGAAGAGGCCGGCTTTGTGCGGCGACGCGCGGACCCCAGCGACGACCGCGTCCAGCGCGTCTACCTGACCCAGGCCGGCTGGGACTTGCGCGCCCCACTGGATGAGGGGTGGCGCCAGGTTGAACTGGCCGCCTTTGCCGGCATGTCGCCGGAAGAGCGAGACACGCTGCAGCGGCTGCTGGTGCGGGTGCGAGACAACCTGATGCCCCGCGGCTGCCGCGCCCCCTGCCACCAGAGCGAACCCGCCAGCGAGCTCACCGTCGCATCCACCCAACCGCAAGCGTAGCAGGAGCGTCCATGAAATCCCTTCGCTCGCTGATCCGTTTCCTCAGACCTTACCGCTGGCCGGCCATCATTGCGCTGATCCTATTGGCAGCGCAGATCGTAGCCGACCTGATGATCCCCAACCTCACCCAGCGAGCCATCGACCAGGGCATCGCCGCTGGCGACCTGGCGATGGTGTGGCAGACCGCCGGCATCATGCTGGGAGCCGCGGTGGTCTCGGCCGCCCTGGCGGTCTGTAATACGCTGCTCTCCGTGCGGGTGGCGCAGAGCTTTGGGGCCGACATTCGCCGAGAGATCGTCAAGACGGTGCAGAGTTGGTCGTTCGGCAACCTGGACCGGATCCGGACCGGCCAACTGATGGTGCGCACGACCAGCGACGTAAACATGGTGCAGATGATCTGCATGATGGGCCTGCGCATTCTGACCAGGATGCCGCTGCTGATGGTCGGCAGCATCTTTATGCTTATCCGCACCAGCTCCGCCATGGCCAGCATCATTGCCGTGCTGCTGCCGGTGCTGATAGGCGCGATGGCGTTGCTGGCCACCAAAGCCCGACCCCTCTTCAAGACGGTGCAAGAGCGGCTGGACCGCCTCAACAATGTGTTGCAAGAGAACCTGGCCGGCGTACGCGTGGTGAAGGCGTTTGTCCGCAACGATCACGAGAACGCGCGCTTCGAGGCCGCCAACCTGGACCTGACCAATCAGTCGATTCACGTCTTCCAGCTGCTCTCGGTGTTGATGCCGCTGCTCATGGTCATCCTGAACCTGGGCGTGGTGGCGGCGGTCTGGTTTGGGGGCCGGTATGTGATCGAGGGCAGCCTCAGCCTGGGCGCCCTGGTGGCCAGCATCAACTATCTGATGTCGTCGCTGTTCCCCGTGATGTTGCTGGGCAGCCTGGTGGGACCGTTGGCGGCGGCCGAGGCCTCGGCAGGGCGCATCCTGGAGGTGCTGGACGACACACCCTCGATTCAGGAAATCGCCGAGCCGGTGCCCCTTCCTGAGGACGCAGCTGGCCACCTCAGGCTGGAGGAGGTCAGCTTTTCCTACGACGGCAACGGCGGCGATCCCGTCCTTTGCGACGTCTCGCTGGAGGCGCGGCCAGGCGAGCGCGTGGCAATCTTGGGCGAAACCGGCTCAGGCAAGTCGAGCCTGGTGCATCTGATCCCACGCTTCTATGACGTGACCGAGGGACGGGTGACCCTGGATGGCATTGATGTGCGCGAGCTCCCGCTGGAGGAGCTGCGCTCCCGCATCGGTATGGCGCTACAAGAGACGGTGCTCTTTTCGGGGACGGTGCGCGACAATATCCGCTACGGTCGGCCAGAGGCAACCGACGAAGAGGTGATCGAAGCGGCGCGCATCGCCCAGGCGCACGACTTTGTCGCGGCGCTACCCAACGGCTATGACACCGCGGTGGGACAGCGCGGCGTCAACTTTTCGGGCGGCCAGAAACAGCGGCTCGCCATCGCGCGGGCGCTGTTGGTCAAGCCGCTGGTGCTGATCCTGGACGACAGCACTAGTGCGGTGGACGTGGACACCGAAGCCCGCCTGGAGGAGGCGCTCGACGCCGCCATGCGCGATATGACGGCCATCGTCATCGCCCAGCGCGTGAGCACCGCCCTCACAGCAGATCGCATCGTGGTGCTGGAGCGCGGCCGCGTCGCCGCCACGGGCACCCATGAGGAACTGCTGGCCACCAGCCCCATCTACCAGGAGATTTTCGCATCGCAGCTCGGCAACGGAGGAGCACGGAATGGCCACACAGCCTAACAGACCATCGGACGGCAACGGCTCAGGGAGAGATAGCTCCTCCGCCCCTCCGCCGCGCGGGCCCGCTCGTGGGCCCGGGCGAGGGCCCCGCATCGAAAAGGCCAAGGACGTGCGCGGCACCCTGCTTCGTCTGTTCCGCTACCTGGGAGCATTCAAGTGGGCGCTGGCCATCGTTCTGGTGTTGGTCGTCCTTAGTTCGCTCCTCTCGCTGGCGGGACCCGTCATCATGGGTCGCGCCATCGACGACCACGTGATCCACGCCGACCTACCGGGGCTCTGGCGTATGAGCCTCGCCATGCTGGGGGTGTACCTGGGTGCCACCCTGGCCGACATTGGCGTGGGCGTCATCCTAGCGCGCATCTCGCAGCGGGCCATGCAAGCGCTACGCCGCGACCTCTTTGAGCATCTGCAGACGCTCTCATTGCGCTTTTTCGATCGGCAGCCGCACGGCGAGCTGATGAGCCGCCTGACTAATGATATCGACGCGGTGAACCAGGTGCTGGCACAGCAGATCCCGCAGTTGCTCTCTAGCGTGCTCACGCTGGTGGGCATCGTGGTGATGATGTTTGCGCTGAATGTATGGCTGGCGCTGGCCTCGATGATCGTCTTGCCGGCGATGACGGCGTTTGTGGGTTTCATCGGCAAGCGCACGCGGGGCGGGTTCCGGCAGTTGCAAGAGCAGCTCGGCACCCTGAACGGTGAGCTGGAGGAAACCTATTCCGGGCAGCGCGTGATCGTGGCCTTTGGGCAGCAAGGCAGCACCTTTGAAAAGTTCCAGCGGGCCAACGAGGCGGTACGCGACACGGGCATCCGCGCCATGAGCTATGCCCTGCTGGTTCCGCCGCTGATGGGGGTATTCTCCAACGCCAATATCGCCGTGCTGATTGGCTTGGGCGGCTGGATGGCCCTGCGCGGACTGGCCACGGTGGGCACCATCGCCACCTTTATCACCTACTCGCGGCGGTTCGCCGGGCCCCTGCGCCAGTTGGGCAACCTTTACAACCAGGTGCAATCGGCCATCGCCGGCGCCGAGCGGGTATTCCAGGTGCTGGACGAACAGCCCGAGATCGAGGACGGCCCCGACGCCATCCCCCTGGAGGCGATCGAGGGGCACGTGGTGTTCGACCATGCGGACTTTGCCTATGTGCCAGGCGTGCAGGTGCTCCATGACGTCTGCCTGGAGGCCATGCCGGGCGAGACCATCGCGCTGGTGGGCCCCACCGGCGCGGGCAAGACCACCGTCGTCAACCTGCTGACCCGCTTCTATGACCTGGACGGCGGAGCCATTCGGATCGACGGCCATGACATCCGCGATGTGCGCAAAGCCGACCTACGACGGCGGCTGGGGATCGTGCTCCAGGACAATTTCCTGTTTGCCGATACGGTGATGGAGAACATCCGCTACGGACGGTTGGACGCCTCCGACGAAGAGGTTATAGCCGCGGCCCAACTGGCCAACGCCGATCAGTTCGTGCTGCGCCTGCCCCAAGGATACCAGACAGTGCTGACGGAGCGCGGCGCCAACCTGAGTCAAGGCCAGCGGCAGCTCCTGGCCATCGCGCGGGCCATCCTGGCCGACCCAGCGATCCTCATCTTGGACGAGGCCACCAGCAGCGTGGACACGCGCACCGAGGTGCACATCCAGGAGGCCCTGCTCAAGCTGATGGAGGGGCGCACCAGCTTTGTGATCGCCCACCGGCTGAGCACCATCCGCGAGGCGGACCAGGTGCTGGTGATCAACGAGGGGCGGCTCATCGAGCGGGGCACCCACGAGGAGCTGCTGGCGCTGGGTGGGTTCTACCACAATCTGTACATGAGCCAGTTCCGCAATCAGGCAGTGCCAGAGACGGTGGGCTGAACGCCGTCGCGAGCCGTCAGTCGCCAAACGGCGCAACCTCCCGCGCGCGAGGTTGCGCCGCTCTCGTTCAGCTGATGCCCTGCGGCTATCCCCCTACCGCCGGAGCGGCCACGGCTCGCTCGGGCTCCTCTACGCCGCGCCGGTTCATCATCAGGGCAAAGGGCACCGTCGCCAGGGTAAGGCCCGCCGTCAGGAGGTAGACCCCCTCGTACTGGATCAACGGGAGCAGCAGCCCGTTTAGCAGCGGCATAGCCAGCGAGCTGATGTGGTTAAAGCTCAGGCCCGCCGCCAGGGTCGGCGCCAGCTCCTCGCGAGGGCTGGTGCGGCTGAGCCATGAATCGACGCCGATGTTAAAGACGATCAGCGCCCGGATCAGGACAAACAGCACCATCAGCGCCCAGATGTCTCGCACTACGGCAAAGCCAACGCAGCAGAAGGCGGTGATGACATAGCTGGCGGTCAGCATCGCGCGCTCGCCAAAGTGATCCAGCGTCCAGCCAGCCGCCGGCGAGGCCACCGTGTTCACCACGGCGCTCACCAGCAACAGCGAGCTGATCTGCCACACCTGCCAATCAAAGTAGGCCACCAGCACCAGAGCGCCAAAGCTGGCCATGACCTGCTTGCGCGCGCCTTGCATAAAGGTCAGCAGGTAAAAGAGCCAGTAGCGCTTACTGACCAGGATTCGCTGCGGGCGCTCGACGGTAACGCCGGTATCACGGGGTAGTCGCGTGAGGAGCAGCCCGGCGGCCGCGATCAACACCGCACCGATGGCATAGTAGGCGCGGAGGGGCACGCCCTCGCCGACGCCCGAGAGCAGCGCAGCCAGGCCCATGCCGGTGATCATCCCCAGCGCGGCGGCGCCGCCCAAGAGCCCCAACACCCGTCCGGCGTGAGCCCGCGCCGCCAGCGCCGTCCCCAGCAGGGTCAGAAGCGGCATCCAGATGTGCAGCCCAAGCGAGGCCAGAATCTCGACGGGGACGAGCACTGCAAAGCTCGGAACGGCAAGGTAGAAAGCATAGCCCACGGCCATGGTGAGGAGGGCGGCGGTGGCGCGAATCCGCGGCGGCATCGCCATCATGGCGGCCGCGATAAAGACCAGCGCCAGCCCGGGAATCTCGCGCAGGCCCTCCAGCCAGAGAATCTGCTCACCGGACATCCCCAGCAGGTCGACGAAAAAGTTCGTCCGCACCGAGTCAGAGAGGCCGATGGCGACATTGAGCGCAAAGACGGCCGCGGCCATCACGGCCAGGTGGCGGGTCCAGCGCCAGTCAGAGTCCACAAGCTTGGATCGCATGGGCAGCATCCTCGTCGCATGGCGGGGTCGCATGAGGCGCTATTCTAGCAGGCGCGACGGGCGGCGGCAAGATGTCATCGCGGGCATTTGCCTCACCGCGCATGCTGGGCTAGGCTAGCGCCGGCGAGTCCGAAGAACCACGGAAGGATAGCGGTTTGTCTTCAAGAGCGCGCACCCACACAAGAAACGCCACTTGGTCGGCGGAGG
>DAIRUQ010000077.1:0-13330 GCA_036803245.1 Chloroflexota bacterium | reverse complement strand
GGAACTTGGCCGAGGGAGCGACCAGCTCCGTCCCCTCTGACAGCAGCGGAAACCCAAAGTTCAGGTGATAGAGCAGCTGGTGCGGCGTGGTCCGGTATCCCTCGTTGGCCACCACGTCGCGGATCTCAAACCGAGACTCGCCCAGCCGGGCGTCAATGCGTCTGGTTAGCGTCAGGTTCTCGCCGAACACTACCGCCTCGCGCATCCTACCGCGGACCCACATCTCATAGCTGTCTCCGCGCCAGATGCCGTCCGACCACACGTTGCTGGCCGGCGTATGCGAGATACGCCCGTGCAAACCCAGCGCTTCGCCCTCGTCGACGTGCGGCGCGCCCGCATAGGTCAACCCGCAGCTAGCCAGCAGCCCGCCATGGAATGTACGCAGCCAGCCTAGCCCCACAGGATCATAGTAGGCCGGGTTGGCCGGGCCCGGGGCCGCCTCCCACACCAGCGAAGCCCCCCGATAGCGCGCGACACCGATATCCATGCCGCGATCTAGCAACACCGTGAACTGCAGCCCCGAGCCCGTGTCGAACTCGGCCACACGCACGCCGGCGGCGCGCCCCTCGGTGAGCATCTTTTGCGTGACACCACCGAGTTGCGAATCCAGTCCCGTGTACCGCTGCAGTTCCTCCCGCGACCATTCTCGTCCATAGAGCTCGACCATACCCACCTCCCACCGTGCTCCTCAGAAAAGCAGGTGGGCGGCCGAGTTTACCCAGCCGCCCACCATGTCCGCATCCTAGACCCCTCGGCCGCTCACGCCAGCAACAGGTAGGGGTTTTCGATGTACCGCACGATCGCCTGTAGGAACCGAGCGGCGGGTGCCCCATCGACCAGGCGATGGTCCACCGTCAGGCCCAAGCCCATGCGCGATCGAATGGCGATCTGCCCATCCACCACGGCCGGCTCCTCGCGGATCCGACCCACGCTCAAAATGGCCGCCTCGGGCAGGTTGATCATGGCCGTGAAAAAGTCCACGCCATACATGCCCAGGTTTGTGATGGTAAAGGTGCCACCCGAGAGATCGTCGGGCTGCGACCGCCCTTCCCTCGCCCGCGCCACCAGTTCGCGAAACGCGACCGCCAGCTCCTTGACCGTCATCTCGTCGGCCCTGCGCAGCACGGGCACCAGCAGCCCGCGCTCGCTATCGACGGCCATGCCGATATTCACCTCTGGCAGGTAGCGGATGCCTCCGTCCTCGAGCCGCACGTTCATGTAGGGGAACTCGCGGAGGCAGCGCGCCACGATATAGGCCAAGATGTCATTGTACCCGATGCTGAACCCGAGCTCTTTGGCAAACGCATCCTTGAGCTGGGTGCGCAGTGCGACAAACGCGGTGGCGTCCACCTCCGCAAGGAGACTGATGGGCGCCGTCTCGTCATGGGACTGGGCCATGCGCTGGGCAACGATAGCGCGGATGCCCTTGAGCGGCACCAGCTCGCCCGCCGCTGGGGCAGGAGCCACCGCGGCTGGGGTCGGCGTGGCGGCCGCAGCGCGAACGTCATCGGCCCGAACGCGCGGGCCGGCGGCTTGGACCGCATCCAACGACACACCCAACTGCTCGGCGGTGCGCCGGGCCAACGGCGTAGCGGCCGGCTGGCTGGCCATGAACGCCAGCACATCCTTTTCCACCACGCGTCCACCCGGACCGCTGCCCTCCACAAAGGCCAGGTCCACGTCCTTTTCCCGGGCCACGCGGCGCGCCCGTGGCGACGCAACTAACCGCTCGCCCGGAGCACGCACGGGCTCGGCTGGGGCAGGCGCCACCTCTTCAGCCCGCGCGCTGACCGCCTCTTCCTGGGGAGCGGCCTCCGCAGATGCCGGAGCGCCGGCGGGAGCCTTCCCGGCCAGCTCTGCCTCCGCCTCGGCCACGATAGCAGAGATGTCCTCGTCGGGATCCCCGATGATGCCGACGGGTGCCATCACCGGTACCGCAACGCCGGGCTGGAGCAGGATCTTGCGCAGAACACCCTTGTTCCGCGCCTCTACCTCCAACACCGCCTTGTCCGATTCCAGCGTGAACAACACGTCGCCGCGGTTGATCTCGTCGCCCTCTTGCTTGATCCACTCGACGATCGAGCCTTCCTCCATCGTCTGCCCAAGCTTGGGCAGGATTACCTTTTTCGCCATGGTTTCTCCTCAACCTCAGTGAAGGCAGCTCGCAACGTCACCGCAACACCTCGTGTACACCTTCGATGATGCGCGCCGTATTGGGGATGGCAGCATCCTCCAACGTCTCGGCCATCGGCACCGGCACATCCAGCGCCGCCACCCGCACCATGGGAGCATCGAGCCAGTCAAACGCCGTCTCGTTGATTAGTGTGAACAGCTCGCTGATGATGGACTGCGTTTTGTAGGCCTCGGTCACACCCACCACTCGGCCGGTCTTGCGCACCGACTGCACGACGGTCTCCAGGTCCAGCGGCTTGATGGTTCGTAGGTCCACCACCTCGGCGCTAATTCCCTCTTTGGCGAGCTCTTCGGCCGCCTCAAGCGCCCGAAGCACCATCCGCGAGTAGCTGATGATGGTCACGTCCGTGCCCACACGCTTGACGTCCGCCAAGCCGAGAGGAATCACATAGTCCTCTTCAGGGACCGGGCCCTTGGTGCCATAGAGCATCTTGTGCTCGATGAACATGACCGGGTTATCGCTGCGGATAGACGCCTTGAGCAGGCCCTTGGCGTCATACGGCGTTGCCGGCATCACCACATAGATGCCTGGGAAGTGGTTCCACAGCGCTTCGAGGCTCTGCGAGTGATGCGCCGCGATGCTGCGGCCCGCCCCGCCTTCGGAACGAACGACCATGGGCACCTGGGTCTTGCCGCCGAACATGTAGCGGTTCTTGGCCCCCTGGTTGGCGAGCTGATCCATGGCCAGCGGCGTAAAGTCCACATACATGATCTCGGCCACCGGCCGCAGCCCCGTCATGGCCGCGCCAACCGCCGCGCCGCCAATCAACGCCTCTGAGATGGGCGTGTCCTTGACCCGTTCGGGACCAAACTCCTCAAAGAGCCCGCGGGTAGCGCCATAGGCGCCGCCGTACAGCCCCACGTCTTCACCCATGATGAACACGGCGGGATCGCGCAGCATCTCTTCGCGCATGGCGTCGCGCAAGGCCTCACCATAGGTCTGGGTGCGCATGCTCTCGTCGGTGCGCACGCGCTCGGCCAGGCGCCGCTCAGCCTCGATGGCACTGGGCGTCACCGCCTCGAGGACATAGACGTCCTCCTCCACCTCGGCGGGATCTGGCATGGGCGATTCGAGCGCGAACTCGGTCGCCGTTTCCAATGCGTCCTCGGCGGCCTTTTCCTGGGCATCCACCTCATCCTGGGTGGCGATGCCCACCTCGACCAGACGCTTGGCAAAGGTCACCAGCGGGTCGCGGTCACGCCAGGCTTGTTCCTCTTCCTTGGTGCGGTAAGCCCGAGGGTCGGAGCGCGAGTGGCCATACCAGCGGTAGGTCTTGCACTCGACCAGCGTGGGGCCCTCGCCGCTGCGGGCGCGTTCCAGCGCCGCCGAGACGGCCTCGCGCACGGCGATGGGATCCATGCCGTCCACCACCACGCCAGGCATGTCATAGGCGGAGGCGCGGGCCGCGATATCGGGCGTGGCGCTGACGCTATCGAACGGCACCGACATGCCGTACATGTTGTTCTCGACCACATAGACCACCGGCAAGCGCCAGGCCGACGCCATATTCAGGGACTCGTGAAAGTTGCCCGTGTTGCTGGCGCCGTCTCCGAAAAAGCAGACCGTGACGGTGTCCTTGCCCTGCATCTTGAGCGAAAGCGCCGCGCCCGTGGCCACCGGGATGTTGCCGCCGACGATGCCGGTAGCACCCAGATTGCCGCGCTGAACATCTGCGATGTGCATCGAGCCGCCACGCCCCCGGCAGTAGCCAGTGGAGCGGCCGCACAGCTCGGCCATCATCTTGTTGAGGTGCTCCTGGCGCTCCTCCTCGCTGGTCGTGAGGGTAACGCCCCGCGCATGGCAATGCCCGTGGCCGCGGTGGGTGCTGGTGATCACATCGTCGTCGCGCATCGCCGAGACGGTGCCAACCGGTACGGCCTCCTGCCCCGCCGAGAGGTGGGAGGCGCCCTTGATAACGTTCTGCCCCAGCAGATCGTATACCGTGTCCTCAAAGATGCGGATCTCCCACATCTGCCTGAGGAGGTCTAGCAGCTCCTCCTTGCCCAGGCCGCCCATCATCGCCTTGTCTGTCATGTCCTACCTTCTTCCTGATGCCGCTCGTACGGCCCATCGGCCACAGGCACCCCGGGCCACAACCCAACCACTCGTATCATAATGGCGCTCCATTAGGGACCGCCCAAAGACCCTACCGCTACCTGCGCCAGGACGTCCTCCACCAACGTCCGAGTGGGCATCGTCGAGCCGTCGAGCGTGGCCGCGGCCGTGCCGCAGGCCACCGCCCAGCGCACTCGCTCCTCAGCCGGCAAGCCCCGGTGCCAGGCATAGATCCACCCCGCCAGCAAGGCGTCACCGGCGCCCACGGCGCTGGCCTCGGTGATGCGGGGCGCCCGCGCCCACAGGGCCACGCCGTCGTCATAGGAGATGGCGCCCTGCGCACCCATAGAGAGCAACACGCGCTCGGCCCCCAAGGCACGCAGCGCCGACAGGTTCTCCCTCCGGGCAACGCGCAGGTCAAGGCTGCGCCCCAGTAGCTCCTCCGCTTCGGCCAGGTTTGGCTTGATCAGGTGCGGTCTCGCCGCCAACGCTTGGCGCAGAGCCTCGCCAGATGCGTCCAGAGCCACGAACGCGCCCAGGCCGCGCAGTTGCGTCACCAATTGCGCATAGGTCCCGTCTGGCGCCCCTGGCGGCAGGCTCCCCGACAGCACACCCATATCGCCGGACCCGACTCGATTGGCCATGTTCATCAGCCGACCCAGTTCCGCCTCGGTGACTACCGGGCCGGGCTCGTTCAGCTTGGTGGTGCGCCCGCATCCATCCTCCAGGATGGTCAAGTTGGACCGCGTCTCGCCGGCCACCTCACAAAAGGCGCATTCATACCGCTGCGCAGTGAGCCCCTCGCCAAGATGCCGACCTGCCGCCCCGCCCACAAAGCCCAGGAGCACGCTGCGCACCCCCAGCTGCCGCAAGGCGACCGAGACGTTCACCCCCTTGCCCGCCAGGTCCGTGGTGACAGAGGTGGCGCGGTTGAGGCCACCCACCTCCAGCTGATCAAGATGCAACGTCCGATCGATGGACGGATTCAGCGTGAACGTATAGATCATGCCTCAAGCTAGGCCTGCATCAGGGCTGCGTGCGCGCGCAGCACCAGGGCGCCCAACGGCTCGCCGGCCAGTATGCCGCTGACCGCGTCCATCACCTGGGGCAATCCCTCGTCCGCGATTCGTCGGGACAGACGAACAGCCATGGGGTCATCGGGCTGGTCATAGGCCAACGCCGCGGCGATACCCGTAGCCAAATGGACCGGCTCCAGGCCGGCTCGCTCGGCCAGACGGGCCGCCCCCACCAAGCGATCCTCAGGCGCCAGCTTGCGCAGGGGATCCCGCGCCAGCCGGTGGATAGGATCCTGCAGGACCCGATTGTCGAACCGCCGCAGCAGGTCATCGACGTGAGCCTGCAGCCAGGCGGGATCGGCCCCATAGCAGGCCGCGATGCCCTGTGCCGATTCGGCCAACGCCCCCTCCAAAACCGACCGCACCTCGGGATCAGCCAGCGCATCGTACCCGAACTCGTATCCACGCTGATAGCCGAGATAACCCAGGATCGCGTGGCCGGCGTTGTGGAGGTAAAGCTTGCGCGCCGTAAAGAGGGCAAACCCCTCGTGCGCCTCCATGCCCACCACGCAAGGCACCGGGCCGACGAACCCCTCCGCGTCCACCGGAAGCTCCTTGTACGGCTCGGCGATGATCAGGCTCGGATTCTCGGCCCGTAACGAGGCCGGCAGCTCGGGCACCATGCGCCCGATCACCGTGTTCACGAACCCCACGTGACCGTCCAGGTAGGCACGCTGCGCCTCGTCCAGATGCTCGGCCACCAATCCACGCAGGATGGCCGCCGCGCCCTTGAGGTTCTCACACACAATGATGTTAAGGGGCTCTTCGAAGCCCCTCTCTTGGCGCCGCGCCACGCCGGCCGCCAGCACCGGGGCAATGTGCGCAAGCGCCCGCGCGCCCACTGCCGTGGCCGCGATGCTAGTCTCGGCCAGCGCGTCGGCCACGGCATCGGTATCGGTAGCCAGCAAGCCCGTCACCGGAGTGATGGTCAGGTCCTGCTGGCCGTCATTGTCCACCAGGCGCAGCGTGTAGCGCTGGTCAGCCGCCAGAGCACCGATGAGGAGCTCATCGATATCCACAAATACCACGCGGTAGCCCGACTCGGCAAAGAGCTGCCCAAGGAATCCTCGGCCAACATTGCCGGCGCCGAACATGACCGCCTGCTTGCGGCCGCTCGCCCCCTCGCGACTCACCTAGCGCATCTCCTGCCCACCAGTGACATTGATCGCCTGGCCAGTCATGTAGGACGAGGCATCGCTCGCCAAAAAGATCATGACGTTCGCCACGTCATCATAGGTGCAGCCACGCTTCATGGGCACCTGATCGATATACTTTTGGCGAACCTCTTCCTCGGTGATGCCTTGGTTCCGGGCGTACTGCTTGAACAGGCTATCCACCCACAGTGGCGAATCCAGCAGGTTGCCGGGGCAGATGGAGTTCACGCGGACGCCTTCCTCGGCCAGCTCTAGCGCCAGGCTCTGGGTGAGGCCGATGCCCCCGAACTTGCTGGCGGCATAGGCCGAGTTCTTATAGCTGCCCTTTTTGCCAGACTTGCTATTGATCTGGATGATCACGCCGCTCTGCTGACGCTTCATCACCGGGGTGACCGCGCGCGCCATGTTGAAATAGCCCACCAGGTTCACCTCGATGGTCAGCCGCCAGCGTGCCGGGTCGATCTCGTCAACGGGCCCACTGAACAGGACCCCCGCGTTTGACACCAGGACGTCGATGCGTCCCATGGCCTCCACGGCCTGCGCGACCGCCGCCTCACACTGGGCGACATCGGTTACGTCCGCGTGCACGGCCATAGCTCTCACGCCATGCTGCGACGCGATCTCTTCAGCTACGCTCTGCGCTTGGTCGTCCTTGATGTCTGCCACCACCACGTCAGCGCCTTCGCGCCCCAGCCGATGGGCCAAAGCGGCTCCCAATCCCTGGCCGGCCCCCGTTACCAGGGCTACCTTGCCCGTCAACGCGCGACGATCCGTCATGGGAGCATCTCCTTGAGAAATTCAGCCTCGGCCTCGCCCGTCCAGCTCTCGTTGGGTCCTAACTTGGCATAGACGCTGGGCAAAGCAGTCTTGAGATCAGCTAGCGTGGTAAGCGGGAACTCGAGAATGGTCGGATAGACGACGCATTTGCCCTCAAAGGCCTGGTTCATGACGCCCTCGATGCCCTTGCGAGCATCGCACAGGCCACAGATGGCGTCCACCGACAGGTTGGTGTTGAGCCGCTGGCCTTCGGTATACTCGAGCATGCTGCGCAGGTCGTTGATGCCCGAGCCGCTGGTTCCACGGAAGCGGATGCCCCGCTCGACCACTACGCGCAGGTCAATCGGCGCGCGGGTTCCGCGGGTCAGCCCAGCAAAGATATTCATAGCCCCGCCGTCAGCCAGCAAGGCCACCGCTCCGGCCACCACACGGGCGCTGGGCGCCATCACGGCCACGTCATCATACCCGCCGCCACCCGTCATCTCCTTGAGCTGAGCGTTGAACGCATCCGGCGCCATGTCGCCGGGCACACAAAGCTCCAAATCGATGGCGTCCTTTTTCTGGTCGATGAGATCCGAGAACTTTTCGCGGATCACTTCTAGACGGGCCTGCAACAGATCGGTCGCCACCAGAAGTTTGGGCGGCTCTTCCGCCTCAAGCGCTCTCTGGACGTGCATCTGGCCCATGGGACCAGCGGCCCCCAAGAAGGCAGCCTGCCCGCCTGGCGCCAACTCGGTACGCACCGGCTCGTAGGCCTGCGAGAGATCGCTGCTGGGCGTGCCCACCAAGAGTAGGCCGTCATAGTGGATGCGACCCACGTCGACCTGGGCCTCGTCCGTCAAGCCTTGGGCCCCCACCAGGTTGAGCACACAGCCAACCGCCGCCTTGGGCTCGATCAGCTCGTACAGCGCAGCATCAGCGCCCAGGAAGACAATGTCGTCCAGCCCTCCCTTGCCCGCGGCCGCTAGGGCCTTTTCGAGCGTAGCGGCACTGGGAGCCCCAAGCTCAATCAGCTCGAACCCATCGGCTGCAGCGCGGGCGCGGAGCTCATCGGCCAGCGACCCATCGACGCCCAGGGTGATCACCTTGGCCGGCGGTTGCCCACCGGCATAGGGCGTACCTAGGCTGTAGCCAGCCTCCGCCGCCCGGCCCTTGGCGATCAACGCTACGCCACCGGGCTTCCAGCCAGCGCGGTACACCACATCATAGGAAGCCGTCACACAAGCCCACGGCTCGGTCAGCGCCGCCTGGGCATAGCCCGTCTCGGGCCGCACCGGGATCAGATAGCAGCCATCGTCGCCAGCCAGGATCTCTTTTCCGATCACATTGTACTGCGAGAGCCCACCCTGCAGCTCGTACCCATAGGCCATGCCGACGCCCTGGTAATAGATGTCAGCCTGCATGATGAAACGATCGCCGGGCTTGTATGTACCGCGGAGGTTCTCGCCGACCTGGATCACAGTCAGGGCGACCTCGTGCCCCAAGACGACCGGATCATTCTCCATGTCGCGGCCAAAGATGCGGGGATGCTCTGGGCCCGACTTTATGACCTTGACGTCCGAAAAGCACAGCCCCACGGCATCGTGCCGTATCAGCAGCTCGTCGGGGCCACATGTCGGCATGGGCACCTGAATCGGCTTGCCGTCGCGGCCCAGTTTCTCGATGCCCGCCCCATAGAGAGGCCACAGCCAGTGAGAGTCTGAGAGCTCGACCCGGCCCTCGCGAAAGGCGGCGAGCTTTTGCTCTTTGTTCATATCACTCATCTCAATCCTTCTCCTATACTCGTCACCAGCGAGCCGCTCCCCAGCAGGGCCACCCTGCGCTCGCGTCAGCCTTGCCCCAGCTCACGTCGCCGGTAGAGCTCGTCCGGGCGCGTGTGGATGCGCCGCACGTTAGCCGGCGTGAGGTAGCGTGGGCCACCAAACGCCATCGTCCCGGCCAGGACGCGGCACGTCTTGACAAACATGGCGGTGATATTGTCCACCTCTTTGGCCGACCCGCCCAGCGCGATCAGGCCGTGGTTCTGCATCACGAGCGCCTTGGGAAGCTGCCCCCATCGGTCCGCATAGCGATACATGGCCTCCTGAACCGCCAGAGCCAACGGAGGGCCGGGGTCCACATAGGGCACATACGCCGGCGCCGGCCCGCAGACGACAATCTCGTCGGGGAACAGGCGCCCACCAAAGATCTCGGGCGCCGCCGCGGAGCACATGATGGCGTTCACGGCCACCGGATGGGTGTGCCCCACAAAACTGATGCCCTCTTCATCCAGCGCCAACGCGTGGAGGATCGTCTCCACCGAGGGACGCCGGGCCACGCTGGGATCGACCTTGGCCCCCTCCAACGCTTTGGATACCTCGTCGTCGGTCAGAGAGCGCTTTTTGGCTACGTCCAGCGCCTTGGCCAGATCGACGCGGACAAAGCCGTCCGCGTCGATCGTTGCCAACTGCGTGCCGCTGCCCTTGACCCAGAACGTCCCATCGTCGTTCAGCGCCGAGGTGTTGCCCTCGCCCAAGATCACCAGATCCCGCTCGGGCTCGCCCAGGCGCCGCGATAGACGTACCAGCTCTTCTAGGACATCGCGCGCGTTGCTCATCGCTTACGCCTCCGGGTAGCCAGACGAGCCGCTGGCCTGCCCTCGCTCGGCTACGACCTTTTCATAGTAGCCACTGGCGCGGTAGGCCTTGATCGGATCCACGTCCAGACCCATGTCACTGCGTACGGCCGCCAGTAGCGGTCGAACGTCGGTGCGGAACGCGTTCAGCAGCGTCTCCTCGGCCAGCACAATGTCGCCAGCCAAGCGCGCGTTCTGAAGCGCTTCGCGGTCGATCAGCAGCGCCCGGGCATAAGCTACCTGGCAGTTGACCACCGATTGGATCATGGCCTCGATCTTGGGCTTGACGTTGTGGCTCTGGTCGATCATATAGGCGACGTCCATATCCACCGAGGGATCCAGCTCGCCGTCGATCAGCTCGTTAAAGATGAGGAACAGCTCGTACGGGTTGATAGAGCCGACCGTCAGGTCATCATCGGCGAACTTTTTGCTGTTAAAGTGGAACCCGCCCAAGCGGTTCTCATCGATCAGATAAGCCACGATTTGCTCGATATTGGTGCCCAGAGGATGATGCCCCAGGTCCACCAGCACCTGCGCTCGCTCGCCCAGTTTCTGGGCAAACATCAGCGCAGTGCCCCAGTCACCCAGGTCGGTATGGTAGAACGCGGGCTCAAAGAACTTGTACTCGATCAAGAGACGCATGGGCTCGGGCATGGCCGCATACAGCTCTTCCAGGGCCTCCAGCAGCCGCCGCTTGCGCCCGCGAAAGCTATCCTGCCCCGGATAGTTGGTGCCGTCGGCCAGCCACAGGCTGATGATGTCCGACCCAGTCGCCTTGGCGATCTCGACGCACTCGAGGCAGTGGTCAATGGCCTGCCGACGGATCTTGGCGTTGGGGTGGGTCAAGCTCCCCAGCTTGTACTCGTCATCCTGGAAGAGGTTGGGGTTGATGGCGCCCAGCGTCAGGCCCAAGCCCTCGGCATACTCGCGCAGCGCATCATAGTCGTCCACCTTGTCCCACGGGATGTGCAGCGCCACTGACGGGGCAATGCCCGTGTACTTTTGCACCTGGGCCGCATCTTGAAGCTTTTGCTCGGTGGTCTGCGCCGCGCCAGGCTGCGTGAACACCTTGAACCGCGTGCCGGAATCCGCATAGCCCCACGACGGGGTCTCAATCCTCTGCGCCTTGAGCGATCCCTTGACCGAGGCGATGTCCACGCCGCGACCCGCCAAGTCCTCAGCCAACACCTCGTACGCTTTTTGCCATCCCATGCTCAGATACCTCCCATATTGACTACGTCCACGTCATACGATCGGGGCACACGCGCCGCACCAGAACCTAACTGATGATCACCTCTATCCCGTGTGCTCGCAGCTCGTCCACGACCCGTTTGGGCGCCGCCTTGTCGGTGATCACCCTGTCGATGCTCTCGGCCGGCGCGCAGGTGGCAAAGGCCACCTTGCCCAGCTTGCTGCCGTCGACGACGGCGTTCACCTCGCGCACAGCTTTGGCCAACTGTCGCTTGAGCTTTACCTCCTCGGCATTGGCATCGGTCAGCCCATCAGCCAACGTGAGGCCTCGCCCACCAAAAAACCCCCGCTGCAGATTACCCGCATCCAGAACGCTCGTATCGGTCAGGCCGACGATCGAGGCGGCCTCGCGCCACACCCGTCCCCCGGGCATCAGCACGGTGATCGCCGGCGCCCGCAGCAACTCCAGCGCTACGTACAGCCCCGTCGTCACCACCGTCAGATCTCGCCGCGGCAGCAACGCCCGGGCCATGTGCCACGCCGTCGTGCTGGCATCCAGCACGATCGCTTCGCCGTCGTTCACCAGAGCGGCCGCCGCACGGCCGATCTCCATCTTGGCCTGCACCTGCTCGCGTTGGCGGACCGAGAACGAGAGAGCACCCTCGCCAAAATGGATGGGCACGGCCCCCCCGTGCGTCCGCAAGAGCCGCCCCTGCCCCTCGAGCATGTCCAGGTCCGAGCGCACCGTCACGGCCGAGACGCCAAACATCTCGCTCAGGTCCGCGACGGCCACATAGCCAGTCTCCTGAAGCTGCTGCAAGGTGTTCTCCAGGCGCTCTTCGCGTGAGGGCCGACGTCCCATAAGATCGCTTTCGTTTACTTTCGTTTCTCTTTGCCCAGTTTCGTAATGCCATTCTACCATGGACCCCGCCGCCCGTCAACAGCCCCGCCCTCCCGGTAGGCCGCTCCCGTCGCCTCCCCTAGCGGCGACGGGCCGCCCAAACGATGCGAACGCTCTCGTCGTCGGGTTCGCGAAAGGTGAAACAGTCATACCAGCCCTCTATCGAAAAGCCCACATCCTGCAGATGGGTGGCGATCTGTTCTGGCGGATAGGCCTGCTCGATGTGATCCTCCGAGCCTTTGGCCCAGAGGTCACCCTGACGCTCGAACCACGTCACCGTGGCGTGTACCCGCTGCCTCCACTCGTCATAGGCGCCCGAGATCAGCACGGTCAGATCTGACGATTCGTGGACATACGCATCGCCATCCCATTGGCTGGCAAAGCAGTACGCGGTGTTCATATCGAAGAGGTACCATCCACCAGGTTCGAGGCTCTGGTGGGCGGCGCGAAAGGCCTTGACCAGATCGTCGCTGGTCAGCATATAGTTGAGGCTATCATAGAAGCAGGTCGTCACCGCTACCCGACGGTCGAGCTGGAGGGTGCGCATATCCTGCTGTTCCCAGCGTACCGCCAGCCCCCGCTCGTCGGCTTTGGCGCGGGCCTGCGCCAACATCGCGGCCGAGGCGTCCACCCCGATCACCTCCCAGCCCTTGGCGGCCATGGCGCAGGCCAAGGTGCCCGTGCCACAGGCAACGTCGAGCAGCGAGCGGCCGCCAATGCCGTGCCGTTGGAACAGGCTCTCCAGATAGGACACCATCCGCAGGCTAAAGCTACGCTGGCCCGACTGGTCATAGATGCCCGCATACCGTTGGTAGATCTGATGGGAGTGATTGCGTGTGTTTGATTGGTCCATGGCGCGAGTATAACGCCTCCATCGTCGCAGACCAAGTTGACCGCCCCTCCGCCGCTGCTATCCTAGCGCCATGAGCTATACCATCCAGCGGATTATCCCCTCAGAGGCGCAGACGCGCGAGGTGCTCGCCATCGAGCGTACCTGCTTTGGTGAGTCGGCCCTCTCGCCTCATCAGGCCCTGGCGCTCTTTGCGAGGCCAGAACAGCGCCTCTACCTAGCGAAACTATCCCAGGGCCAGGCGGTCGGCTTTTGCAGTTGCTTTTTGTTGGCTGGCGAACAGGGACGTAGCCTGGAGATCGACCTGCTGGCCGTCCTGCCCGACTGGCGGGGGCGCGGTATTGGCACCGCGTTGGTGAGCGCAGCCAGACAGGCCGCGAGTAACGAAGGGATCGATGCGGTGCGCGCGGTGGTGCGAGTGGCGAACCGAGCCTCGGAGGGCGCCTTCGAACGTGCCGGCTTGACGCCGAGCCTGGCGCGCTACCAGCTGCTGGTCTATGCCCCTGTGGGAGCCCAGC
>DAIRUQ010000076.1:11968-13595 GCA_036803245.1 Chloroflexota bacterium | reverse complement strand
TCCTTTCAGACGCACGCCACCCTCTCGGCCCTGCGGGGCGTCTTGCGGCACCATGAAACGACGGGCGATGGGGCGCTTCTTGAGTTTGCTGCTGGGCGCTATGCCACCTACAAAGGCCATGGCATGACCGAGAGCTACTCTAACGAGAACTGGTTCGGCCGACCGACCTGGACGGAGCCGTGTGCCGTGGTGGACTCGTTTTTGGTGGCTATGGCTCTGTGGCGACACACGGGCAACGAGGGCTACCTCGACGACGCCCATCACATCTACTGGAACGCCCTGGGCCACGGCCAGCGACCCAATGGGGGCTTTGGATGCGACACCTGCACGTTGGCAGGGCTCGAGCAAGGTGCGTTCTTGGCGGTTCACAGCCCGGGTGTGTATGAGGCGACCTGGTGCTGCACGATGCGGGGCGGCGCGGGGCTGGCCGAGGCGATCCGTCAGGCCGCCTGGCAGGACGCCGAGGGGGTGGCGCTCCCGTTTTACCACCCAGGCGAGTATCGCGCTCGGTTACCGCAGGGTACCTTGGCCTGGACGGTGGATTCGTCGTACCCCTATGGCGGTGAGGTCACACTCTCCATCGGCGAGGCGCCCGAGGCCGGGGCGGTGGCCCTCAGGCTCTATGTCCCCTCTTGGACGCCGCGACGGTCCGTGTCGCTGGTCGTAAACGGTGAGGCGGCGGTGGTGCGCATTGAGCGAGGGTTGGCGACCATCGTGCGTAGGTGGGCGCCGGGCGACAAGGTCGTAATGTCCTATGAGGTGGGGCTGCGATGCGAGCGGCTGCTGCGGGATACGTCGCGCTACCCTGATCTGTGCACCTTGCGCCACGGCCCGCTGATCCTGGGCATGGAGAACGAGGACGGACCCATAGAGCTGCCGCCCACGCCGCCGCGCCCGCTGGGCGAGGGCCGGTACTGCATCCCTGCGGGGGGGTTTACCCTGGCGCCGATCAACCAGGCCTTGTACCTCAGCGATGAGGAGGCCCTGGCCAGGCGGGTGCAGGTTCTTTTCCGCAGCCAGCAGCCTTGGTGAGGATCGCTGTGGTGGCACCAGGCGGGGGAGCCAAGAGGCGGATGTCGCTGGGGCGACTGATCGTCTGCCTTGGCCTGGTCTTGGGCCTGTGCGGAGCCGCCCCGGCTGAGGACGCGCGAGGAGCCATTGCGTCCGTTGCCGCGCCCTACCGGTTCGACGCTATCCGATGGATGGTGTCGCAATGGGTCCACGGTGGGGCGTTTGGCGAGAAGGCCTTGGGTGAGGCGCCCTCGGCCCTTGTGTGGCGCTATCTGGCGATCACGCGGGATATTGAGAGGCTGGAGCAGGAGCGGGGGCTGGCCGTCGCGCGCGAGCCCGACCGCGTGCCGGCAGAGCTCGAGGCGGGCCTGGCGCGGTTACGTGCGAGCCAACGGAGCATGCAGCCAGGCGTGGAACGCGCTCTGACAAGCCAGATCCAAGCTACACTGGTCGACCTCGGCATCCGCAGCCCGGCCGACGGATGGGCCGCATGGACGCCGTTCTTTCCACCGATCTCGTTTCGCCTTGAGAACCCGCCGCAGCTGCTGGTGGTATCGCCGCGAGACCGCATTGAGAGCGTCGCGCAGATCATGCTGGTGCAGGATCTCGATTTGAC
>DAIRUQ010000076.1:0-11868 GCA_036803245.1 Chloroflexota bacterium | reverse complement strand
TCGCGCAGGCCGGACTCGGTTCGGGCGTTTGGGGCTTGCGCCCGCACCAATCACCATGGTACGATGGGGGCGTGAAAGGAGCCCGAGATGGCCATCTTTGTTCAGCGCCCACGCACCACGCCCGAGGAGGTTCTGGGGCTGGCCCGGACCTATTTCCAGACGCTGGGCCTCTGCATCACCCACCAGGATGCTCACGAGCTGGCGCTGCGCGACGGGCATGGGTATGTGCGTATTGAGGCGCTGCCCTTGCGCAGCAACAGGCGTCGGGTTGGCCTCACCGTCGATAGCTGCGGCTGGGAGGCCTGGGCGCGGCATTTCCTGAACCACACCGACTAGGGCGGTGGTGGGCGACGGGCTTGCGGGCTCATCCGTATCCTTTGGTGCTGGAGGACGTCCTATCAGTAGAGGCTGGGTGTGCAGCCGGCCGTAGATAGGTGTGTCTGTGCGGATGCATGAGGAGGTGCTATGCGGTACAAGGCTATGGCGCTGATGGTGCTGTTGTTGTTCTGCCTAGCGCAACTGGTGGTGCTGGCTGACAAACCCGTTGGCCATGACAAGACGTTCTGCGCGGGCAACTCGCACGTCTGTTTCGAGGATGGCGTCAAGATCAAGGACCCCGAGCGTTTCCCGGGGAACGGCGCTCCCGAAGATGATCGCGAGCCTCCTGGCCACGGTGAGCACGGGATCATCGGCCAGGCGGGCCGCTCGAACAATGCGTTCATGGAACTGGTGAGCAAGGACCCCGAGAGCTGGGAGATCCGCATCGGCGAGGGCTGGGGCAAGCTTCGCTACGGGCTAGAGGCCCCCGAGTTTGCCTATCACTTTAACGGACAGCTGCTGACGCCTGGCACCGAGTACGCGTTGATCATCTATACGGATCCATGGCCAGGGACGGGCAGCGTGTTGCTCGCTGGCGGCTATGCCGACGAGTATGGCAGCCTGCTGCTGAAAGGCTCTATGGATCTGGGCGCTGACCTCAACGATGCCAAGGTCTGGCTGGTGTACGCCGATGACTTTGACGGCGAAGCGATGACGGGCTGGAATCCTGAGGGCTACCTTTTCGAGTACGACCTGATCTCGTACACCGATACGGATGCCTAGTCGGACGAACCGGCCGAGGCGTGAGGGCTGAGCCGAGCGCCAACCGACGATCTCCGGAGCCGTCGCGATCGCTCGCGACGGCTCTCTTTTCCGGGTTGCCTACTTCTAGGCCAACACGATCAGCGCCACCACGGCCGCTGCGAGAACCGCCCAGAGCGGGCGCGACCAGTCCCAGATGCGGCGCCCGTTGTAGCAGGCCAGGGGAAAGAACGGCGTCAACACGTCGACCACGAGCAGTGGAAACCCTACGGCGTAGAGTGACGGCAGCGCCTGCGCCACGGGGAAGCAGCTGGCCAGCGCCTTGGCCAGCCAGAGGAGCGCCAGGGGGCCGATCACGCCGGCGAGCGCCATGCGCCCCAGTTGCGGCACCATCTCTCGATAGCGCCAGTCGTGTCCGACGGGATAGAGGCTGCCGGGCACGGGATAGACCCCGCGCAAGGCCAGGGCGATCATCAAGCTCAGAGGAAAGCCCGACTCCCAGGCGCGATAGCGTACCTCCAGGCCCTGGGCACGGGCTGCGAGGCGCATGCCTGCCCAGCGCACCGTCAGCAGGACGAGGACGGCGCCCGCCGCCAGCACCGAGGCGAACCAGCCGGCTACGACCCACGCCCGCAGCGCGATCCAGGCCATCAGAACGTTGACGAGTAGCGTGACCCACCACTGGGTGACGGGATGCCCCTCGTCAGCCGCGGGAGGACGGCTCCAGAGAAAGTGGCCCACATCAACGACGTGCAGGGTGCGCCACCATACCTTGGGTAGCTGCCAGCGGTAGCGTTGCCATTGGGCACCGAGCGGCAGAATGCTGAACCCGCGGGTGGCAAACAGCTTGCTGGAGCTGCTGTTGTGGCCCTCTACGCCGGCGAGCACCTCGTGGCAGCCCACAGCCTGAAAATGCGCCAGGGCCGCCTCGATCAGTCGCTGCCCTACGCCGATCCCGCGCGCGTCTGGATCGGAAAAGACCCAGCCTACGAACCCGACCTTGCGCCCGTCGGCCAGCGCAAACGTCTCGAGGACGATACCACCTACGAGGCGACCCTCGCTGAGGGCGACGAGCACCGTCTGGCCCCACGAGAAAAAGAGCCGGGCCAGCACTGGGAAGGCACGATGGGCGATGCGCCGCACCGCCGGCTTTTCGTCGGGAGTCATCGGACGTATCTCGACGCGAGGCATGATCGGTTCGTCGGGCATGTGACCTTGCTCCTTCTCCGGCGGGGCTAGTGGCGGGTGAACATAACCGCAAAGTCGTCGTTGGTGCGCCTCAGCCCCATCGTGGCGTCGTGGCGACAGGTGGCCCGGGTGCGGCCGCCGGTGTCGAGGTTCCAGACCTCTACGCTATACTCGCCGGGGGGGAGGGCGAGCTGCAGCGCTGCGTCGCGTGGCTCTGTCTTGCGGCGCCCCGAGTTGACCCCGAGACGGTAGTACTGGTAGTTGCGTAGGTAGGCGACGTGGAGGGCGCCATCAGCCGAGCTGAGGTACTTGAGCTGGTAGCCTGGTGGTGGCACAAAGCAGCGCGGTAGCTGCTCCAGGCCCGCGGGGCCGATATCGCGGGGATCCCAGAGTAGGCTCGTTGCGCCCGGATCTAGCGCCTGGGGCCGACGGCAGAGGCTGTAACGCAAGCCGTTTGTTAACGCAAAGTACGCCCAGCTCCAGAGCTCTTCCATCGCCCGGCTTGTGAACTTTTGGCAGTAGATGTGTCGTGAATCCTCCGGGCGGTGGGGACACCAGTAATCGCCCGGCAGGCCGCAGGTGGGGTCGGCCTCGGCCTCGATGCGCGCAAACTCGGCGACTTGGCGGCTGATATCCACGGTGATCTCGGGTGGGGCGAGGTCGAGGCTGGCGAACCCGATGCGCTCCATCATCTCACAGACGGGGGCGAACTCGTTCCAGCCGCGGGCGGTCCACATGCCAAAGCCTGGGCAGCCGTTGAGGGCGGCGAACCAGGCCATGTCGCGTACCAGGAGGCGTTCGGTGCCCATGCCCTCCCGAAAGTCGCTGGGATCGAACTCGCCCATCATGGTGGGCTTTTCAGCCTGCTGGTAGAGGAGCACGACGTCGGCCACGCCCCCATAGTCGAGCTGCATGGGGATGCCGGCCAGCGCTTGGTAGAGGTGTGGGCTGTAGAAATCCATCGGCACGTGGTCGATCCAAGTGAAAGGATCCTGCGCCGTAAAGCCGAGCCCCGCAAAGGAGACGCAGACGGGGAGGCCGGGAAACTCGGCCTGGATCTTGGAGACGATGCGGGCTGTCCACGCCATCTCCTCGTCGTGCACCTCCCAGAGAAAGCAGCGGCCCTTGCCGAACTGGTCGTTATCCCATTGCTGCTCGTTATACACCTCGGCGCAGAGCAGTGCTGGGTGGTCGCGCACGTCACTGGCCATCTGCTCAATCAGGTCGAACTGGCATTGAAGGACTGTCGGATCGCAAAAGTAACGATCATAGCCGATCCGTGGCGTGGCGGGATCAAGAATGGCCCGATGTTGCGCTGAGAGGCCCGCGATCTCCTGGAGCGTCCAGTATTGCAGTGCGTACTTTTGCAGGGACCCTTCCTTAAAGTAGACGGTGGTGCGAGGCTCTGGGCAGATCACCAGGTGAAAGTAGATGCCCTCTTCGGCGGCCAGGTCCATATAGCGCAGCAGCTGGCGCCAGCGGACGGGGTTGAGCTTGCCTCCGACGTCCAGCGGCTCGTCACGGAGACGGCGGGCGCTGAGGCAAAAGTAGCGGACATAGTTCATGCCCTCGGCGCGGAGATAGCGCAACCACTGCCGCAGCTCGTCGTCCGTGCATTCCCAATGCCACAGCCAACTGCGACCGTCATCGTCATCGCGGTGCAGCTTGTCCTCGGGGCGGATGATGCCGCACCGCTCGGGGAAGACGATCTCGGCAAAGACGCCCCCGCTGGCCCAGAAGGTGCTTCCATCGCGCCGGACAAACCGCCCATCGCGCCACAGAATCTCGCGCATGGTTAGCCTATTCCTTTCTCTGGCTGGCCGCTAGAGAGCATGATAGACTGGGCGAGGACGATGTCAATGGCAGATGGGCGGAGGTCAAGCCGGACCAGAATGGGCTGGAGTGTGGCCTGCTGGCGCGCCGGCCAGAAATCAGGATTTGACAGTAGACAGGAATGTGATATTATGTAGGGCTGCGAGCGTGAGCCTCAGGTGCGATCCATATCGCACCACCTTTTCGCATAGAGAAGAGCCTCCTCTGTTCAAGGTGGATGCCTAGTTTCCTCGTATATGCTACCAGAGACCGCCCTGTATGCTACCCGCAGGGCGGTATGCGTGTCTACGGCCCAAGGGAGATCGTGCCACGGGTGGGGCGGTCAAGGTTTGAAGGAGAGTGACCCATCATGACAGCTTTTGAGTCGGGGATGGCGCTGAAGGATGGAAGGCCACGAGTGGCGTCTCGACGAAGCTTTGCGCGCATTGAGGATGTTTTGCCCGTTCCGGCCCTGATCCGAATGCAGGTCGAGTCCTTCAAGTGGTTCCAGGAGGAGGGCATTCGCGAGCTTTTCCACGAGATCTCTCCCATCACCAGCTTTAACGACAATTTGGAGCTGCACTTCCCCGGCTATGACGAAAAGCTGAACGAGGAGTTTGGGCTGGGCTTTCGTTTCGAGGAGCCCCAGTACTCTCAGGACGAGTGCCGCACCCGTGACGCCACCTATGCGGCGCCGTTGTACGTCAAAGTGCTGCTCTATAACAAGGAAAATGATCAGCCCGTCGTCCAGGATGTTTACATGGGCGACTATCCGATCATGACCGAGACGGGCACCTTTATTGTCAACGGTGCCGAGCGCGTGGTGGTGAGCCAGCTGATCCGGTCGCCGGGCGCCTATTTCACGGTGGACGAGGATCTGCGTACGGGACGTCAGCTCTGTAACGTCAAGCTGATCCCTAACCGCGGCGCTTGGCTAGAGTTTGAGACCGGCAAGCGCGATGTGTTGGCCGTCAAGGTCGACCGCAAGCGACGCATTCCCGTGACCATCCTGCTGCGAGCGCTGGGCGCCGTCAGCGATGGCCGCGATGACTTTGACCTGGGCGACCTCAGCGACGAGTGGCTGATAGAGTACTTTGCCGAGGTGGATGACGACCCCGACCGCCAGCTCATCGCGACGACGCTGGAGAGTATATCGGATCATCCCAAGACGCCCGAGGAAGCGCTGCTGGACTTTTACCACCGGATGCGTCCGGGCGACCCGGTGACGCTGGATAACGCGCGCAGCTACCTAGTCTCGCTCCTGTTCGATCCGCGCCGGTACGATCTGGCCAAGGTGGGGCGGTACAAACTGAATCGCCGCCTGGGCATCGAGCCCGAGCTGCCCATCAAGCAGCGCACGGTCACCAAGCAGGACCTGTTCGCCGTGCTGTGGCACATGATCAAGGTCAACAACGGTGCCGAGGGCGCCGACGATATCGACCATCTGGGCAACCGCCGCGTCAAGACGGTGGGCGAGCTGATCCAGAACCAGCTCCGTGTAGGTTTCTTGCGGATGGAGCGGGTGGTGCGCGAGCGCATGAGCATTCGCGACCCGGAGCAAGTGTCACCCATCTCGCTGATCAACATCCGCCCAGTCGTGGCGGTGATGCGCGAGTTCTTTGGCGGCAGCCAGTTGTCCCAGTTCATGGGGCAGACCAACCCGCTGGATGAGCTGACCCACAAGCGGACGCTTTCGGCGTTGGGGCCTGGTGGCCTGCGGCGTGAGCGGGCTGGCTTTGACGTGCGCGACGTGCACTATTCTCACTATGGCCGCATCTGCCCCATCGAGACGCCCGAGGGACCCAATATCGGCCTGATCGGCCGTCTTGCGACCTTTGCGCAGGTGAACCCGTACGGGTTCATCGAGACGCCGTACCGCAAGGTGGCGAAAGAGATCGCCAGCGCCCCCGAGGGCCTCGTCGGGCACGAGCTGCGGCAGCGGGTCATCGATCCCGACACCGGCGAGGTGATCGCCGATCGTGGCCAGGTGATCGACGAGGAGCTGGCCGCCAAGCTGGCCACGCTGGATGAGCCGACGTTCAGAGTGCGCCCCTATGTCACCGAGAAGGTCGAGTACCTCTCGGCCGACGAGGAAGAGCACTATGTGGTGGCGCAGGCCAACGCGCCCATCGACGATCTGGGCCAGTTTGTCCACGACCGCGTCTCGGTGCGCTACTATGACACGTTCCTGATTGAGACCGTGGACAATGTGGACTATATGGACGTTTCGCCCAAGCAGATCGTGGGCGTCTCGGCGGCGTTGATCCCGTTCCTGGAGCATGACGACGCCAACCGCGCACTGATGGGCTCGAACATGCAGCGGCAGGCGGTGCCCTTGGTGGTGCCTCGCGCGCCGGTGGTTGGCACGGGCATGGAACGACAGGCCGCGCTGGATTCGGGCCAGGTGCTTCTCGCCGAAAAGCCCGGCCGGGTGACGGCCGTCAGCAGTGAGCGGGTAGAGATTGCCGCGGATGACGGCGAAGAGATCACCTACCGACTGCGCCAGTTCAACCGTTCCAACCAGTCCACCTGCATCCACCAGCGCCCGGTGGTTCGCCGCGGGCAGCGGGTAGAGGTGGGTGACGTCATCGCCGATTCGTCCTCCACCGAGCAGGGGGAGCTGGCCCTGGGGCAGAACGTCATGGCGGCGTTCATGTCGTGGGGCGGTGGCAACTATGAGGACGCGATTCTGGTCAGCGAGCAACTCGTGAGGTCCGATCGGTTCACCTCGGTGCATCTGGAAAAGCACGAGGTGCAGGCCCGCGAGACCAAGCTGGGGCCAGAGGAGATCACGCGGGACATCCCCAACGTGGGCGAGGAAGCGTTGCGCAACCTCGACGAGGACGGCGTGATCTATGTCGGTGCCGAGGTGGGCCCTGGTGACATTCTGGTGGGCAAGATCACGCCCAAGGGTGAGACCGAGCTGACGCCCGAGGAAAAGCTGCTGCGCGCCATCTTTGGCGAAAAGGCTCGCGAGGTAAAGGATTCGTCGCTGCGGCTGCCCCACGGTGAAGAAGGCACGGTGGTGGACGTCCATGTGTTCACCCGTGAAGACCACCGCGACCTGCCGGCCGGTGTGGAAAAGCTGGTGCGCGTTACGGTGGCGCAGCGGCGCAAGATCACCGAGGGCGACAAGATGGCCGGGCGCCACGGCAACAAGGGCGTCATTTCGCAGGTGGTGCCGATCGAGGATATGCCCTATCTCGAGGACGGCACTGCCGTCGAGGTCATTCTGAACCCGCTCGGCGTGCCGGCGCGCATGAACGTGGGCCAGGTGCTGGAGACCCATCTGGGCTGGGCGGCGGACCGTCTGGGGCTGCGCATGGCCACGCCCGTCTCGGACGGCGCCACCGAGGACGAGATCGCAGCAGAGCTGGCCCGCGCTTGGCTCATCGATCGCGCCTGGAAGGACCTGACGGAAAGGGCCTGGGCCTGGTTGCAGGCAGACGGCCAGGACGACGGGAGCCTCCAGAACGATCAAGAGGCGCGCGAGCTGTTCCTGGGCAATTACTTGTACGACCAAGGACGCTCCCCGGCCGAAATCGATGTCGCGTTGGTCGACGAGGGCTCGGCGCGCCGGGCATGGCTCGCCTGCTGGTTGGGCGAGATGGGCCATGACGTCGCCGGTGTCTTGGCGTACGAAGACTCACCGCCACTGGAGCAGCGTGGAGCCATGGACGAGCTGGCTCGCAAGCTCTGTCTGACGATCTGGCTGGGCGACCACGGCATCGAGGTGGGCGACGCCTCATTTGAGGAAATCACCAAGATGGCGCTCGAGCAGTCGCAAAAGCGCGGCGATCCCCTGCCGACCAGCGGCAAGATGGTAGTCTATGATGGCAAGACGGGCCGTCGGTTCGACCGCCCGGTCACGGTGGGCATCATCTATATGCTCAAGCTGGCGCATCTGGTGCAGGACAAGGTGCACGCCCGTTCCACTGGACCGTACTCGCTGGTGACCCAGCAGCCGCTGGGGGGCAAGGCTCAGTTTGGCGGTCAGCGCTTTGGCGAGATGGAAGTGTGGGCCCTGGAGGCCTACGGCGCCGCCCATACGCTGCAAGAGATGCTCACGGTAAAGTCAGACGACGTCACCGGTCGCGTCAAGACGTACGAGGCCATCGTCAAGGGGGAGCCGATCCCCGGCGCAGGCGTGCCCGAATCGTTCAACGTGTTGGTCAAAGAGCTGCAGGCGTTGGGCCTGGCCGTGGATGTGTACAACGACAAGGGCGAGTCGATCAACCTGGTCCATGACGACCAGATGGTGCCGATGCCCAAGTTTGGGCTGGGGATGGGATTCGGTCCCACCTCGTAGGCTCGAGATCGGCAACGCGGTACGTTTGACGGTCCAGACAGGCCATGCTATAATCAACGCTCGTGGGTCGCAAATCCTGCATGGGCAGGTTACGATGGAGGTAGATCTTGCCGACGATCAATCAGCTGGTTCGAAAGGGCCGCAAGCTAAAGCAGAACAAGCCCAAGGCGGCCGACCTGGGTTACACCTATAACTCGCTGACGGGGCGAACGACGCAGACCAGCAGCGGGGCTCCGCAGAGGCGCGGTGTATGCACACAGGTGCGTACCATGACGCCCAAGAAGCCCAACTCGGCTCTGCGCAAGATCGCTCGTGTGAGGCTTTCGAACGGACGCGAAGTGACCGCTTATATCCCGGGAGAAGGCCATAACCTGCAGGAGCACTCGGTGGTGCTGGTGCGGGGTGGCAAGATCAAGGACCTGCCGGGCGTGCGGTACCACATCGTGCGTGGCGTTTTGGATTCGTCTGGCGTCGAGGGCCGCGCGCGCGGCCGCTCGCGGTACGGCACCAAGAGGCCCAAGTGAGATAGAGCAACGGTCCTGGGACCGCCGGCCAAACACGGCCGGCGTCCCGTGTGTAGGACAGCGAACGATCCAAGGTGTACCGCCCAGTCGCTGGTATAGAGTGGTGCGGTTTTGGTGGAGGAAGCGAGCATGCCCAGACGGTATCGTCCAGAGCGCCGCAAGGTGGAACCTGACATTCGCTACAGCAGCGAGCGAGTGGCGCGGTTTGTGAACAAGGTGATGCGAGACGGCAAGCGTTCGGTGGCAGAGGGCCTGGTGTACGACAGCTTTGATGTCATCGCTGAGCGCACCGGGCAGGATCCACTCGAGGTGTTTGAGACGGCCCTGCGCAACGTGATGCCGACGATTGAGGTCAAACCTCGTCGCGTCGGTGGTGCCACCTACCAGGTGCCCGTTGAGGTGCCTCCCCAGCGGCGGCTGTCGCTGGCCTATCGCTGGATCCTGATGGCGGCGCGTAGCCGACCCAAGCGGGATTTCAGCCAGAATCTGACCGATGAGCTCATGGAGGCAGCGCGGAACCAGGGTGGCGCGGTGCGGCGCAAGGACGAAGTCCATCGCATGGCAGAGGCGAACAAGGCCTTTGCGCACTATCGCTGGTAGCTCAGCCTAGGGCGCGTGGCCTGGTACGGCCTTAGGGTGGGCTGGCTGGTTCGCCGCTGACTCTGTGTGGTGAGGCGTCACACGAAACGGAGTTGAGAGTGGCAGAGCCAGTAATGCTGGAACGAACGCGCAATATCGGCATCATCGCCCATATTGACGCCGGCAAGACGACAACGACAGAGCGCATCCTGTTCTACAGCGGCCGGACCTATCGGTTGGGCAACGTAGACGAAGGCACAACCGTCACCGACTGGATGGAGCAGGAGCGTGAGCGGGGGATCACCATCGCCTCAGCGGCAGTTTCCTGCTACTGGCGAGACCACCGCATTAACATTGTTGATACGCCTGGCCACATCGACTTTACCGCCGAGGTGCAGCGCAGCCTGCGGGTGCTGGACGGCGGGGTGGTGGTGTTCGATGCGGTGCACGGTGTAGAGCCCCAGTCCGAAACGGTCTGGCGGCAAGCAGATCGCTACAACGTACCGCGCATCTGCTTTATTAACAAAATGGATCGCACGGGAGCCGACTTCTGGCGTTCGATCGACTCGATTCGAGAGCGCCTGAGAACTGTACCTGTCTCGTTACAGGTGCCCGTGGGAAGTGAATCCTCATTTGTGGGCGTGGTGGACCTGATCGAGAGCGTGGCCCTGCTGTATAGCGATGAGCTAGGCAAGGAAGCCCAACGCGGCCCGATCCCGGACGACCTCGCCGAACTGGTGGCCGCCAAGAGGCAAGAGCTGATCGAGGCGGTGGCCGAGACCGACGACATCCTTCTGGAAAAGTATCTGGAAGGCGAGGAGATCACTTCTGAGGAGTTGCGGACTGCAATCCGCCGCGCAACGCTGGCCAACAAGCTGGTGCCAGTGCTATGTGGCGCGTCGCTTCGCAACAAGGGCGTACAGCCGGTTCTAGATGCCATCGTAGATTACCTGCCCTCACCACTGGACGTGCCGCCTATCAAAGGGGTGCACCCGGATAGCGGCGAGCCCGTGGTGCGCCATGCTGACGCCGAGGAGGCATTTAGCGCCCTCGTGTTCAAAATCGTCAGCGACCCCTTTGTGGGCAGGTTGGCCTACATGCGTGTCTACTCTGGCAGGCTGCGCTCCAACTCCTCGACCCACAATTCTCCCAAGGCTAGAAAAGAACGAATCGGTCGTCTCCTGCGGATGTATGCCAACCACCGCGAGGAGGTCGATGCGGTGGCGGCTGGCGATATCGCCGCTGTTGGCGGGCTCAAGTTCAGCTTTACCGGCGATACGCTGTGTGACCCGAGCGCGCCGGTGGTGCTGGAGCAAATCCGCTTTCCCGAGCCGGTCATCTATGTGGCTATCGAGCCGCGCACTACGGCGGACTCGCACAAGCTCGACGAAGCGTTACGCGCTTTGGCCGATGAGGATCCCACCTTTCGGGTGAGCACCGACGAGAACACGGGGCAGACGATCATTTCGGGCATGGGCGAGCTCCACCTGGAGATCCTCGTTGACCGGATGGTGCGCGAGTTCCACGTCGAGGCCAAGGTGGGCCGCCCGCAGGTGGCCTACCGCGAGACGGTGACGCGAGCTGTGCAGGCCGAGGAAGAGATCGACTTTCAGGCACTGGGCAAGGCTCAGTACGCCCGGGTCGGCCTGGTGGTGGAGCCGTCGCCGGCCGGCGAGGGATTCCAGTTCGCCGACGAGCTGCCTCCGGAGGCCTTGCCAAAACCGTTCCGTGAGGCCATCCGCGTGGCGGCGGAAGAGTCGCTTTCTGGTGGGGCGTTGGCCGGCTTTCCGCTGGTGGATGTGCGGGTGCGGTTGGTGAGCGCAGGCTACTTGGACCAGAGCTCGACGGAAGCGGCGTTTCACCGGGCGACGGCGATGGCTTTTCAGAAGGCGCTTACGGGTGCCGCGCCGGTGCTGCTAGAGCCGGTGATGAAGGTAGAGGTCATTGTGCCGCAAGAGCACACCGGCGACGTGATTGGGGACCTGAACGCCCGCCGTGGCGAGGTTACGAGCATGCAGTTGCTGCCCGGAGGCTTGCAGGCGATTCGCGGCAGAGTGCCGCTCTCGGGAATGTTTGGGTATGCGACCGACCTGCGCTCATCGAGCCAGGGGCGGGGATCCTTTACCATGGAGTTTGAGCGCTATGCGCCTGTGCCCGCCGAGGTGACCGAGCGGATCCTCGGGAGCGGTTTCTAGCGGCGCAGAGTGTGGGATGTAGGGATTTTGGGGATAGGGCAGCCCTTTGCTATAATAGAAGGGTTGTGCTTATGACCGGTCGCCCGGCAGTGCCGGCGCCGTGATGTGAGTTGAAGGGGGAACAGTATGGGCAAGCAGGTCTTTGAGCGCACCAAGCCGCATGTGAACGTAGGGACGATCG
>DAIRUQ010000075.1:4933-14010 GCA_036803245.1 Chloroflexota bacterium | reverse complement strand
CGGATCTCCTCTTGGAGCTGCTCCATGGTCTGCCCCGAAAGCCGCAGGTAGACCGACAGGTTGAGCCCGGACTGGCCCAAGCGCGCCTCAAAGCGGTGCAGCTCGTTATGGATCTCGTCTTCCAGGGCCGCAGCGGGGTACTCGACCTCGGAAACGCCCACCAGCGCCTCGACGGCCGCGTCGGCCTCCCGCTGCCGGGCCTCGGCGTCGAGCCTGCTCTTGAGGTTCTCGGCCACAGCCTCGCGCAGGTCGTCCAGCGTCTCATAGTCACCCACCGTCTTGGCCAGGTCATCATCCAGCTCTGGCGTATCGACCTGGTACACCGTGGAAACCGTCACTGAGAACTGGACCGCCTTGCCCGCCAAGCGTTCCTCGTCATAGTCATCGGGATAGGTCAGCGTGAACTCGCGAGTCTCCTCGGCCGACATGCCGGCCACCGCCTCGGCAAAGCCGGGAGGAGGCGTCGTGTCGTCGAGCATCAGCTGGACGTCACGCCGGTCAACGACCGTCTCTTCGCCCTCGGTGCCCAGAATGGTCGTCTGCACCACATCACCCTGGGCGGCCGGCCGCTCCACCGGCTCGAGCTCGGCATGGGCCCGCTGGAGCCTCTCCAGCTCCTCGACGATCTGCTCCTCGCTGACGGCGACCTCGGGCTCGGGCGCGACGGAGAGCGCATCGACGTCGCCCAACGTCACGGTCGGCTCGAGAGGAACGCTGGCCTTGAGCACCAGCGGCTCCTCCGATTCGACATCGAGCTGGCCCTGGGCATAGGGCTTGAGCTCGGCCTCGTTAATGGCCTGCTCGTACAGCTCTGGGGCGAGATGGTACAGCGCCTCGTTGAGGATCCTCTCATGCCCAAAGGTCCGCTCCACCAAGGCGTAGGGAGCCTTGCCTGGCCGGTAGCCGGCCACCGGACGCGCTTGAGAGAGGCGACGGGCGGCCTGGCGCATGGCCCGCTGCACGACCTGGGGATCCGGCTCGATGGTAAGCTCGACTTCACGTGTAGCGATGGACTCTGTGGAGACCTTCAACGTCAGCTCCTTGTGGATGGACGGTCAGACACACCAAAACGCTGGTTCGCGGGCAACGCCCGTGAACCAGCCTAAAGACCCGGCGCACCGGATGTCACCGAGAAACATGCCGAGAGCGGAAGACGAGATTCGAACTCGCGACCCTCTCCTTGGCAAGGAGATGCTCTACCACTGAGCCACTTCCGCTCGAAAGGTGGGGAAGGAGAGATTTGAACTCTCACGGATTGCTCCACGTGATCCTAAGTCACGCTCGTCTGCCAGTTCCGACACTTCCCCATCGCCAGCCAGGGTGCCGGCCCTGTCGCGTGAACGATCAGCGTGTGGCTAGGATCCGCAAGCGTCCCGGATCCCAGGGCTCGCGCGCGACGCCGTCAGCCCCGTCCCCTGTGAGCCGCCCAGGAATCGAACCTGGAACCGACTGATTAAGAGTCAGTTGCTCTGCCAATTGAGCTAGCGGCCCAGATGACCAACCTCGAGGCCCAGTGCGGACAGTGGCCCAACCTGGATTCCCCGAGCCGAAGCCTATTATAGCGCCACCCCCGCCCCTGTCAAACATGAATACTGCATGGCGACACCACCCTGCGGGGGCGCCGCCGGCCGGCAACACCCATCTTGCACGCGGCCGCCCTTTCGGGGCGGCCGCGGCATGTGCCATCACACCCAGCGGACTCGATGCGCTCAGTTCTGCCAGAAATTCCCCGCAAAGGGCAAGTCGCCCGCCATCCCCCATCCCGTGCCACTGTCGTTCGTGTTGCCGTCGTGGTCATAGTCGAACCACCACTTTTGGTAGGCGGGATCGAACAGCCCGATGTCGTCGACGACGCCATCCTGGTCGAGATCCCCAGCAAAGGGTAGAGCATCATCCCCCGCCGGGCTGGGCCAGTTCAGCGCACCACCGTCCCAGTCGCCATCATGGTCCATGTCAAACGCCCACGAGTGCATCGCCATCGAGTAGAACGCAATATCATCGTGATCGCCATCCCTGTCAAAATCGCCGCTCACGGGCAGCCAATAGTCCCCGCCGGAGGCATACCCCTGGCAATAGTCCTCATAGCACATATAGCCATACGAGTAGGTATCCGGCGAGTACAGGGCAATATCATCCACGAATCCATCGCGGTCATGGTCCAGCACCATCGGCCATGCGCCTGGGGGGTGGCCGATGGGCTTGTCCAGGATACGCTCGATCGATCCGTTGGCGTCCTCGTCAATGTACCAGTCATACCGCTTGCTGCTCTGCCAGTACTCGGAACGGACCACGTGCGCCAGGTCGTCCAACACGCCATCCCGATCAAAGTCGCCCACCACTGGCCGAACGGCGTACGGCAGCGTGCCCGCTGGATACTGGAACGAGAACTGCCCCGCAAGGTCGTGATCTGTGTCAAAGTAGTAGCGATCGTCGGCCGAGCGGTAAAACCCGATGTCGTTGGCACCCGTCACCTGGGGCGTGAGACGCCCGTTGAACCAGATGTCGGTGCTTACCCACTCGCCGGTACCATCGCCCCAGCCTTGGTTGACATAGAACCCTTTGAGCAACTGGTTGTAGCAGTTCGTGACCCAGGTCATCTTGCCATTCACAAGCATGTAGCTGGTGGTGCATACCTGCTTGAGCTTCTGGCGGTACCCATAGGCCAGTGGGTAGTGCGAAAAGAAGCCGGTGCCGATCACTGTCGGTCGCCGCCAGTCCCCCTCATTCTGGATGACGTTGCGGGCGGCGCTGCGGACGGCATCGCCATCGGCGCCGGTCACGCTAAAGCCCGCGGGAAGGTACCAGGTGCGCACACTGGCCCCCGTGCGTCCGTTGAGATAGTTGCCCACCAGGTGCATCGTAAAGGGCTGTGTGGCGCCGCTGCTGTTGAAGGCGTTGCAAAAGGTCATCACATCAGCGCGGATCTCTTCCACCATGTTCTTGACACCGTCATCCATGCCGGTGGGGGCGACTGCGGCGGGATCACCCCGCCCACCATTGGTACGGTAGAGACCGGTGCGGCCGGCCCAGGCGCTGTTCGTGCCCAGGTGGGCCTGCCTGTCGCCATAGGCGATGAGCATGGCCCAAGCCGTTGGGCCGCAGCCGCTCTTGCAGCTACCGGGGACGTCATACTGATCGTACCACGCCTGCAAGGCATCGGCTTCGGTCTGGGTGCCACCCACGAACCAGTAGGTGTAGCCATCCGCAGCGACGACACCGGGCGTATAGGCTTGGGGCGACACGACAGCCGACTCGGACAATAGCTCCCCCATGGCGCCTGGCGCCTCTGCGGCAGTACCTGCCAACCCAAAGCGGAGCAACTGGGGCAGATAGATGCCAGGTTCCGGCTCGTTCAGCACGATGACCCGGAGGTGCTCGACCGTGCTCCCAGCATAGGTCACCGTGACGGTCATGGGCACACCCTGGTCGAACACATCTTCCACAGCGGTGATCACCAGACGTGGCCCGAGGCCGCTGGGCGTCTCAGGCTGGACGGTCACTAGCCCCTGGTCCCAGGCCGGCCCACTGGGCACGGGGCTCGGGTTCGGGTAGGGCAGCGGAAAGGCGACACTCTCGCCCTTGCGCAAGACGTGCCCGTGGGCAGACTGGATCCGCAGCGCCTCCCACTCGGGCGCGGCGCTCGCCTCCAACGCACCTAGGAGTGGCTGGTAGCTCGCCGTGTAGCCGGTCTTGAGGGCACTCCAGCTTTCCCAGACGCCCAAGGTGGGCTCCCCAATCACAGTAGGCGTTACCACCAGCGTCGACGTGACCGGCGAGTTCTCCTGCGACTGGTCGATCCCTTCCGTGATCGTAGGAACCCAGTTCGCCGTCACCAGCGGTGGTGGGTTTTCCGCCCAGCCATCTGGCAGCGTCAGCCTGGGCGGCACGTCGCCGACAAAAGCCACCGGCTGCCCTGTCGACACCGCGTTGATGTCTTCGGCCACGTACGAGAGGGTGTCAAGCTTGTAGAACTTGTCCGCGGTCCCGCTAGACTCGACTCGCATCCGCCTGGTGGGCGACCACCCCACATAGTCGAATGCGCAATCGCCGGGCTGCTGGTAATGGCACCCGGTCGACCAGTTCGGGATCGGATGATCGTGTTCTCCGGCGGAGACAATGATATATCCCCGGTGGGTGTTGGGATCGGTCGGTCCGTAGACCTGAAACTCATAGTAAGCCGGGCCAACGATGCCGGGGCGATAAAGCGGGGTGACCGCTCCTGCCGAGTCAGGGCCCACCGTGTCATAGAACGAGGCATCGGCCCAGTTGGGCGCCACGGCTCGCTGCTCCTCAAGTAGCTGCGCTGCCAACCGGTACGCTTCGAGGGGCGCCTCGGCCACGGGCATAGGGCTGATGAGGATGGTGTGCTCTTGGCTGATGGGGTTGCAGGTCCGGCCACCGAGCTCCGTGGCATAGACGGTTACGCTGACGGTCTTGGTGCCGCCTGTGGTCCACGAGAACTCTTGCCGCGACGGGTTCGCCGAATCTGGCAGACCCTGCAGGACCCCATCAACGTACCAAGCGATCTCTAGCGAGAGATAGCTAGTCTCGGGCGACACCGTCGCCGAGAATCCATAGTAGGTGCCCACCGATCCATCCGTGGGACCTTCGATGCGAATGTGGGAGGGGCAATCGGCGTTCGGCGTAGCACCTTGCGCAACGGAGAACGAGCGAGGCGCGAGCGGGAGTGTGAACAACACGATGGCAAAGACGCGGCAGAGGTTCCGCCAGTGGCTGGGGCGAGTGTGGGTATGCATGGACCGGTACCTCCAGAGCAGACAAAGAGTCGGATGAGACTGCGACCTGCATTGTCAACCCTGCGGCTGAATCGCGCCCGTGGGCTCCTTTCGTCGCTGCAACGTACAGCTCTCTTGAGAGATCGTTCCGCCTGGACACCGGCTATTGTCGATGAATGCTCGCGTCTGTCAACGGCGCCGGCGCGATCTGGGCCGCCCGGGGGCGCTAGACGGTGCCGCCGAGGCGCTACCCGTCCGTCGGTCCGCCCGGCTCGATCGGCACCTGGATCAACGTCGGACACGATCGCGCCCACGCCTCCCTGACGGCCTCGCGCAACTCACGGGCCGTTCGGGCATGCACCCCCGTCGCGCCTAACGCGGCCGCAGCCCCAGCATAGTCCGCCGGACCAAGCTCACACGACAGCCGCTTGGCATAGCGGCGGTCATGGCCGCTGGCGACGATCCCCCAGGCGCTGTCATCGGCCACCACGGCCACGAACGGAATCCCCTGCCGCGCGGCGCTCTCGAACTCGGCCAGTCCAAACCCCACCGACCCATCGCCGCTGAGCACCAGGACCCGTCGCTCAGGATAGGCCAACCGAGCCGCCATCGCGCCCGGCACGCCCCATCCTACCACCCCGCTGGCGCCGCAGGTCAGCCAGTGCCGCGGGTAGCGACCGCCGGCCCAGAGCATATGCGCCCACTGCCCGATATTGCCGCCATCCACCAGGAACACCGGCTCCGCATCGATAGCTGCCATCTCTGCTGCCAGCACCCGCACCAACGCTCCCCCATCCATGGGTCCATCACCGTCAGAGAGAACCTCTGCCTGCTGCCAGCGCTGATAGAACCGGCGGTGCGCGTCCCGCGCGCGCTCCAGCCACGCCGCGTGAGGGGCGCTGGTCCAGGCTTCGGTCCATCGGCGCAGCACCACACCAATGTCAGCGTCCATCGCCAGATTGAGCGCACATGGCGGGGATGCTCCTCTACCCACCCAGACGGCCTTGCAGTCGCTTCGCAGCGGCGGCGAGTCCAGGTAGCGCACGCGATAGTCCACCGCCGCGCCCAGCAGCAGCAGAAGATCGGCCTGCGCCAAGAGGTCCGGCTCACCGCTGGCCGCGCCAACCACGCCCACGTAGGTATTCCAGGCTGCATCGACCACGCCCCGGTCCCAGATGGGCGTCACCACCGGGATAGCCGTGCGGCGCGTGAACGCCTGCAGCGCCTCGCCCGCCCCGGCGTAGAACACGCCGCTCCCCGCTACGATCAAGGGCTGTTGCGCCTCGGCCAAGAGCGCGAGCGCTCGGGCGTTCTCGTCATCCGAGAGGCCGTCCGGCGCATCATCACCCTCCCGAGACTGCCCGTGCATGGCCTCGTTCTCAGCCGCGAGATCGCTCTCCAGCGCGTCCACCGTGATCGTCAGGTGCACGGGACCGGGCCGCCCGCTCGTCGCCGCCCCCACCGCCGCGCGCAGCGCTTGGGGGATCCGATCGGCTCTGGTTACAAGTTCGGCATGCTTGCACAACGGCTGGGCCAACGTGATCTGATCCATATCCTGAAAGACACCGCGTCCCAGCCCCTCCGAAGGGCTGGAGCCAGAGATCAGCAGTAGCGGCGCCCCGTCATACCAGGCGTTGGCCACGCCGGCCAGCGCGTTGACGTGGGCGATGCCGCTGCTCACCGCGCACACGCCCAGACGCCCCGTGAGGCGGGCGTAGGCGTCGGCCAGATAGGAGGCCGCCTGCTCGTTACGGGTGTCAATGATGGGCAACGCTGCCTGGTCGGCGGCCGCCAGCAACGGATCCAGCCCGTTGCCGCACAATGCCGCGATAAAGGGAACCCCCATCGCCTTGAGCGCACGCACCAGAGCCTCGGCACCGTTCATCGCCTCATCCTCCCTCTCGAGCCAGGGCCTTTGCCAACCAGGAGCCCCCCGCCGCGGGTCGATTCTAGCGGCGGCCAGCTCGCCCCGTCAACCTCGTCCGCCTCAAGCCTCTCCTTTGACGCCCCCCTACGCGTCAACTATGATCACGCCAGATCGACACGAACGGTCGACGGCTCGGTCGATTCTGCTTAGCTTGCGCTATGGTGATCGATGAGGCCCGAGCGAATGCAGGCGCCAACGACTGAACAAACCCAGGCAGCGGAACGCGCCAACGTTGGCACATTCGAGCGTTCAGACGCTGCCGCGGCTCCTGCCCCCACCATCGTCATCGAGCCCTCTCGCGGGTGGACCGGCCTCAAGCTGCGTGAGCTTTGGGAGTACCGCGACCTGCTCTTTTTTCTGGCGTGGCGCGATATCTCGGTGCGCTACAAGCAGACGATTCTGGGCGCAGCCTGGGCCATCATCCAGCCGTTCTTTTCCATGGTTGTGTTCAGCCTGTTCTTTGGCCGGCTGGCCCAGATTCCGTCCGACGGCGTGCCGTATCCCATCTTTTCCTACGCCGCCATGCTGCCCTGGACCTACTTTGCCAACGCGATGACCAACTCGTCCAACTCGCTAGTGGGCAGCGCCAACCTCCTGACCAAGGTCTACTTTCCGCGGCTGGTGATCCCGCTGGCCTCGGTGATCCCGCCGGCCATCGACTTTGCCATCGCCTTTGTCGTCTTGTTGGGCATGATGGCCTTTTACGGCATCGCCCCCACCTGGCATGTGCTCTGGCTGCCGGCCTTTTTGCTGCTGGCCCTGATCACCGCGCTGGGCGTGGGGCTGTGGCTCTCGGCCATGAACGTGCAGTACCGCGACGTCCGATACGCCGTCCCGTTCCTGGTCCAGTTCTGGATGTTTGCCTCGCCGGTCACCTATCCCTCCAGCATCGTGCCGGAGGCGTGGCGGGCGCTGTACGGCCTCAACCCTATGGCCGGCGTCATCGAAGGGTTCCGCTGGGCGCTGCTGGGCACCGAGACCAGCCCGGGCCCGCTGATAGCGGTATCTGTGGGAGCGGCGCTGGTGCTTTTGGTGAGCGGGGCCTACTATTTCCGACGGATGGAAAGAACCTTTGCCGACGTCGTCTAGGCTCGCACGTGCCCGAGGTCGCATCAGCCTTGGGCAAGCGCAACCCCGCCATGCACAGGAGGAACTCCCGTTGCAGCACTCGACATCACAACAAGAAGACGCCACCGTCGCCAACCGGGATCCGCGCCGTTCGCCCGGGCTCTGGTACCGTGATGTGGTCGGCCGAATGGTTGGGTGGACCCTCTCGGCGCGCCATGGGCAGCAGCTTGATGCCAGCACCCTGCATCAGGCCAAGCGCGCCGTCCTTGACGCAGCGGTCAGCCTGCTGGCGGGCATCCCCACCCCCGAAGGCAGAGCCATCCTGGCGTTCGTTGAGAGGTGCGGGCTGCCGGGACGCTGCCGCGTACCTGGGATCGCCTCACAGACCGCTTGCGCCTACGCGGCCTATGCCGGCACGGCGCTGTCTCAGATCCATGACGCCAACGATGGGCACCCCAGCGGGCAGATACAACGAGGATCCTATCACCCCGGCCGAGTCATCGTGCCCGCCGCCCTGGCTTTGGCCCAGGAAGCTGGACTGAGCGGACGCGAGCTACTGACGGCCGTTGCGGTCGGGTATGACATCGCGACCGGCGTGCAATACCCCAACGGCGCGTGCCCAGATGGATTCGGCGCGGCGGCCACTGCTGCCTACGCCTTGGCCCTGGCCCCCGAAGCGGCACGGCTGTCGCTCCAGATAGCCGGGTTCGCCGCACCCGCTTCTGGCGCTCAAGATTTCGAGACCAACAACCTGACGGCCGCGCAACAGTCGCGAGCGGGCATCGAGGCGGCCCTGCTGGCCCGCGCAGGGTACCCTGGCTCCTACCCAGAGTGCTTTGCCAGCGAGCAGTTCGATTTTCGCCCACCGTCGGCTCTCGGCCACTCGCTGCACCAGACGTACAACAAGCCCTATCCCTCCTGCCGTTCCACGCACGCCTGTGTCGATGCAGCGATCAGCCTCCACCAGAACGTGCGAGGCTCTCTCGAGCAGATCAGATCGATCACCCTCAGAGGCCCGCTCTCCGGCAGCGGCCCGGCGCACACGGTGGGGCCGCACCGCTACTATAAGACGTACGAATTCAGCACGCCCTACTGCGCCGCGGCCGCCCTGGTGGACGGCACCTTGGGGACGCGTCAGATGCGCCCGGAGCGCACCGACGATCCCCTCATTCAGCGGCTGCAGGCTGCCACCACCATCATCCTGGGCGAGGAGCCCAGTGACCCGACTGGCGCCTCCTATGGCGGCTCGATGGAGGTGACCATGGCGGACGGCACCGTGCATGCCTGCACGATCGAGCACCCGCTGGGCTCGCCCGAGAACCCGCTCAGCGACCAGGCCATCGCCG
>DAIRUQ010000075.1:0-4833 GCA_036803245.1 Chloroflexota bacterium | reverse complement strand
ATCGAGCACCCGCTGGGCTCGCCCGAGAACCCGCTCAGCGACCAGGCCATCGCCGACAAGCTGGTCGCCTGGTGTGATTACCCACAGCGCGAAGCCGACGCGCTCCTTGACGCCGCCATGAGGCTTGACGGGACCGAGAGCGTCCACGCGTTCGTGAGCGTTCTAGGCCGCCTCGCGGCGCATGAAAGTGGGGCAGCCAAGTAGGCGGTCACCAGCTAGCACCGGGGAGCAGCGTCGCGGGAGATCCTGTGACCTTTAGCAAACGGCTAACAGAGCGTGGGCGAGGCATCACCTCTGTCACATCCGGAGCTGGGAGAGACCCGATGACAGCGAACCACGCGCAGGACACAGATGAACACAGATACACACAGAATGATGGCCAAGATGCTCAGACCACCGGCAAGATCATCAAGGCTTTCTACAGCGTCTATAACGCGCTTGGATATGGCTTCCTTGAGAGAGTGTATGAGAACGCCATGGCCATCGAGGTTCGACGGCTGGGGCTGCACGTGGTCACCCAAGCCCCCATCAACGTATACTATGGTCGGGATCTCGTAGGGAAGTACTTTGCGGATCTCCTGATAGAGCAGCGGGTGCTGGTTGAGCTCAAAGCCGTCCGCACGATGCTTCCTGAGCATGAAGCCTAGCTGCTCAACTACCTGAAGGCCACCCCGTGTGAGGTAGGTCTCGTGCTCAACTTTGGACCTCGACCACAGATCAAACGCAAAGTTTATGGTAACACCAGGAAGGGGCCCCTGGCGTGGATTCAAGCAGAGAGCTAGCCCAGAAGCCAAACCATATCGAGATCGCTGACGTTTCTGTGTCTATCTGCGCCCATCTGTGTCCCCATGATTCGACCGGAGCGAGCAGTGTCTGACATCGCCATACGCGTTGAAAACCTTGGCAAACGCTACCGCATCGGCGCGAAACAGGAGCGCTACCAGCGCTTTACCGAGACTGCCATGGACGCCCTCACCGCGCCCATCCGCCGCGTCCGGCAGGCGCTTCAGCGTTCCAGCGCGCACATGTCAACACGTTCGAACGACATCATCTGGGCCCTGCGTGACGTCTCGTTCGAGGTTCAGCGAGGCGAGGTCGTCGGCATCATCGGCCGCAACGGCGCCGGCAAGTCCACCCTGCTCAAGATCCTCTCGCGCATCACCGAGCCCACCACCGGCCGCGTGGAACTGCGCGGCCGCGTAGGCAGCCTGCTAGAGGTCGGCACCGGCTTTCACCCCGAGCTCACCGGTCGCGAGAACGTCTACCTCAACGGCGCCATTCTGGGCATGCGCCGCGAAGAGATAGGAAAAAAGTTCGACGAGATCGTGGAGTTTTCCGGCGTCGAGCAATTCCTCGACACGCCGGTCAAGCGCTACTCGAGTGGGATGCAGGTCCGTCTCGCTTTTGCCGTGGCGGCGCACTTGGAGCCCGAGATCCTGCTGATCGACGAGGTACTGGCCGTGGGCGACGCCGCCTTTCAGCAAAAGTGCCTGGGCAAGATGAGCGAGGTGGCCGGTCAGGGGCGAACCGTGCTGTTTGTGAGCCACAACATGGGAGCGGTCGCGTCCCTCTGCCCTCGCGCTATCCTGATCGCCGACGGCAAGATCGCCGTCACTGGCCCCAGCGCCGACGTCATCACCGCCTATCTCCACGAGGCAACCTCCCGCGAGCACGACGGTCACGTCGACCTTCGCAACTGGTCTGGGGATCGCAAAGGCGACGGGCCCATGCGCGTCACCTTTCTGGAGACGCGCCAAGCTGACGGCCGCCTCGGATCTCGCTTTGCCTACGGCGAGCCGGTCCGCTTCCGGTTTGGCGTGGATCCCGTCGTGAACGACGCGAGCTGCATCGTCGGCATCTCCATTCGAGACGCGCTGGGTCGCCTGCTCCTCCATCTGACCAACACCGATGACGACGCTCCTCTCGATCTGAGAGACGGCGGATCCGTCATCACCGCCCTCCTCCCTAGCAATCTATTGAACGACGGCGTCTACCATGTCTCCGTCTGGCTGGGCGATGGCCTCAACATTCTGCACGACCGCGTGGGCGACTGCCTCTCCTTTCGAGTCGAGAGCACCACCGAGGGGTCGATCCGCTCTCGTGCGCCCATCCGCCTCCGCGCCCAGTGGGGCGTTGAGCAGAAAGGCAGTGCGTGACGGCTGTGACACACCATTCAGTGGCTCAGACGGCCAAGCGATGGCTGAGAGGGTCGTTGGCCCAGGCCGGACTCGAGCTCCGACGCCTGCCAGCCTCGGAGCTTGACGCTGAGCCGCCGGCGGTACCCTACATCGAAAACGCCGAGTCCGGGCCTGGCAATCTCGAGACCAAGCGCGCTCGCGTTGCCGTCGGGGGTCCCTTCGAGTGGCCCAATATCATCGCGCTGAATCGCGCCGTCGTCGACCTGCTGGGCCCCGCCAAGCGCATCGCCGAGCTCGGCGGGGGGACCGGCCTCTTTGCCTCTGAAGCCGCGACCGATCCCAGCCGGCACATTGTCTGCTCCGAGTATGATGACGGCGCGCACCAGTGGGCCAGGGCCAACCGCCCCTCCCCACGAATCGACTATGTGCAGCGTCCCATCACCGCCGACGACGGCCCCTTTGACATGGTTGTCGCCATCGAGGTGATCGAGCATATCGCTGATTATGCATCGTTTCTGCGTGCGTGCCGGGCGTTGGCGCCCTGCGCGCTGATCACGACCCCAAACCGGCTGCGCGAACGCGCCCTAGGGCACGCCGGCCCGCCAGACTATGACCGACACGTGCGCGAGTGGTCGGCCGGCGAGTTCTACTGGGTGTTACGCGCCTTCTGGCCCCAGGTGGAGCTGTTCGCCATGCCCGACGTGAACAAGCCAGAGACGAGGCGCATCGATGTCAACAGCCGGCTTACGCCGCTCATCGCACGTTGCCATGTAGTCGAGGATTTCTAGCCATGCCCCAAGCTGCACATGCCTACACCGTCGCCATCCACCCCGACGACTATACGCCCGCCGACGAACCCCCGCTGGAGGACTCGGCTTCCTCGCGCTGGGCACAGTACCTGGAGGCAGCCGGCCATACCGTCCGCTGGGTGGACGTGCGTCGCGCCGACATTCTGGACCAGCTCCAGGGCTGCGATGCCTTCATGTGGCGCTGGGCGCATTTCGATGGCATGGGGCGGATCGCGCGAAGGCTGCTGCCCGTCGTCGAGCAGGAGCTCGGACTAGTGGTCTATCCGGATTGGCACACCTGTTGGCACTATGACGACAAGATCGCCCAAGCCTTCCTCTTCAAGGCAGCGGGCATTCCAACCCCGAAAACCTGGGTCTGGTTCGATCGCGCGGCCGCCCTGGCGTGGGCGCAGGACGCGCCCTACCCGCTGGTGCTTAAACTAGCGTCAGGGGCCGGCTCCAGCAACGTCCACCTAGTCCGCACGGCCGACGAGGCCCGCGCCTGGATCCACTACCTTTTCACACATCGCGTGTTGAGCCTGGGCGACGGCCCCAGGCCAGGGGGAAGTCTCCCACAACGAGCCAAGGATGCTGCCCGGCTGCTTCTGCGTGGCTCCATCCCCGCGCTCCGCGACAACGGCCGCGAGTCGCAGACCGGCTATGTGCTCTTCCAGCAGTTTCTGCCCGGTAACCCGTATGATACCCGAGTCAACATCATCGGAAACCGTGCCTGGGGCCGCCGCCGGTACAACCGCCCCAACGACTTTCGTGCCAGCGGCAGCAACCTGCTCGATCGCGACCCCAGCGGCATCGATCTCGGCTTTGTGCGGCTCGCGTTCCGCGCCGCCCAGACTCTTTCGATGCAAAGCTGCTCCATCGACGGCCTCTATGACGGCGACCGCCATACCCTTTGCGAGATCAGCTACACCACCCCCTGCTGGGGCCAACACCGCTGCCCCGGACATTGGGTGCTAGAGGGCGATCCCGATGCAGGCACGCTACGTTGGGTGGAAGGCCACATGTGGGGCGAAGAGGCCCAGATCGAGGATCTCCTGGCCGCGCTGGAGCAACGCCGTGCCGGCTGAGCCCAGCCCGCTGGGGGGCATCCGCGTAGGCATAGCCCTGGGAAGCCTGCGCTTGGGCGGCGCCGAACGTCAGGCGCTCCATCTCGCCCGTCACCTACAGTCCACCGGGGCCGATGTCCGCGTTCTGGGCATGGGCGAGCCCGGTCGGGTAACCGCGCTGTGTGACCAGGCTGGCATCCCTTGGCGCAGCTTGCCCGGGTTTCGCGAGGCCTGGCGCCAAAGGCGTCGCGGCGCTCGCGGTCTGGTAGATCGCGCCCGCTCCGCGCTGGGAGGCTGCGAGAACGCCGTCGCGTTGCTGCGTTACGCCCGCCAGCTCCGCCGCGAGCGCTGCGACATTCTGGTCGCCTATACCATCCGCGCAAACGTGGCGTGTGCCCTGACGTGGCGCCTGGCTGGAGCCCGCGCGTGCATCTGGGGACAACGGGATGACGGTCGCCCCTACTTTGCCGAATGGGTGGAGCGCTACGCCCTCCGCAGGGCCAGCGTGGTGGTGGCCAACGCGAGCGTCGGTGTCGACTGGGCCCTTCAGCAGGGCATGCCGGCCCAGCGCGTCCAGCTCGTCCACAACGGCGTGTCCCTCGACCCTCCCGCCGCATCCTGGCGTCAGCGCCTGGGCCTCTCCCCTAACCGTCTGGTGGCCGGCATGGTCGCCAACCTGCATGCATCCAAAGACCACGTCACCCTGCTCCGGGCTTGGCAGATCGTCTGCCGGGGGATGCCGGCCGACGCGCAACCGCCCGTCTTGTGCTTGGCCGGCACCTACCGCGGTACCGAGATCGGCCTGAAGGCACTGGCGTTCGACCTAGGACTAGGCGATACGGT
>DAIRUQ010000074.1:0-14118 GCA_036803245.1 Chloroflexota bacterium | reverse complement strand
TCGTGGGGCCCGCGGAGGGCCTGCGCTAGGCCCAGGATGCCCCGGATGGGCGCGGGGAACCCCACGTGCCAATGGCCCGCCCCGGCCGCCACCAGAAGGCTCTGCGCCTCATCGTACATGCGAAAGGCGTCGGGCATGGCGCCGGCGGTGCGAAAGTCAGGCAGGGGCAGGGCATCCAGTTCCGCCTCGTTCTCGACGATGACATGGTCGTGCAGGGCCCAGGGCTCGAGATCGGGCGGATATTCGCACGGCACGCCCAACATGCTGGGCTCGAGCACGCAGCCGATGGGGTTGATGCCGATGCCGACGCCGATGGGCGTCTCCTCGTCCAGATGCTCGAACTGCCAGAGGCGCATCTCCAGGCTGCGGCGGATCTGCTCGCCCGTGTCAAGATAGTAGTGGCGGATATCAAAACCCAGCAGCCGGGCAAAGGTAGAGATGCCGATATCCATGGTGTGCAGCGGCCCCTCGGGATCCTGGCCGGAGGGCGTCCCGGCCCAGTAGCGCTCCCAATGGGCCCGACGACGCTGGTTCTCGTCGCTGGCTGCGGCGCGCTCCACCTGCTCCACCAGATCGCCGATGATCCGTATCGTGTCTGTATCCACCTGGCCCCCTTTACGTTGCTCTTGCTGGCAGCCACCAGCTTACCGAGGCGCCCGATCGCCGTCAATGCCACGGGATAGGGACAACGTTGCCAGGCCGGCGCCGCTCTGCTACACTGGGCCGTATGGCCCAAGCGACGGTAAGAGTGGCCCAGTACACGGCGGGAGACGTTGGTATGTGGCATGAGGACTGGGAACGAGCCAAAGAGCACCATCTAGCCTGGTGGCGGGGTGAGGGATTCGTCATCAGCGGCGGCTGGGCGACCAAGCCGGGCCGACCGTGGGAACAGACCCGCGACCCCGGCCCGGCCACATCGCTGACCCAGCGCTACACCGATGCATCCTGGCGCGCCGAGCACGCCCACCACCAGATCGCCCATCGCTGCCTGACAGGCGACCTGGTGCCCCTGGTAAGCACCGACATCGGCCCCGGATCGCTAGCCACGTTCCTGGGCTCCGAGCCCGAGCTGGCCGAGGACACCGTCTGGTACCAACCCTGCATCGAGGATCCCGAGAGCTCTCCGCCGTTGGCGTTTGACCCAGAGAACCGCTGGTGGCGAATCCACGAGGCCGTCATTCGGGCCTGCGTGGAGCGCAGCCGGGGGCGCTATTTCGTGGGCTGCCCCGATCTGATCGAAAACCTGGACACGCTGGCGTCTTTGCGCGGCACCCAAACGGTTCTGATGGACCTGATCGAGCGGCCCGATTGGGTGCAGGCGCGGCTGGGCGAGATCAACCAGGCCTTTTTCGCGGCCTACCAGCGCATCTATGACCTGATCGCCCATCCCGACGGCAGCGCGGCGTGGGGTGCCTTTGGGCTGTGGGCGCCCGGCAAGATGGCCAAGGTCCAGTGTGACATCTCGGCCATGCTTTCGCCGCGGATGTTCGGCCAGTTTGTGGCACCGTGGCTGGAGGAGCAATGCCAGTGGCTGGATTACTCCATGTTTCACCTGGATGGCGCCGACTGCATCCAGCACCTCGACCAGCTGCTGGCCATCGAAAGCCTGGACGCCATCGAGTGGACGCCCAACCCCGGCGTGCCGCGCGGCGACGATCCGTACTGGTTCCCCATGTACCGCCGCATACTGGAGGCCGGCAAGTCGGTGCAGATGGTGTCGGTTAGCCAACACCAGGTGGTGCCGATGCTGGACGCGCTGGGGCCCAGGGGGCTCTATCTGATGCTGGACGACATCACCAGCGCCGACCAACTCTACGCGCTGGAGAAGGCCGTCGAGCCGTATCGGTAGATAGCGCGGCGCCCAGCCAGGTTGCCGCGGAGGGCGCGGCTCGTATACTCGAGCCGTCGTCTGACAACCGTTGGTGGAGGAGAGAACCATGTCCACGGACCTAGGCTTGCCCAACGTCACGCGGCTCATCCTGCTGCTACTCCCTTTGATCGCGATTCAGATTGGCCTGATGGTCTATGCCTTGGTGGACCTGGCCAAGAGGGAGCGGGTCAAGGGAGACAAGTGGATCTGGGTGGTGGTCATTGTGTTGGTAAACATCATCGGCCCCATTGTCTATCTCGTAGCGGGACGTGATGAGTAAAGTGGCCGAGCACACCGCCTCGTGGGCCATCCGCACGGAGGGCCTGACCAAGCGCTACGGCGACGTGCTGGCGCTCGACCATTTGGACCTGCGGGTGCCCCACGGCAGCGTGTTCGGCTTTTTGGGGCGGAACGGTGCCGGCAAGACCACCACCATGCGGCTGTTAGCGGGCCTGGCCCACCCCACCGAGGGGCGCGCCTGGATCATGGGCGCCGAGGCCACCAACGGCGACGCCAACACCCGCCGTCAGTTCGGTTACCTGCCCCAGAGCCCCGCATTTCACAAGTGGATGACGCCCATCGAGCTGCTGGACTATGTGGGGCGCTCCTATGGCATGGCCGCGGATCAACGCCGACGCCGCACCCAGGAGATGCTGGCTCTGGTCGGCCTGGAGGAGGCGGCCAAGCGTCGCATCGGCGGCTTTTCCGGCGGGATGGTGCAGCGGTTGGGCATTGCCCAGGCGTTGATCCACGAGCCCAGCGTTCTGCTGCTGGACGAGCCCACCAGCGCGCTGGACCCGGCCGGCCGGCATGAGGTGCTGGGGATGCTAGCCGGGCTGCGCGGCCGCGTGACGGTCTTTTTCTCCAGCCACATCATCGCCGATGTGGACCGGATCTGCGATACCGTTGGCGTGCTGCACCAGGGGACGTTGCTCCAGGTGACCCCGCGGGAGGAGCTCTTGGCCCAGTACGCCGTCAACGCTGTCACCCTCACGGTGGATCCGAACGGGGCAGAACGAGCCGACCTGGCCGACATTTTGATGGCACAACCTTGGGTCGCCGACACCGCCTGGGATGCCAACACCTTGCGCGTGACGGTGCACGACGTAGCCATCGCCCAACGCGAGCTACTGCCGCTGCTGGCCCGCCAGGAGGTAGCGCTTTACCGACTCGAGTGGGTGCGCCCCTCGCTGGAAGAGATCTTTTTAGAGATGAGCGCCTAAGATGATCATTATCATGCTCACGATCACAGTGCTGTTCCTGCTGGCCTTGCCGGTGCTCGCCGCGATCGGCCTGCGGCGCCGGGCGTGGTCGTCTTGGCTCTTGTTCCTAGTGGGCGTGGCGACGTTCGTGGGCAGCCAGGCGGTGCATATCCCGCTGAACAACTGGTTGGCCGATATCGGGCTGCTGCCCCAGGCCGGCAGCTTTGAGGGACCACCTCTCTGGCGCACCGCCCTACTGCTCGGCCTGACGGCCGGTCTGTGCGAAGAGCTGGCGCGAGCGGCCGCATTGGCGCTGTTGCGACGGCGCCTGCCACTCCAGGACGCCCTGATGCTTGGGCTGGGCCACGGCGGCATCGAGGCCATGTTCATTGGCGGCGTTGCCCTGGGGGCCAGCATGGTCACGCTGCTGTCGCTGCGCGTCGTGGACTTGGGCTCCCTGGGGCTGGATGCGAACATCATGGCTCAGATCGCCGAGCAGATGATCAACGTGGAGCAGCCCTATAGCACGCTGGCGTTGGCTACGGTGGAGCGCTGCATCGCCATGGGGCTGCACCTGACGTTCTCAGTGATGGTGTGGCGCGCGTTTGAGCGGCGCACGGTGGGATGGCTGCTGCTGGCTATCGCCTATCACGCCGCGGTCGACATGGTCGCGGTCTACGCAGGTCAGGTGGTCTCGTCGCGTTGGTTGATGGAGCTGGCGTTCCTGGTGGTCACGCTGCCAGGCCTGTTCTGGCTGTGGCGGCAGCGCGGCGACCTGCCCCGGCCCGACCAAGCCCGACGCAGCCCCACCCTGCGCGACCAGTGGCCGGCCGTGGTAGCCAGCGTTCGCAAGGAGCTGCTGCAGATCGTTCGCACCAAGCACCTGCTGATCGCCATGGCATTGTTCCTCTTTGTGGGGATCTCGTCGCCGCTGCTGGCCTATTTCACGCCACTGATCTTTGCCAGCATCGAGGAGGTCAAGCCGTTCGCCGACCTGATCCCCGAGCCCAGCACGGCGGACGCGATGGTACAATATGTCAAGAACCTGACCCAGTTCCTGCTGCCCGGCGTGGTACTGCTGGGCATGGGCGCGGTAGCAGCTGAAAAGGAGCGCGGCACGGCGGCGATGGCGCTCAGCAAGCCGGTCCCGCGCTGGGCGTTCGTCCTGGCCAAGATGGCCACCCAGACCATGCTGCTTACCGCCGGCCTGGTAGCGGCTGCCCTGTGCGCTTACCTATACACGCTGGTGTTGTTCGAGCCGATGCCGGTGGGCCCGTTCGCCTTGGTCAACTTGCTGCTCTGGACCTGGCTGTTGGTCTTTGCCGCCGCCACGTTGCTGGGCAGCACGCTAGGCAAGAGCGCAGGTGCCGCCGCGGGCATCGCCGTGGGGCTAAGCGGCGCGCTGCTGCTGGCCAGCTATATCCCCAAGATCGGGGCCTTTGCGCCCAGCGGGCTGCTGGCCTGGGCCAGCGCTATCGGTCCGGGGTTCGAGGGGGTGGCACCGCTGATCGAGGGCATGCCTTTTACCAATGCGTCGGCCCTGGGCACAGCGGCCATCTTGATTGTGCTGGCGTTGATCGCGGCGGTGGGCGCCCTGGAGGCGCAAGAGATCTAGCCGCGCCGCCGGAGCGCATCATCTCTCGGAGGGAGACATGGCATCACTTGGGCAAGACAAGGCCCCGGATCCTGGCGAGCGGTTACGCGTCACCGCAACACGCGACCCGATGTTTTTTCGCTTTGCGCTCTACGGTTTTCTCAAGAACCTGCGCTTTTTCGAGCCGTACCTGATCCTGTTCTTTCGCGACGCCGGCCTAACGTTCCTGCAGATTGGCGTCTTGTACGGCGTCCGCGACCTGAGCACCAGCATCCTGGAGCTGCCCGCCAGCATGGTGGCGGATACGTTCGGTCGTCGCCGCGCCATGATCCTCTCTTTTGTCATCTATATCGTCTCTTTTCTGGTCTTCTTTATCTGGCCCGGGTTCTGGCCCTTTGTGCTGGCGATGCTCTTTTTCGCCGTGGGCGAGGCGCTGCGCACCGGCACCCACAAGGCGCTCATCCTAGAGCACCTACGGCTGAACGACATGCAAGACGCCAAGGTCTCTTACTATGGGCGCACGCGGGCGGCGTCGCAGCTGGGGTCGGCCCTGAACGCGTTGCTGGCCGCGGCCCTGGTGTTCATCAGCGGCGACTATCGCTATGTCTTTGCGGCCGCGGCGGTGCCCTATGTGGTGGACCTGATCAACCTGCTTGGCTATCCCCGCGCGCTGGATGGCGAGATCAGCGCCCTGGCCCAAGGCGACCTAGGCGGGCGGCTCAAGACGACCCTGCACGAGTTCCTGGGGGTGTTCCGCTCGCCGGACGCGCTGCGGGCCATCCTGAACAGCTCGGGCTTTGACGCGTTCTTCAAGGCGACCAAGGATTACATGCAGCCCGTGCTCGAAGCCTTGGCCCTGGCGCTGCCCTTTTTCCTCAACTGGCAGGACACGCAGCGCACGGCGGTGCTGGTCGGCGCGGTTTACTGCGGGCTCTATCTTGTGAACAGCTATGCATCGCGCAGCGCCGACGGGCTCTCTCACCGCCTGAACAGCCTGGAGGCGGCCATCAACGCCACCTTTGTGCTGGGCGCCGTGCTGCTGGTGGTAGCGGGGGGCAGCGCCTGGCTCTCGCTGGCTGGGCTATCGGTGTTGGTGTTTGTGGCCCTCTATGCACTGCACAACCTGCGGCGGCCCTTGATGGTCTCGTACATCAGCGATCGCATCTCACACCAGGTGATGGCCTCGGGCCTCTCGGTGGAATCGCAAGTAACCACCCTCCTCATGGCGGCCATCTCGCCGCTGCTGGGATGGCTGGCTGACCTGCTGGGCGTTGGCGCGGCGTTGGCGTTGATGGGAATGGCTATGGTGGTCCTGTGGTGGAGCGTGCGCGCGCGCGAGGCGTCGCCACCGTCCACCACAGCGCAACCCGCTAACTGACGCGCCATGTACCACCGCGACCTGCTCGCCCGGGCTTGCCTGGCGTTTGGCGTGACACTGGCCGACACGGCCGACCTGCCGCTGGCCGGTAGCCCGGCGCGCTCGCGCTACCGCGTGGTGATCGTCAGCGACAGCGGCGCTCGTCGCTACGTGCTGGAACAGATCGCCGCCGAAGCGGCCGAGCGGCGCGAGCGCGTGGCGCTCCTGCTGCAGCAGCTGGCGATGCGGGGGTTGCCGGTGTTGCCATACCGGGCTCGGTCGGATGGCCGCGGGCATGTGTCGCTGGCCGCGGGGGCAGCGTCGGACGGGCCCCTGTGGATGCTTTCGCCCTATCTGCCGGGCACCCCCTTGCCCCGGCCCGACTGGGTGCAGGACGCCGAGCGCGGTCGCGCGCTGGGACAGTTCCTGGTGAGCCTACGCCGCGCCTCGCCCGATCTGGTCCGCGGGCCTGCCTGGAACCTGCGCGGATTCGTAGAGGGGCTAGCGGCCGGGCTGACCCGCCACCGCCCGGACCTGCTGCCAGGGGTCAATCCAGCGCTGGCGGTGGTACGACAGCGGCTCTACCCGGCTCTGCCCCGTCTGCCGGTGGCGCTCTGCCACGGCGACTATCATCCGCTGAATATCATCTGGCGGGATGGGCCGGTTGGCACGCCGTCTGCTGGCGCGCCAATAGTTGGCGCGCCAGTAGTTGGCGCGGTCATCGACTGGGAGTTCTCGGGCGTCAAGCCCGAGCTGTACGACGTGGCCATGTTGGTGGGATGCGCCGGCGTGGAACAGCCCTCCGCCCTGAGTGGCGCGCTAGTCACCTCCCTACTGGGGACCATCCGCGAGCACGGGCTGGGCGCTGATGCGTCGTGGGAAGAGTTCGCGCCGCTGGTGATCGCCACCCGCCTGGCTTGGCTCTCGGAGTGGTTGCGGTCGCGAGATCGTGACATGATCGGCCTGGAGCTCGCCTACCTGAGGATCCTGGTCGAGGAGCAGCCGCACCTAGCCGCCGCTTGGCAGCAGGCGGGGGCAGGTTAGCGTTGCGACAGCCCCACGCACATTCTCGTTGACGCCTCGGCCCGCATCACCTAGACTGGACACGCACAGCAACAGGAGAGTGACAGTGGTTGATCCGGGAGCGACAGACGGGCTCTCACCGGCAGTCGCGAGCTATGTGCGGCGCGACATCGAGGAGCGGCCCGTCGTCTGGGTACATACCGCCGACGACACGCCCCTAGAGGGCACCAACAGTTGGCTGCGTGAGGCAGGCGACAGCCTGGAACGACTGGCCCTTTTGCCATGCGTGCTTTTGCCAGGCGCCGAGGGACCGGCGCCGGCGCATGCGCTGGTGCTCAAGCAGTCGCCAGCGCGCGACGAGATTGCCGCCGTCGAGAAACGCGCTCGCCAGGCGCTGATCGCGTCAATCCTGGAGAGCCAGATCGCGCGGCCGGCCGGAGATGATAGCGGGCTGCGTTTCTCGGTGATCATTCCCACCTATCGGCGCCTCGACCAAGTCGTGGAGGCCGTGCGCGCCTGCTGCGAGCTGGCGTACCCACCCGAGGCCTATGAGGTGATCGTGGCGGACAATGGGCCCGACCGTGAGCCGCTGCAGCAGGCGCTGGCCCCCTGGTATGCTCACCAATCCCAAGCCGAACCGGCGCTCCAGTTGGTCCACATGCCGGTCAAGAGCGTCTCCATGGCCAGAAATGCCGCCATCGCGGTGGCTCGTGGCCAGTTCATCTGCTCCATCGATGACGACTGCCGGCCAGCGCCCGACTGGCTGGCGGCCCTGGACGAAGCCTGGCAGGTCATGCCGGGCGCCGGCGTCATCGGAGGCCAGCTGCTGCTCGAGGTACCCGATCCGGTCCCCGACGTGTTCCAGCCGGGATGGGAGGCGATCTGGAGCCACCTGCCGTTGGGGGGCGACCAACTGATCCGTTGCGAGGATTGGCGCAGCTACCCGTGGGGAGGCAACTGGTCCACGCGGCGCAACACACTGATGGCCGTGGGCGGCTTTCCCTGGCGCTATGGATCGCGGGGCTGCTCCTATGCCGGCGGCGAAGAGGTCGCCCTGAGCGCCGCCATCGCCCTGACCGGGCTGCCGATCTACCTGAGCCCCACGGCCACGGTGGTCCATCGGCCATCGTCGGTGCGCTACAATCTGGACCACGTCCGCAGCACCATGGCTTCGTCCGCGATATTGGAGCATCGCCTGTACCGCGACGGGTTGATCGCCCAGGAAACCTCGGCGCTGGGCACGGCCGGGCAGATGCTGCGAGCCGCGGGGACCATGGCCGTCGCGGGGCTGATCGGCAAGAGGGACATGGCCCGCGATCGCCGGTTGCGCCTGGGGGCCCTGGGCAACAAGCTGCTGGTGCAGCTGGGCTGGCGGCAGGTCTATCACCTAGTTCCGTAGGTCTACGGCAGGGAGGCCAGATGGAAGGAGCCAGGCGAACGCTGCGAGGGATACCCACCGCTGTGGGCGCGCTTCTGCTCCTGACCCTGCTCCTGGTCGATGCCGCGGGTCTGGTCGGCTGCACCCGCGATGCCCCCCTGCCCGCTTTGGAGACAACCGCTGCGCCGCCGCCGGCCGAGGCGAGCCCGACCACTGCCCCGACGCTGGCGCCCACCGCCACCGTTGACGCCACGCCGCCGGCAACGGCGGCCCCCACCGTAACCACCCAAGCCGCCACGGCCGTGACGCCTTTGACGATCACCACCATCCAGCCGCCGCCGGTTCACCCGGCCTGGTCGACCTGGGCCGATATCAATGAAATTGCGCAGATCGCGGCCGACGGAGACATCCTCTGGATGGCAGCGCGGGGTGGCGTCGTCCGGCTGGATCTGGCCACCGGGGAGGCCACGGTATACGGCTCGGAGCACGGCCTGCCCGGCGGCACCGTCTTGGCGATAGCGCTGGCCGATGACGGCACCGTCTGGTGCGGCACTCAGATGGGCGTGGCCTGGCTGGATGCAACGGCGCAGCGATGGAACCCGGTGGCGCTGGACGCTGCCGAAATCGCGCCCTGGGCGCGCATCGAAAGCGCCACGACCCTTCTAGTCGACAGACCCCAGGATGCCTTGTGGGTGACGTCGGTGCATGGCGTGCTGCGGTGCGGCCCGGCCTCGCTGAGCGGCGGCGCTGAGCCCGTCTGCCGACCCGTCGAGGGCCTCTGGCGGCAGGCGGCCGCGGCCCGCGACCTCTGGGCCGAGGAGGACGGCACCCTCTGGGTGGGCATGGTCGAGGGCGCGGTGCGCTATGACGCTAGCGGCGCCGTGCCCGTGGACGCCGCAGATGGGGGGCCGCCTACCGTTGTGCAGCAGATTCGGCCCGACCATCGCGGCGGCCTCTGGTTCGCGACACTGGATGGGGTGTACCACCTGCGGCAACAGCCGGAGGACGAGCCGCTGTGGGAGCACTTTGGCGAGGATGATGGTCTGGTGAGCGGCTGGGTGCTCTCGGTCTTGCCGCTGCCGCCAGCCGATGGCCAGGTGGACGGAGTCGTCTGGTTCGGCACCGAGAGCGGCATCTCGCGCTATGACCCCAACGCCGCCGCCGGCGCGCAGTGGACGACGCTTTCACGCGGCGAGACGCCCGTGGGCCACGGCGCCTCGCGCATGCTGCAGGTCGACGCCGCTGACGAGTTGGGCGGCGGGCTCTGGTTCGGCACCCGCGAGGGCCTGTGGCGGCTGGCCAGCGACGGATGGCGCCACTATGACGTGGCCGGCGGGCAACTTCCCAGCGATCGCGTCACCTGGCTGAGCCACCTCCCCGGCCGTGGCCTGCTGGTGGCAACGTCGCACGGCGTGACGCTCTATGACGGATCGACTTGGCTGCCGCTTACCATCCCCGCGCGGGTGGAGGGAAACGACATAGCCGACCTGTATACGGCGCCAGACGGCCGCCTCTGGCTGACACGCAGAGGGATCTGGGGAGATCCCGGCATTGCCCGCCTGGAAGGCGACCGCTTTGCAGGCGTTGATCTCGAGGGCGCAGGCATAGGCTCCGGCAGCGCCATCCTGAGCTTTGTGTCAGATGGCACGCTCTGGCTGGGCGGCGACGACCAGATGACTCAGATCGACCCCAATGTGGGCGCCGTCGTGTACCGCACCGACTGCTTGCCCAGCGCCCTCTATCAGCCCCTCTTGGTTCGCTCGGACGGAACGCCCTATTTCAGCAGCGACAGTGGCCTGGCCTACCTAGCCCAGGGCGAGCTCATGCGCATCCCCATCGGCATCGACTTTGGGTCGCGCCGCGCTCTTTGTATGCTGGAGGATCGCGCCAAGGCCATCTGGGTGGGAACCGATCAGGAGGGCGCGTTTCGGTGGGAGGTGGACCGCGGTTGGACCCACTACCTAGGGCCGGACCCGGAACAACCGGACCGGGTGATGGCCCTGGCGCAGAGCGACGACGGCGCCGTCTGGATCGGCACCGTGGCCGAAGGCGTGCGCCGCCTAGATCCCGAGAGCGACCAGTGGACCACCTACACCACCGAGGACGGCCTGCCCGTGAACACCGTCTGGGCCTTGCTGGTCGATAGCCAAGGCAACCTGTGGGCTGGCACGCCGCAGGGTGCCGCCAAGTGGGCGGGCGATCGCTGGGAGCCCATCGCCGAGCTGGGCATGGCCATCCGCACCTGGGCCGAGGTGCGCCTGGAAGCTGGCATGACGCAGATCTGGGCCGGCACCGACGATGGGCTATGGATGCAGTTCGAGGGCGGCTGGCTGCCCTGCTCCTCATTGAGCCAGATCGCCGACGTGGGCGGGATCTCGGCGGTGTGGCAGCAAGAGGACGGCACGGTCTGGCTGGCCGCCGACGCCGGCCTGGTCCGACGCCGCCCGGACGGGTCGTGCCGGCTCTACCAGGAGGCCGGGGGCGTGTCCTTGCGCGAGGTGCGCTCCTTGCTGCGCACGCCCGATGGCACCTTGTGGGTCGGCCTGGAGATGGGTTCCATGGGTTCCGGGCCGCACAGCCCGCATATCCTGCGGCTGGATACCACCCTGCCCGAGGAGCAGGAGCGCTGGATCACGACGGCCAACTGCGGTCCGGCGGGCGAGTACGTCAACGAGGTGTTCGAAGACTCGCGCGGGCAGCTCTGGTTCCCTGGGATGAACGGCCTCTCGCGCCTAGTGAATGGCGAGTGGATCCACGAGCCGGCAGACATGCTGCCCGAGGGGCGCGTCCACACCCTGGTCGAGGACCTCCAGGGCCGGCTGTGGGCGGTGGGTTGGACCGGCGCCGTCGCCCTGGTCGATGGCGCCTGGGTGCCGATGGAGCTTCCGTTGCCAGCGGATCAGGTCATCGTCCAGCAGGTGCTCGTCGACCACACGGGCGCGCTCTGGTTCAGCGTGTCCGAGATGGCGCATGAGACGGCTCCGGGCGGCGCTGTCGACCAAGGCTCGTTCCTCTGGCGATGGGACGGCAGCGCCTGGCGGACGTATAACTGGGCATCACCCACAGGCAGCACCCAGGTAGCGCCAGCCATACTCTTGGAGCAGGGCGACCCGCCCCAGCTCTGGGCCGTCAACGACCTGATGATAGCACAATACGACGGGACGGCGGGCGAGTGGGTGCCGGTCGCCGAACCCGAGTCCGGGCGCGAGGGCATGCCGTCCAGCGCCATGGTGGCCCGCGACGGCTCGCTTTGGTTGGGGCAATGGGACCAGGGCGTCTGGCGCCTACGCTATGACGCCACGCAGCGGACGGCGCGATGGGAGCAGTTCACCTTCCGAGACGGGCTGGCGGGGAACAACATCCAGAAGATGGCTGAGGACCAGAGCGGCACGCTATGGTTCGTGACCGACGCCGGCCTTTCCCGCTATGAGGAGTAAAGCACTCTCCGGGGCATCGGCTAGCTGTCCCCCCGGCAGCTAGATCGCCGTCGCCACCACGCTATAGATCAGCCAAGCGCTGAGCAGCAGAAACAGCACGCCGGTGGCCAGCTTGACGCCGGCGGTTCGGCGCTTCATCCAGGCGACAAGCTGCTGCGAGGTGGTGCCCCAGTAAACCAACAGGAACACGACCACCAGCGGCAACACAAACATCAGGTTATAGAGCACCAAGGCCAGGGTGGCGCGGGTGCGCAGCCCCGGTACGCCCAGCACGAACACGATGGTGGGCAGATAGACCTGGCCCGTGCAGGCCAGCTCGATGAGCGAGACGGCCATCCCCAGAGCGAACGAGCTCAGCACAAAGCCATGCGCGCTGACCCCCTCGCGAATCAGTTTGCGGTTCACCTTGGTGAGGCGATCGGGCAGCTTGAGGGTCATTTCCTTCAGGCGGCCCTGCTTGGCCTTCCGATAGTCACCCAAGCTCCCCCAAGCTAGCAGGAGACAGAGCGCCGCGGTGACCAAATAGATCCACCGGCCGACGGCCTGCAGCGCGGGCAAGCGGTCCAAGAGACGGAACAACCCCACGCCGATGCCCAGGTAAGCGAGAAAGACGCCGGCCGTAAAGGCGATGCCGGTGAGCAAGAGCTCACGGCGAGCGCGCTTGCGGATAGTCAGGTAAGACACCAAAAAGATCATGGTAGCAAAGGCGCACGGGTTGACGCCATCTAGCAGACCCGCTCCCACCACCGCCAGTACGTTGAGCGAGCGGAAACGCTCGACGATGGAGCGCTCGGCCTCGTCGCTGCCCTCCTCGTACCCTTCCCAGAAGCGCTCGGCGCCGGTCTCCAGGTAGGGCTCGAGCACGGTGCGCAGCGGCTGGGCGCGCACGTCGGCGCCGATCAGATAGGCGTCTCCGACGAAAAAGGAGGGGGCCACGAGCCGCAGCCGCTCCTCCAGCCCCACCCGTTCGGCGAGGTACTCGTTGAGGGCGGCATACTCGCGCACGTCATAGTGTTCCACCTGGAGTTGTGGGTACTGGTGCTCGATCCAATCCAGATCGCGTTCGGCGCGATCGCAGACGTCGCAGCCGACCTGCGAAAAGTAGACGGCGTGCACCCTTGGGGGCTCGGCGGTGGGCGTGACGGGGGCAGCCGTCGGCGCGCGACCGTCCATGTTGGTAAAGGGGCGCGTCAAGTGCTCGTGGCCCGCCAGCGCGGGCGGCGCCGCCAGACCGCCAGCAGCCAGATGGCTCTCGATGAGCCCAGGCAACTGCTCGGCGATGGCTCCGGACCCAATGAGCACCTGCTCACCGACGAACAACATGGGGATGTAGGCGCTATCGCCGCCAAGGCCGACATCGCCCATCGCCTGGAACCAGAACTCTTGCGCTGGTTCTGTGGCGATGCTGACGGTGCTGATCAGCAGCGCGTCGCCGTACTGCTCCTGAATCGGCGGCAGCACCTGCTCGATCACCTTGTGGCAAGCGCCGCACGTGGGCGACCAGAAGAGCAGCAGGTGGACCTGCCCCGCCTCCGCGGATTCGGGCGCCCGGCCTGTGGATGGCGACGGCTCGGCCGTGGTTGGCGCCGTGGCGGCCGTCTCCAGGTAGGCGGCGACCGGCGCCGGCAAGGCCACCCCGCCCTGCTCCAGCGCGCGCTCGACCAGGGCCGCGAGCTCGGCCTTGATGGCCTCCGGGCCGACGAGCGCCTGATCGCCAATAAACACCTCGGGGATCTCGCCGCCAGAGACGGCATGCTCCTCCTCTAGGGCGAGGAGAAGCTCAAAGGCAGCCTCGTCAGCGATATCCATCTCGACGATGCGGAGCTGCTCGCCGTACTGCTGCTGGAGCGGCTGGATGACGTCGGTGTGGATCTCGGCGCAGGAAGAGCAGTACTGGTCGAAAAAGTAGACCAGTTCGACGGGGCCCTTGGCGCGAACGGGGCCAGCCCAGCAGCCAGCCCATAGAAGCGCCACGATCCCCAAAATGAGCCCGAACCGTACGGCGACGCTGAACCGCATTGCTGCCGTCCCCTCCCTGCATGGACGCGGGGCTCCACCAGTAGAGCCCCGGTCATCTACGGTGACGCGACCTCTGCCGCGACGTACAGTCTAGTCGCTCGCGCCCACGGCGCAACTCGCCACGGGCAGCAGCACTGGCGTCGGGTTAGCAGCAATCTTTGCAGTCGCAACCCTCCTCGCAACAGCCCTCGGTGTGGCAGTCGCACTCGCAGTCATCGTCGCAATCGTCATCGCAGTC
>DAIRUQ010000073.1:0-14273 GCA_036803245.1 Chloroflexota bacterium | reverse complement strand
CAACGGATTGCATCTGGGTCTGGGTGGGCTCTCACGGCTCTGCAACGCCGAGACCCGCTCGATCAGCCCTGAGAACAGGACCGGCGCCAAAGGTCAGGGCGCCATGGCCACCGAGGGCACCGGCGCAGCCTGCGCGCGCGACCTGGGCCAAGGGTGGAAGATCTCCCCCAGCCTGCGCATGGCGCCGGGCGAGATCCTGACCCTAGCCGAGATCGAGGGATCGGGCGCCATCCAGTCCATCTGGATGACCCTGACCGGCCGCTGGCGCTATAGCATCCTGCGCTTTTACTGGGACGGTGAGGAGACGCCCTCGGTGGAGGTGCCCGCCGGCGACCTCTTTTGCATGGGCTGGGGCCGCTACGCCCAGGTCAGCTCATTGCCGGTGGCCGTGAACCCGGGCAGCGCCTTTAACTGCTACTGGGAAATGCCCTTTCAGAAGGGAGCGCGCATCACCATCGAGAATCTTGACGACGAGCAACAAACCATCTACTACCAGATCAACTACACCCTCACCGACGTGCCCGATGACGCCGCCCGCTTTCACGCCCAGTTTCGCCGCTCCAACCCGCTTCCCTACAAGGCCGTTCACACGCTGCTGGACGGCGTCCAGGGCCAGGGCCACTATGTGGGCACTTATATCGCCTGGGGCTCAAACAACTGTGGTTGGTGGGGCGAGGGCGAGATAAAGTTCTACATCGATGGTGACGACCAGTTCCCCACCATCTGCGGCACCGGCACCGAGGACTATTTCGGGGGCTCGTACGATTTCGAGTATCCCCGCGGCGAGGCCTACTGCGAGTTCACCACGCCCTACCTGGGCTTGCCGCAGGTGATCCGACCCGACGGCCTGTACGACTCGCAGCAGCGCTTTGGCATGTACCGTTGGCACATCATGGACCCGGTGCGCTTTCAGCAGGACCTGCGGGTGACCATCCAGGCGCTGGGCTGGCGCTCCGGCCATCGATACCTGCCACTGCAGGACGACATCGCCTCGACGGTTTTCTGGTATCAGGCCGAGCCCCATGCGCCCTTTCCCCAGCTACCAGATCGCGATGGGCTCGAGGTGATCTAGGCCAGACGCCGCGACAACCCCGCGCCAAGACGCTACGCCACAGGCGGCCGAGAGTGTCTCTCGGCCGCCTACGCGCTTGCCCGTGGTGCTCGCCCTTGACGCTAGCCCAAGGTCACGCGGTACCCGACCCCTCGGACTGTCTCAATGACGTCAGAGCCAAGCTTTTTGCGGAGATAGCCGACATAGACATCGACGATGTTGGAGCCGGGGTCATAGTCATATCCCCAGACGCGCGAGAGCAACTGCTCTCTTGAAAGCACCTGCCCCCGATGGCGAAAGAGGGTCTCGGCCAGCTGGAACTCGCGCGCCGACAGCTCGACGGTCTCGCCAGCCACAGAGGCCATACGGGTACGCAGATCCAACTGGACATCGCCCGCGACTAGAGTCGTCGGCTTGGCCTCGCCCACCGCTCGAAGACGCGCCCGAATGCGGGCCAGCAGCTCGTCAAAGGCGAACGGCTTGGTCACATAGTCATCGGCTCCCTCGTCAAGGCCGGAGACCTTTTCCGAGAGCACCTGCCGCGCCGTGAGGATGATCACCCGCATGCGCTCGCCTCTAGCTCGGATCTGCTTGAGCACCTGGTGGCCGTCCATATCTGGCAGCCCCAGGTCAAGAATCATCAGGTCCACATCGGCATCGCGAGCCGCAGACACAGCGCTCCGCCCGTCACTGACTCGCATGGTGACGAACCCCTGTGCGCGAAGGCCCTTTTCCAGGAACGATGCGATCCGGTCCTCATCCTCGACGATCAGAATGCGGTTCATCGGCCCTCCTGTGGCCCATCAATGGGTAGCACTAGGCGAAAGACAGAGCCCTCCCGGGGCGCCGACTCGACGGTAATGCGCCCCCCATGCGCCTCGGCGATGGTCTTGACGATGGCCAGGCCCAGGCCCGCGCCATCGGTCCGGCGCATCCCAGGACGTCCGCGCGAAAACCGCTCAAAGATCTGTTCCCGCTCCTCCTCAGGGATGCCCTCACCCTCATCCTGGATCCAGAACAGTACCTGAGAGCCATCGCATCGACTGCCCAGGGTGATGCGCGACCCCGGGGCCGAGTGCTCGACGGCGTTGCGTGCCAAGTTCATGAGCGCCTGCGTCAGGCGATCCCGATCCGCCACCATGACGACCGAGGCGGAATCGGCAATCTCCCACGTACGCTCCGCTGAGAGGGCAGCGATCTTGTCGGCGATCTCACGGGTCAGCTCTTGCACGTCGATGGGATGCGGGTCGAGGAACGCGGGGTGCTCGGACCGCGCCAACAGCAAGAGATCCTCCACCATGCGCCCCATACGGTCGAGCTCGTCCATGACCAGTGGCTTGACCTCGGCCCAATCCGCCGGGTCATCGCCCATCACCTCCAAATTCCCTCGCACGATGGTGATGGGTGTGCGCAACTCGTGGCTGGCATCGTCGATAAAGCGACGCTGCGAGACGAACGCCTCCTCCAAGCGATCGAGCATCTCGTTAAAGGTACGCGCCAGCTGAGCGATCTCGTCATCTCCGGCGACCGGGATCCGCTCGGACCAGTTAGTCTCCTCGACTTCTCTGGCCGCCTCTGTGAGAAGCGAGATCGGCCGCAGCACCCGCCCCGCGGCAAACCAGGAGGCCACCGAGACGATCGCGAACACCCCGCCAAAGATCAACGCTCCTGTGCGAAAGGTCCGCTCCAGCTGGGTGCGCGACTCGTCGAGATGATGCGCTACCACAAACAGCCCCTGACCTCCGCTCTCGCCGACCACGGGGACCGCCAGGTACCGCACGCGCCCACCTGCCGAGTTGATCTCGGCCTGTGTCGGCTGGGTGATCGCCGACCAGGTCCCTACGATCTCCGCTTCATCGAACAACCGCACCGCCGTGATGCTGGAGGCATAGGGCCTACCTTCCAGAAATGTGTAAAAGGCCTCGCCGCTCAGTGGGACATTTCGGCTGAGAAAGGTGTCAAAGATGGCCGCGATGTCGTCCCCAAAGGGCTCTCCCGTGTTGGGATTCCGCCCTGTGGATAGCTGCTCAAGCTCGGCGACCTCTTGCCTGAGCTGGTGGTCGATGTCGTCGCTGAGCTGGCCAAGTAGGATCGAGCGGAACAGGACCAAGCTGAGCACCAGCGAGATGCCTAGGATGGCAATGTACCAGCCCAGGATGCGTACTCGCGTGCTCGACGCTCGCCGCCGGTCAGGACGCGCAGAGATCGCGTTCCTGGTCATAGACTCGGCCCCTCCTTGGGCTGCCCATCGCAGGTTCGGCATTGACGCTACGAGAGCCCAACCACCACGGACAGCGTTGCTCGATCGCGCCGACCCGCCGCTGCCCCACGTCAACCCAACACGAGCATGATACCCCAGAACCGTCCAGTTCGATAGCGCGCTCTTCTGGTCCCAAGGCGGAACCGGTCGCCGAGAGGGCTACAAGGCCCTCTGGGCGACCGGTTGTCCGGAACCCTGCGATGCTATGAGTTGTCGGGCGAATCAAACGAACCCGAATCATCGGGGCTATCCCAGGCCGAGGCCACCGAGTCCGAGTCGTCAGGGCTGTCATAGGGCGACGCCACTGAGTCAGCGTCATCGGGGCTGTCATACGGCGAGGCCACCGAGTCCGCATCGTCGGGGCTGTCATACGGCGAGGCCACCGAGTCGGAAGCGCCCGGGCTATCAAAGGGAGAGTCCAGGTCATCCGAGGCGCCAACGCTATCGAACGGCGAGGCCTCATCGGCCTGTATCTGGGCTGAGGCGTCCGTGCTGTCGAACGGCGAATCGCTCACGCTGAGAAAACGGCCCGGCACCACCTTGAACTGCGTCCGAGGCTCCACCAGTCGCTCACCCGAGTTGCTGGTGACCGGGACCGCGTCCTTGAGCCGGATCTGATCCGGCAACTGGGTCTCCCTGTCGGCGCTCACCATCGACATCCCAAAGGCGCTGACGGCGATGACGCCGGCGGTCGCGGCGATCTTCCATCGGATACCGGTCGGGATCTTGCTATTCGCTTTCATCTCACTACCTCTCTTTACGGTCTTTGACAACCACACGTTCGCTAAGCTATGCGCTGGGCGGTGGCAAGCCACTGCTCGGCAAGCGCCACTCTCCGACGGGTCTCAGCAGGCCACGCTCTGGTCTGCACGCGAAACGGCCCCGTGGCCAGGCCCAAGACCACCGCCGCGGCCCTTTGCCGCAAGGTGACCGGATCCACCTGGGCGTCGGCCAGAGCCAGCAACTGCTTGGCATACGCCTGGATGCGCGGTCGGATGCGCTTGGGGGCTGCGTCGAGTCGGGTGGCCAGATGCCCCACCATCGTCGCCCAATCATCGACACGGTGTCCCAACCCAACGGTGTCCACGTCCAGCAAGCCTACGACCTGCCCCTGGGCCACCATAAGCTGCGCCTCATGGAGGTCTCCGTGAACCGGGACCACCGGGCCCAGCCGCCCGGCCTCGCCAATACCGTCGATCAGTCGCCTCAACTGGGGCTCCAGATCTGGCAGGATGCGCCCAAGCAGCTCGCCATAGGTCACTGTCGCGGCGACGAGATCGGGCGGAGCTTGAGCGTCCGATGGCGCCTCGATGCTGTCGAGAAGCGCCGCGATCTGTCGCGGATCGGGTAGCGGTGTGCCCAGGCGTCCCAGAGCCTCTCGCAACGTGGCCCCGGGCATGGCCTCGAGCACCACCAGGCCGTGTTCGTCGGACCAACCGTGACTATGGGGAACCGGCAGGCGCCGGGCCAGCAGAGCGTGCCTCTTTTGCAGGGCGGCCGCCTTGCGCGGCCTCACCACCTTTACAAAGAGCCGGTGCCCGTCGGCCTGAGCCTGCACAACCGCCCGACGGCCGGGCCGGTACGCGCGTAGCCGCAGGGAAAGGCCATCCGGCCGCACCCCGAGACTTGTCAGCAATCCGTGCATCGCCGCGGCGTCAAGAGCGACGGCCAGTCCTGGCAGCAGCGGATCCTGCTGCAGCGCCCAGAGTCCGACGCGGGCATCACCGTGCTCGAGCACCAAGGCCTCGTCAGGAAGCCTGGCGCCGGTCATCGCCACCAGTCGTTCCTGAACGGGACGCTGGCCGGCCCATGCAACGCTCGCGTCATAGACCACGGTAAGGGCCCGGCCAGGCTGCCAGTGAACTTGGTGTGGGCGTGCCGAGATCAGTTTGCCCTCGGCGGCTGAGACAGCCAGCGAAAGCAGCTCATCCGCACCGCCCCCCAGCATCGCCGGCATGGCCGGCAGCGCTTGGTCTCTCAGTTCGTGGAGTCTCGTTCTTGCCTCTTTCATGTCTCTAGTATAGGAGCGCAACGTGAACCCAAGATGAGTCGCCGATGAGAAGTCTCTCATGTTTGCGTCAGCCTGCTCCCGATGACAGGCACTTGGCACGAGCTGCTGCCCCCGCAAAGGGCGTTGGCGCACAGCGAATAAGCTGTGCCCCAGAGGGACACAGCCTAGCCAGCCCGCTTTATTGCTCTCTGTTCAGGGAGCTATCGCAACCGCTCGAGAAGGTGGTCGAACTGTGGCCGCAGCTCGGGGTGGGTTACCCAGTGGATATCCTGCCCATCGCCGCGCTGCCGAGGTACGATATGCACATGCAGATGAAACACGTCCTGCTGCGCCTGGCATCCCGTGCTCTGAACAAGCTGAATGTTCTCAAGACCGAGCTTGGCATGGTAGAGATCCACCACATCCTTGACGGCTTCCGTCACGGCCAAGAGCTGGTCACGAGGCACGTCAAAGAGCCCGGCATAGTGGTGCTTGGGCACAACGAGGGTGTGGTACGGACCAACGGGATTCACGTCGAAAAAGGCGAGTGCCTGCGCCGTCTCGTGCACCCGCCAGGCTGGCGCTCTGCCCGCCACGATCTCGCAAAAGATGCAACCGGGCACCATGCACGCGCCCCCTTGCGAAGCGATCTCGCTAGATCTGCTCCATGGGATCGCTCTGCGAATAGGCCGCCTCGGCCAAGCCGTACTCGGGCACCAGGCGGCGGAGCCGATCGAGCACGTCGCTCCTATCCCCCGAGCGGGCCGCCGCCACCAACGCTGTCACCTCTTGGCAGAGAACGTCATGGGGCCGGCAGCCGTTGACCCCATTGCGAAAGACAAACACCTTGGGATGCGACGAGCGGGCATGCTCCTCATCGGAAAGCACCAGTTCCTCAAAGAGCTTTTCGCCCGGCCGCAGGCCGGTGATCTCGATCGGAATGTCGATCTCGGGGCGCAGCCCACTCAGCGTGATGAGGTCGCGCGCCAGATCGAGTATGCGCACCGGCTGACCCATATCGAGGACAAAGACCTCGCCGCCTCGACCCATCACCGACGCCTGCAGCACCAACTCGACCGCCTCCGGAATCGTCATAAAGTAACGCTTGACCTCGGGGTCGGTTACCGTGACTGGCCCGCCGCGGGCGATCTGATCGGCGAATAGCGGCACCACGCTGCCACGGGATCCGAGCACGTTGCCGAACCGTACCGCCACATACACGCCCTGGGTCCGCTGCGCAGCGTCACGCAAGAGCATCTCGGCCACGCGCTTGGTGGCGCCCATCACACTGGTCGGGTTGACGGCCTTGTCTGTCGAGATCAGCACCAGGCGCTGTACCTGATGCGCCACCGCCAAGTCCAGCACGTTCTGGGTCCCCAGGACGTTGTTGGTGACGGCATCCTCAGGGTTCTGCTCCATGAGGGGCACATGCTTGTGGGCCGCCGCGTGGAACACGAGCTCGGGCTCGTACCGTGTGAACAGATGCGCCAGGCGCTGTCGGTCGCGGACATCGGCGATGACCGGCTCCAGCCGGAGCTCGGGGAACCGCTCGCGGAGCTCGTTGTTCATCGCATAGACAGAGTTCTCGCCGTGCCCAAGCAACACCAGGCAGCAGGGCTCGCTGGCCGCGATCTGACGGCACAGCTCTCCACCGATAGAGCCGCCAGCACCGGTGACCAGCACACAACGCCCGGCGATACCGGCACGAACCGCTGCCAGATCACTTTCGACCGGCTCGCGACGCAATAGGTCAGCCAGCTCCACCTGGCGCAGCCGATCCAGCGTGACCCGGCCGTCCAACATGTCGCGCATACCCGGCAGCGTCAGCACCTCTACGCCGGCGCCCTGGCAGAGCTTGACGGCGCGCCGAAGCACGGTGCCGGGGGCGCTTGGCATGGCGATGATGACGCGCCGCGCAGCCAGCCGGTCGATCAGCTCGGGCAGCGCGTCCAGCGGCCCCAGCACTGGCACACCACAGAGGATCAGGCCCTGCTTATCGGGCGCATCGTCGACCAGGCCAACGACGGAATAGCCATAGGTTGGATTGGCATCGATCTGTTGCAACAGATGGAATGCGGCGTCGCCGGCGCCGACCACGAGAGCCGGCTGGAGGGCGATTCCCTCGGGCTCGCCATCGCCAGCGCCCTCCCCATAACACGGGAAAGACCCACGTCGGCGGCGGTTGGCCAGCGCCAGCGCAAATCGTGGCAAGGCAACCACAGCCGCGGTCAGGAGGGCATCCAAGACGGGAATGGACCGTGGCACTGCTCCGATCCAGCCTAGCGGCGTCAGAATGAGGTAGACCAGGAACGCCTGCGCGGCGGCGGCTAGACCAGCAGCCACCACAATCGCGCGGGCCTCGCCCAGCCCCGAATAGCGCCACATGCGCCGGTAGATGTCGAGCAGGTGAAAGATCGGCACCTTGACCAGCGGGGCTACCAGCCCATAGCGCAGCGCGGCGTCTAGGTGCACTGGCGACAGGTAAAAGTCCAGCCGCAGCCAGAACGCCAGCAGGATAACCACCGGTTGTGTGACCAGGTCCCAAAGCATGAGGTGCCGGTTCCGAATAGGCGCCAGCAGGCGCACCATCAGGCGCGAGGCCCGACGTGCGTAGGCTCGGAGCGGCCGGCGGCGGTCTGTCATGAAAGGCTCACCTCACACATCACTTCGTATCCACAGACGGTCTGATCGTAGCACGCCCGCCAGCGCAGGACCAGCGTGTCCGGCATGGCCAAGCGTTCATGGATAACGGCTCCTCGTGGCTATGCGTCTCCCTCCGCTTGGCGTCTGGACGAGCGCAAGTGGTCCACCAGGTGGGACAAGGCATCGTACCGATCCAGTCGCACCCCTACCGCGCCGCCTCCCGGATGCAGCTCCACAAATGGCGGCTCCGGGTTCAGTCCAAAGCGCCGATAGAAGGCCGCCTGCAGAAAGGCCTTGACCTCCTCGGGATTCACGACATGGGTATCGATATGTACCTGGAAATAGTCGCCCTGCCCGGCAGCGTTGATCCGCACGGCCACAGCGTCGCGCCCAAAGACGCGAACCAGCATCGCCTCGGCTAGATCGACCAAAGCCAGACCTCGGAAGAATCCAGAACCCTCCAAGCGGTGAAACGCTGGCGGTTCCGGCCTGGCGAGGCTGGCGTCATCGAGGCCACGATTATAGTCGAACGGTGTGGCCTCACAATGAGCGAGCCACCGCTCCATGCGAGCCGGCCCGTCGAGCCCTCGTTCCCACTCTAGCTCGCTCACCAGCTCCTGCCTTGTCGGAAGACGCTGGGGTTCGATGTCAACCGTGCGATCGCCCCGCTGGGACAGCGCCACGCAGGCGATCCACTCCTCAGGATGGTGAATCAGGTGAAGGTTCTTGGCCACCTCACCAAAGAGGTAAGCCACCATGGCCCTCAAGGGCACCCCGACCTCTGTAACCACCTCACCGGTCTCGGTCGTGCGCCGCAGAATTGGGTCGCGCCATCCCTCCCAGAGCGACGCAAGTGTCGCCTGAGCCTTGCTCTCTGCCGACTCCCGACCAAGCCGTTCGCTCTCCATCAGCTGCTGGACGTACCACTCTCGTTGGGCCTCAACGCCCTGCTGGAGCTCTGCTTGCGAGGCAAGCAAAGGCAGCTGGCGCAGCACCTTGGCGATCCAGCGCCGGCTCTGGTCGCTCAAAGCACCATCCGCCACCAGGTCGTCCTCTATCTCCCGAAAGTAGTCGGTCTCCAAGGGCAGTCGCGTCAAGATGGCCGCGATCTCGGCTGCCTTGCCCGTCAGCTTGCGCATTTCGCCCGCGGTCAGCGGCCCCTCACCGGCCGAGCGCCCGTACAGGCCCCAAGACCAGCGCCAGGCTTGGCGATCACGCTCTACGCTGTAGGGAAAGATGACGCGAAAGCGGTCAGCTGGCACGGGGTAGGCGCCGATGACGCGATAGTTGTCCCTCGGACTAGACGAGATCAGGGTGCCGAGGCCGGCGCGCCCTTTTTGCTCGGTGGCCTGGTCCAACGAGCCCCCTCGCACGCCCGTGCCGAACTCGGCCTGGCACGCGAGATGAACCAAGAGATCCGCTGGAATCTCTAGCTCGAACAAGGCGTTGACCCCGTTCTTGGTGGCCAGGGTCACCGCCGAGGAACTAGAGAAGCCGCCCCGCGGAATGCTACCTGTGCAGGCTAGGCGCAAACCCTGAAAGCGATTCCTGCCCAGGCGCTCCTGCACCCGCGCCCCCAGCGTGCCCGTTCGCAGGGTACGAAGCGAAGCCAGGGCGTTACCGACCAGGGCAAAAGGCCGTCGCATGTTGCTACCGGCCCACAAAGACGACGGCGGCAACGGCTGTCCATTCCTGCGCCGCTGCGCCAGCTCCTCATCCGAAAAGTAGCCCAACGACAGCAGCAGGCTCTCACTCAGATGGGTACCAAAAGTCTCATAGGCATGCCAGTCGGCGACCGCGGCATCGGGGTACATCGCCTCGTCATCGCAAGGCAGGTCGTTGATGCACTCTCGGAACTCGGGATTCGTAGGATAGAGGTGCAGATATCCGTCGCCGGATTCCTGAACCAGAGCGACGATCTGCTCTCCACCCTCTCTGTTCCCGGCTCCGATGGGCATCTGCCACGCCGGTCCGTAAAAGCGCGTCATGTCCGGATGCATACAGGCGATCCGGAGGCGGCCGCCCGAGATCCCAATGGCCACCGGCTCATCCGGTCGAAAGCCAAGCCCCTCGCGCTCCACCGTAGCCATCAGGTCCTCAAGCTGGCGCACAATCGACGCGATCTGCCCGGGAGGGCGTCCCTGCACGATCAGCTCTGCCGCCGCCTCAACCCCCATCGCGGTGGGCCGTAGCAGCCCAGCCGAGGACGCCATAATGCCCTCCAGCATGGCCAGGTCTTGAGGGCGCGTCACGTCGGCGCAGAGCAGGTCATAGGCCGGATCGCCCGCTCGCGTGGTGATGGTGCGCACCTCGCCACCATCAGCGCTGATCATGCGGACTATATCGGTCAGATAGAACTGGTGCTGCGCGTTGGCGTTGGTAAGCTGCCCGAGATAGGTATGCAGAGTCGCCGCTCGAATGGCGTACAGAGGACAGTTCCCCTCGACCAGACCCAGCAGTTCGCTTCTTGCGGCTTTGTCATCGATCAGGGCAATGTCCCGCTCCTCAACGATGCGAACCACCTGGCCGCTAGCGTCTCGCACCACACGCCCCTTGCCGCGCTGCTTGGGCTCCTCATAGATGGCCGTCAGCATCGTGATGGTTGCCTCTTGCCGGCCGGCGGTATGCGTCTCACATAGACGGCCGTAGGTGGTCGGCGGCACAACGCGATCGCCCATGCTAATGACCAGCAGCGGGTTGGCATCCAGGAGGCCAGGCGCCGCCAGAGCCTCCATGGCCGCATAGGCGGTGCCGCCCGTGGGGTTATCGGAGAGGACATAGGTCACGTCGCCACCTAGGGCGTCGCAGACCTCCTGGTAACGGTAGCCGACCACACAGACCACCGGGGCTGTGGCGACCCGCCGAAACGCGTTGATCGAGTGACGAGCCAACGGCGTCCCGTGAACCGGCTGGATGCACTTGGGTTCGCGCCCGAAGCGGGTTCCCTTGCCAGCGGCGAGCATCACGAGCACCACGGTGCTCGTCTCCAGCCCGCCGTGTAAAGCGATGCTTTCGGGGTTCAGCACCGAGCGCGAGCCAGGAGTGATCAGATCGCCCAGGAGGCGAGTATCGGTGCGGGCATCCACGTCTGTCACGTGCGTATGTGTCCCTCCGTGCGCTCAGGCCGCCGCGACACGACATCCCCTCTTGAACAAGCACGACTACCTAGCCGCGGTGAGCGCAGGTCGGCACCCAAACCAGGCGGACTCGTAATGATCGACAGAGTCAAAGCAGCTGCAGACGAGGCAAGGTGATGATGCATCGAGACCCTCGGAGCGATCGCTACCCGGAATCCGAGAAGGCAGCCTTGCGCGGGGCATCCGAACAACAGTAAACGACCTGCCTATCTACGAACCCGCCAAGATCGAAAGATAACCGCCACTACATCCAGGCACTATCATCATATACCCAGGAAGATCGCGGGTCAACGCTTCAGGGCGCCTGCGTGTCAATCTTCTGTAAAATCCCAGGGGGTGCCCGCGTGCAGGAGGGGGCGACTCTATGTGCGTTGGTGGCGGGAAGCGCTGCGTCCGACCAGCGCGGATCCGAGCTGTCCTTGCTTACAGCTCGAGGCTGCCAAAGAACCGGGCCAGCTTGTTCTCGCAGTGTCGTAGGCGGCCATAGCGAGGCTCGACCAGGGCCAAGTCGGCCAAGACGGTCGGATGCCGGCTAGCCTCGCGGTAGCGGACTGGGACCGAGTGCTCCCACTGGTAGCTCTCCAACACCGGGGCCAACTGGTCGGGCTCCAGCGCTCCCAGGTCCGCCATGACCACTAGGTCAAACGGTTGCGGAACCCGCAGGCAATCCACAAAGACGCCGACGTACTCATCCTGTGTACACTCCCAGGTCTCGTTGGGAAGGGACATGATGTTTGTGACCAGGATCTTGGGGACCTTGCTCTCCAAGAACGCCTCGACCATGCCCTGCGGCGCGAAATTGACCAGAACCGATCCAAAGAGACTGCCGGGACAAATGACCACCAGATCGGCCTCAGAGAGGGCTCGCAGCGCCTCCTCGCTCGCCTTTACCTCTGGCTCGAGCCAGATCTCGGTCACACGATCCAGCGACATGCGTAGCTCGTCGAGATAGTGCTCGCCGTGATAGCGTCGCCCACTGACTGTGCGAAAGCCGATATCGGCTGGATCGAGCGACACAGGTATCACCCGTCCGTACAGCTTGGCTCCGGTCAGATCCTCGAACAGGTTCTGCACCTCCATGAGCGAGCCGGTCTTTTCGCTCATGGACTGGAAGAACACGTTGCCAAAGTTGCGCCCCCTGCCATCGCGAAACAGGAGCATCTCCTCCCAAGCGCTCTTGTGGGCCCCGTCTTTCCAGAGCGACATCAGAGCTCTCCAGTAATCGGAAAAGGCCAGGACGTGGCCACGCTCGTCGGTGCGCATACGGCCGGTGTGCCCACCGCTGTCGAACGTAGTCACAATCGAGGCGATCTCCCGGCAGCCCGCCTTGAGGAGCCCCTTGTTCACCACGGGCATGCCAGACCCACCACCGATGGTGCAGACGTGGCAGGACAGGTCCATCGTTGCTACGCTTTCTCTCGTTCTCCGAGCAGTCCAGTGAGCAAGTGTAATGTACACGAGCTGGGCGTCCGGCTCAAGCTCATCGCGAGCACCGACGAGCTAGAGTATGACGTTCAGTGCCTTCGGAGGCTCGAGAGTTCGCAGAGCTGCTCTACGCTGTCCATGGCTCTTGGTGACCCTGTTGGCGTCATCGCGCAGCGTCATCCCATGGCTGTGTGTCTGCGCGAACTCGGAGCGATGCTCAAGGATTCCACATGACGCTGGCCCGCCCTCTGCAGCCGATCCCCGCCGTTGTCCCGCAGCCGTCCACCTTCTGTCCACATGACGCCATTGCAGGCCCGAGCGTACTCTGCTAGAGTCAGTGTGATTCGATCGTCACGGGCAGGCTGTCTGTCCTTCAGTTTCGTCAGGCAACAAAGGAGGTTGGAGTCGAACGGGACAAGACCGATCTCTCAGATAGCTACTCACTCGAGCGTATCATGAGGAGGGACTGGTGAAAACGGTATCGCGTCGTCAAATGCTCAAGTACGTAGGCTTGGGAGCAGCAGGATCCTTGCTCGCCGCTTGCCAGCCGCAGGTCGTCTACGAGACCGTCGAAAAGGTGGTCAAGGAGACCGTTATCATCGAGGGCGAGGAAAAGGTCGTCGAGAAGGTCGTTGTCGAGACGCGGGTGGTGGAAAAGGAGGCCCAGCCGGTCACCGATAGCATCACGCTGCGTTTCGTGGATAACCACGGCGGGCTGCAAGGAATCGATCGCCCAGGGCTCAAGGAGCTCTTGTTCGACTGGCAGCAAGAGTACCCGAACATCCGCGTGGACTATATGAACATTGGCGCGGGCGACGAGTACTATAACGTGCTCAACACCCAGGCCGTCGGCGGTAGCCTCCCCGATCTCTTTTACTGCCGCACGTTCCTGACAGAGACCTTTGCTTCGCGCGGCTGGATCGTCAACCTCTCTCCGTACATTGAGGCGCATGGTATCGACACCACCGACTTTTGGGAGGCTTTGCTCGCCCAGATGTCATGGGAGGGCAACCAGTACTCGCTGCCGTATGACTTTTCCAACATGGGGTTCTACTACAACAAGGACATCCTGGCCGAGATGGGCGTTGACGCGCCCTCCGATGACTGGACTTGGGAGGACTTTGAGCAGTTCTGCGGCCAGCTCGTGGAACTTGAGGACGGCAAGCCCTCGCGGTGGGCGACAACGCTGAGCGTTGGCAGCTGGACCTTCCTGGGGCATCTGGTGGCGAATGATGGCCGCCTGTGGACCGAGGATCGCAAGACCTGTGTGCTCGCTTCGGAAGAGAACATCGAGGTGTTCGAACAGCTCGTGCAGATGCGTAACAGGAATATCTTTCCCGAGGGGGGCATCGTGCCCGATGGCGTGGATGCCTGGACGAGCGGCTTGACGGTGATGCGACACGAGGGCTCGTGGGCCACCGCTGGCGTCCGCGCCCAAGTGGAGGACAAGTACGAGTGGGATGTGGCGGCGATGCCGATGAACTCAAAGACTGGCATGCGCGCGTTGAGCGCTGCCGGCGGGGCGTGGAGCGTCGGCGTCCACTCGGACCATCCGGATGAGGCCTTCTTACTCTGCGACTGGGTGAGCAACACCGCCGCTCTGCAAAAGATGATCTCGGAGCCGGTGCGCAGCATTCCAGGGCGCAAGTCGGCCGTGGATCTGTGGGTGCAGAACGCCACCGCTGGGGGGCTGCCGCCCGCCAACGTAGAGGTCTTTGCGCGCCAGATGGAAGACGAGATCTGTGTCGAGCCCTACCCGCCCTTCTG
>DAIRUQ010000072.1:0-14287 GCA_036803245.1 Chloroflexota bacterium | reverse complement strand
GCAACCCGGCCGCCCACGCCCAGCTCTGGACCGACGCTCGGGCCGCTGGAGCTGAGCGAACGTCTGGAGGCCGAGGTCCAAAAGATGCTGGATGCCGGGCACCTCCGACCCGGTTACCGCAGCCATGGCCTGCTAGATAACAGCACCCGCGCCCAGATCGGCGATCTCTTGATCGACTACTGGCACGCGCCAACCGACACCCTCTATGCCTTGGCTATCGCCTTGCCTTACCTCTCGGACGAGCTCCAGGCTGAGGTGCGTAGCTATATGCAGCAAGAGTACGCCGCCTATCCGCCCTACCAGGTCAGCCACGTGGGCTGGCGAGACGGCGCCGCCCGAGAGCCATACGACCTGCCCCGTGAGGCCGAGCTGGATCGGGTCAACTATGGGCCGCAGGCAGGCAATTATAGCTACGCCGGATGGACCTGGCCCCCCACCATGTTCTATGGTCTGTGGAAGTACGCCGAGGTATTCGGGGGCGCCGCAAGCATCTACTCGGCCAACCGCTCCAGACTGGAGAGCCCCCCGTCTGACGCCTATCTGATCGAGTATCCCTACGTGCTGAATGCCTACATCGCCGGTTATATCGGCTACCTGGAGCTACAGGTGCTGGCCGGACAGGCCGAATCCAGTAACGTACGCACCACGCTGAACCGGCTGCTGGCCCTGCGAGCGAACAGCTTTGACAAGGACATTCCCGCGACCATGACGGGGAACAGCCGCTCGCTCAGCGTGGCCCGCAACTTTATGTGGCTGGTGCCCGAGCTGGGCCAGCATCTGCGTGACAGCATCCTGCCTGAGGTGCAAGCGGCAGTCGACGAGTACGCCGAGATAGCCCCCTACTGGTTTGTGGCTGACCACGACACGGCTCACGGCGAATCGGCCACCCAGATCTTTTTCGACTATCACGCCATGTTCCTGGCCAAGGCCTACATCCTGCAAGAGCCGGCCCAGGAGCTTGCTCGATATCTGGACGTGCCCGCCGTGCAGGTGGGTGACCTGTTCTACATCCAGAACCTGGTGGCCGCGCTAGAGGCGGGAGCGTTTCACCCCCTGCGCAAGTCGGTGAGCCCTGCCAGTGGCCAACAGGGCGATACCCTCGCCTACACCTTGAGCTTGACCGGCAACGGCGACCTGTTAACGGTGGTGGATCGGCTGCCCGCCGGCGTCAGCGCGCCCTTTGGCATCGTCGTGGAGGGCACGTCGGTGGCGCCCAGCTACCAGAGCGGCGCGCACCAACTCACCTGGAGCGATACCGTGCCCGAGTGGCAGGACGTGACCATACGCTACCAAGTCACCATCACCACCGGCGAGACCAGAAAGCTCGCGAACACCGCGACCCTGCAGCACGATGCGCAAGGCACGGTGCGCAGCGCCTCCGCGACCGTCATCGCCAACCCACAGTCCATCTATCTCGCCCCGATTCAGCGGTTCGACTAGCGCGACCGACGCCGCCTCCCTTTGTGTAGGCTACGAATCCACGCCCTAGCATAGCCCCTCTGCCAAATCTCGCCTCTGGCAGAGGGGTTCCGTGCGAGACACGTTAACCAAACTGATACATTCCACCAGTGACTTTTGGGCTCCGTTCGGGACATAATAGGTGAGAGCGCCTCCGTTCCCCCGGCGCGTGGGCGCTGCTTCAGGTTCCGGCTAGGCTCTCGCCGCCTAGCGGAGAACGCGAGGGTTCGCTCGCATCTGGGAGAGCGAGCAAGGCCCGCACCATCTCCTTGGCGCCCTTTTGGGAAAGGTCGCCGAGGGAGGGGCAAACCTTACGCGTGACGTGGAGCAGCCTTCCGTAGCTTGCTCGCCAAGGGCCGGCTTGCCTTGAGCTCCGCACCGCTGCGGGACGCGCTCCGGGCAAGTCGCCCGTTGTTTTCTCGGACGATTGCTTACCGGTCTGGACAATTCATCGTTGCGGTCCTCGCAGCGACGCGCACCCGAGGGGCACCATCCTGTGTGGTGGATCGGCACCTCGGGAGTTGGGAGGACAAGTGTCCGAGGTCACCCTGTCCCACACCAGGACGCGGTGGTGGGCCCTGCAGGTTTCGGAACGACGCATCCTTTTGATGCTCGTCGACCTGTTGGCCATCAGCTGCGCCCTTGGCGTTGCCGTATGGGTCCGCATCCCCGGCGTTAGCGAGTCGTACGATAGCTGGCGTCCCTTTTTCCTGGACCAGCTCCGCTGGTGGCTGCTCCTATGGGCCCTTTGGCTTCCCGCGTCCCTCATCGCCGGCTGCTATGATCTGCGCATCGCCGCCTCGGTGCCCACCAGCGCAGTGTACACCGCCGCTTGCGCGCTGGTCGTAGCGGTGCTCTACCTGCTCGTCCCCTGGATGTCCGCTCCGCTTACCTGGTCGCGCCTGGCCTGGTTTATCTTTGCCGGCCTCTCCATGGGCAGCGTGGCGCTCTGGCGCATCATCTATGCCACGCTGCTGGCGCAGGACACGTTCTCGCGACGAGCGCTGGTTGTAGGCGCTTCCGAGGCTGGGGCGGCCCTGGCCAAGGCGGTGGACGAAGCCGGCAAGGCCTCGGGCATCGAACTGGTCGGCTTTCTGGACGACCGCGCCATTTGGGGCCAGAAGCTCGAAGGCCGCCCGGTGGTGGCGGGCAGTGAGCAACTGCTTTCCATCGCGCGCCTGCGCGGCGTCGACGAGATCGTGGTGGCTGTGGGCGCCAGCGGAGAGATCAGCCAGGAGCTTTTCCAGGCACTGGTCCGTTGCTGGCAGCATGGGTTGAGCATCGTCTCGATGCCCATGTTCTACGAAGAGGTCGCCGGCGCCATCCCACTGGATCACGTCGGGCGCGACATGTTTGTCCTCGTGGACCACCATCGCGGCCTGGAGCTGCGCGTCTGGGACCTGATCCGCCGCATCGCCGACATAGTGGTGGGGCTCGTGGGATTGCTGATCAGCGCACCCTTCCTGCCGATCATCGCCCTGGCCATCCATCTCGACAGCCCAGGACCCACGTTCTACACCCAAGAGCGCGTCGGCCAGGGCGGGCGGCGCTTTCGCGTGGTCAAGCTCCGCTCCATGGTGCCAAACGCCGAGGCCGCCGGAGCCGTATGGGCCCAGGTGGACGATCCTCGCGTCACCCGGGTGGGTCGGTTCATCCGCCGCACCCGCATCGACGAGCTGCCCCAGCTCTGGAACGTGCTCAAGGGCGAGATGACGCTCATCGGGCCCCGCCCCGAGCGCCCCGAGTTTGTCCAGGAGCTGGACGAGCTTTTGCCCTACTATGCCATCCGCCACTCGATCAAGCCCGGTATCACCGGCTGGGCCCAGGTACGTTATCGCTATGGCAACTGCGTCGACGACGCTCGCATGAAGCTGCAATACGACCTCTACTATGTCAAGCGCCGCGGTCCCGTGCTGGACGTCCTCATCGCCCTGACCACGCTACGGGTCATGGTGACCATGCGAGGCACCTAGCATGGCCGCCGTCGGCGAACGTAACGCCCGCGCAGAGCGAGCCGGCGTGCCCGGGCGGCGAGCCCTGAGCGGCTCGCCCTCCCTGTACCTGCGGCGTCAGGCGGATAACGGGTGGCGCTACCTGCTGGAGCAGACCCTCCAGGCGCTGCTGGGATGGGTGCCGGGGCTGGTTGGCATCGGGCTGCGCGCTCTCGGTTACCGGCTGATGACTCCCATGGATGGCCTCGCGGCCATCGAATCCGGCGTGAGGCTGCGCTTTGCCAACCACCTCAAGCTGGGCGCGGGAGCCTATCTCGACCATGGCGTGTATGTGCACGCCTGCCCCGGGGGCGTAACCGTCGGAGCAGGCAGCTTGGTGATGCACGGTGCCGTCCTGCATGTCTACAACTTCCGAGGCCTTCCTCACGCCGGCATCGCCATCGGCCGTGACAGCCTGCTGGGCGAGTATACCGTGGTGAGGGGCCAAGGCGGCGTCAGCATCGGTGATCGCGTCTACACCTCACCCATGGTGCAGATCATGGCGGTGAACCACGTCTTTGACGATCCCAGTCGCCCCTTTGTGGAGCAGGGCCTCACGGCGGAGGGAATCGTCATCGAGGATGATGTCTGGATCGGCTCTGGGGCGGTGATCACCGACGGCGTGCGGATCGGGCAGGGTGCCGTCGTCGCCGCCGGCGCGGTGGTGACCACGGACGTGCCCCCACACACGTTGGTGGGTGGAGTGCCCGCCCGCGTGATCCGCCCGATCGATGGAACAAGGGGCCCGGGATCGCGACCGGTGTACTTTTAGCGGATCGGCAAGGCTGATCGGTGGCTACGCCCGGCCTGGCCACCCTAGTCCTTCTGGCAAAGGCCAAACGCACGAGGTGAGACCATGACGACGCTATCCGTGGTCATTCCCGCTCTGAACGAACAGGACGGCATCGCCGCCATCGTACGGCGCGTACTGGACGTTCGTCCCAACCTGGCCGCTGCCGGCGTGGCCGACCTTGAGCTCATCGTCGTGGATGATGGCTCTAGCGACGACACGCCCCAGATCGTGGCCGGGTTCCCAGAGGTACGACTGTTGCGCCATCCCCAGAACCGCGGCTATGGGGCGGCCCTCAAGACCGGCTTTGCCGCCGCCACGGGCGAGCTGATCGGCTTTCTCGATGCCGACGGGACCTATCCGCCAGAGCTGTTCCCCTCGCTGGTCACCGAGGCCCTCAACGGTGCCGATCTGGTGGTTGGGTCGCGCCGCTCCGGCGCCGCCAGCCAGATGCCGGCCCTGCGTCGCCTGGGCAACCTGATCTGGTCCAACCTGGTCAGCGTCCTATGCACCCGTCGCGTGGTGGATCCCGCCAGCGGTATGCGCGTGTTCCGCGCGACGGCCTTTGAGCAGCTTGGCCCCCTGCCGGACGGCCTGAACTTTACACCGGTGATGAGCACCCGAGCCATCAGCGAGGGGTTGGGCCTAGTTGAGATCCCCATCCCCTATGAGGAACGGGCGGGGCGCTCCAAGCTAAACGTGGTCAAGGATGGGGCCCTGTTCTTGCGCACCATCATCTGGACATCGCTGGCCTACAATCCGGCCCGCATCCTAGCGAGCGTGGGCCTGCTGGGCTGCATCGTGGCGGCGGCCATCGGCGTCGCCGTCATCATAGCGCGACTCCAGGGGGTGACCATGCTTGGGCCGCTGGGCGTGGCCAGCTTGTTCGTGGCCGTGGTGGCGGGCATCATCGGCATCGATCTGATGGCCCTGGGCTCCACGTTCAACTATCTCGTATCGCTCTTTCACCGCAAGCCGATCCAGCGATGTCTCTTTGGGCGACCGCTGTTCAAGGCGCCGGTCGATCGGCACTTTTGGTGGATGGGGGCTCTGCTGCTGCTCTTGGGCACCGGCCTAGCCATCATGAGCTTGGCGCTAGGCCTCCAGGGTTGGGCCATCGAGCGGCTCTGGCTCTACCTCTTGGCCGGCGTCATGTTGATCCTCGTGGGGGTTCAGCTAGGCCTCTTCTGGGTGATCATCCGCGTGCTGGACGAGCTGCGTGAGCGCCAGCTCGCGATGCAGGCCAACCACGGGCTTGCCTCATGATGGCCGCCGCACGGCACCCCAATCGAGGCACGGGTATCCGCCAGGTGCCCACACGATCTGCAGCGCCCCTGGCCGACGCTCTTGTCATGCGCCACGATGCCATCGCCGAGGGGCTGGACGTTCTCTTTGTAAACCCACCCGCGCCCGATGGCGGCATCTGGATCCGATCGCAGCACCGAGTGGGAAGGCGCTCTCGCGAGGGCATGATCTGGCCCCAGGTTAGCCTGGCACAGATGGCCGCCCTCTTTGCCGATCTTGACGTCGGCGTGGTGGACGCCATTCCCCACCGTATGACCTGGCCTGCCTTTGCCGAGATACTTGAGGAGCGGCAGCCTCGCTATTATGTCACCCAGGTCACGGCCCCCACGCTCCGCAACGACATGTACGGCGTGTTCCTGGCCAAGGCTCTGGGAGCAACCACCATCGCCTTTGGCACGCACGTCACCCCGCTGCCCGAGGCGACCATGCGCGACTTTCCAGCACTGGACTATGTCCTGCGGGGCGAGCCCGAGCTGACCCTGCGCGAGCTGGTGGACACGCTCGACCATGCCGAGACGAGCGACGGCGAACCTACGTCCTACTGGCCAGCCCTCCAGCCCCAGCAGGCGGCCCAGATGCACCGCCTCTATGCCGATGCTGATCCCGCCTGGGAGCCAGCCTGGACGCAGGGCGGGACGCGAGACCAGCAGCTCACCCGCATCAAGGGGCTGGTCTGGCGCAGGCAGGGCCAAATCTGCATCAACCCAGACCGCCAGCTGATCAGCAACCTGGATAACCTGCCACTTCCGCGGCACGACCTGCTGCCGCTCCAGCGCTACCGCGCCCCGCTGGTGGGCGGCCCCTATACCTTTGTGGTGACCAGCCGCGGCTGCCCTGGGCACTGCCGTTTTTGCATCAAGCATGTCTCCTATGGCGAGTCGGTTCGTTTCCGCTCGCCAGAGCACGTCCTGGCCGAGATCGAGCAGATCACCCGCTTGGGCGTGCGCGACGTCCATATGTACGCTGACCTGTTCACGGTGAGCCGCGAGCACGTCATGGGGATATGCGAGGGCTTGCAGCGCCTGGAGCGGCCGATCCGCTGGACCTGCAACAGCCGCGTGGACTTTTGCGACCAGGAGATGCTTCAGGCCATGGCCCGCGCCGGGTGCTGGATGATCTCATGGGGCATCGAATCCGGCGACCCGGACATGCTTCGTCGCATGCGCAAGGGCACCACCCTGGAGGCGATCGAGCAGGCCGTCCGGTGGTCGCGAGAAGCCGGCATCAAGAACTGGGGCTATTTCATCATCGGCCTCCCTGGCGAGACGGAAGCGTCCATCCGACGCACCATCGACCTGGCCAAGCGACTCCCGCTGGACCTGGCCCTCTTTCACATCGCCGCGCCACATCCCGGCACGCCCTTTTTCTTCGAGGTGGTGGAAAACGGTTGGTTTAGACCGGGAACCCAGTGGGAGGCCGTGGACATGGACCGTTCCACCGTCCTCGACTATCCCAACCTATCGGCTGAGGAGCTGGTTCGTTGGGCCCAACGCGCCTTTCGCGAGTGGGCGCTGCGCCCCGGCCCGCTCTGGACCTATGTCAAGATGCTGGCGACCAGCCCGTCCTTGTGGGGGACCGCCGCCGAGATCGGGCTAGAGAGCCTAGGCTGGGCCAAGGGATGATGGTACCAACCATGCGTAAGCAAGCGACGGCGCAACGATGGGCGGCGACTCTGGAACGAGCCGAGCTCCCCTTGGCGCTGTTAGCCGTCGGGCTGGCGTTTGCCGCCGGCGAGCGCATCCCGCGGATGGCTGCTGTGCTGGGGCCGGCTTTGGTAGCGCTGCTGGGCCTTACGTGGGTGGCGAGCTGGATGCTCACCGGCACCCGTCCCCGCATCCCTCGACTCACCGTGCCGGTGCTCTTGTTTCTACTCTCGGCGGGCATCGGACTGTGGGCCAGTTATGACCGCGAGACGGCGTGGCCGGTCCTTGGCCTGATCCTCTGTGGCGCCGGCCTCTTCTGGGCCACGGCGCGGAGCGCAACCCCCGTCCGGCTCTATGCCGTGATAGCGGCTGTGGGGCTGCTGGCTAGCTGCCTGTCGATCGGGTTCCTAGCGGGCGATCCGTGGGCAACCCATGACGTCAAGGTGCCCTGGCTAGCTGCCATCGGGAGCCTCGTGGCGCGCTTTCTGCCGAGGTCACTCGCGGCCACCATGAACCCCAACTGGGCGGGGGGCCTCCTGGCGGCGTCGCTGCCCTGGTTCGTGCCTCTGTTGGCTACGCAGCCAGGCCCGCTCGCCGACCGACCCCGGCTGCGCTGGGCGCGCTGGCTTCTGGTGGCGGGGTGGAGCCTGGGCGTCGCCATCGTCATGGCGGGGCTGGTGGTGAGCGCGTCGCGGGGAGCCTGGCTAGCGACGCTGGTAGCCGGCTCTGCATGGGCCATCTGGCGCCTCTCGGGCAGGCACAGCCTGAAACGGCGGCTGGGCATGTTGGGGCTGGCCGGTGCCATCGTCGCGCCCATGGCGGTCGGGCTTGGCAGCCTCATCTGGGCCCGCCAGTGGCCCGGGGCGCAGGCTCTGGCTAGCCGCGTCGCGATCTATCGGTTCCTGCCGACGCTGGTCCGCGACTATGCCTATACCGGAGCTGGCCTAACCGGCTTTGACATGCAGTTCTCAACCTATGCCCTGCTGATTCACGTCGGCTACTTGAGCTATGGCCACACCATGCTGGTGGACATCCTGATCGCCCAGGGCATCCTTGGCTTGGCAAGCTATGCCGCAGCGGTAGTCGGTAGCACGGTCCTCGCCAGCCGGGTCATCAGGCAAACCCGCGAACCGCTGGCACTGTCGGCCGAGGCAGCCTTGGCCAGCCTCGCCATTCTCTTGCTGCACAGCCTGGTCGATGACGTCTTTTACCAGGGGCGCGGGCTGCTCCTGCTCTGGGTGCCGATGGCCACACTGGCCGGGCTGTCTAGCATGGCTGGGCCTGTGGGATCGCCGGCACATATGCCAGCCCCATCTCGTGTGGGTCAAGCGGCGCTCCTGGCAACCGCCGTGGTCGCGGCCGCGTTCCTGGGCATGCGATGGCGATCGGTCCTGGCCGGCATCCACGCCAACCTGGGGGCGGTAGCGCAAGCCAAGGTCGAGCTGGCGGCCTATGATCCCGAGGCCCGCCCCTGGCGCAGCCTGGACGCGATTCGCAACGAGGAGGATCTCGACCCGGCGATCGAGCAGATGGAACGCTCCCTAGGGTACGACCCCGGTCAGCTCACCGCACAGCAGCGGTTGGCCAGCATCTACCTAGCAAGGGGTCAAGCCGCCCAAGCCCACGCTCAGATGGATCAGGCCTGGCAGGCTGGGCATCGCGATCCGACCACACGGCTGCTTTACGGCGACGCGTTGGTCGCCACCGGCGATGCGGTTGGGGCCGCCCAAGCAGTCGCCGGCCAGCCGCGAGCGGCCGACCGCCTGCTGCTCCAGGCTTGGGATCGCTACTGGGAACAAGGACGGTGGCAGGAGGCCCATGCCGCCTGGGAGACCGTCCTGTTGATTGACCCCAAGCACCAGCACGCGGCCTACTGGGCCGACCAGGCGCGCCAGCGGATGGCGACACCATGATGGCAGGTACACCGTGAACCCAAAAGCTCCCCCCAACAAGTGGCCCCGCAGCGGTACGCGACGCCGGATAGCGACCGCCCTCCTCGTCATCCTGCTGGCCGCCCTCGCCGCGCCAGCCCAGGGCCAGACACCGGCCCAAGAGTGGGCCTTGACCACCAATCTGTCGCGCTCGGGCTCGGCAGCCGAACCGGTCCTGGTGTTGGGGCCCGAAGGGAACATGCAAGCCTTCTGGTGGGATCGCTTTGACGGGCTGATGACGGCCGCCATGGACGGGATCGCCTGGCAGCCGGCCACTCTTGCCAACCTGCTTGTTCCCGATCCTAGAGCCATCGCACCTGTAGATGCTGAAGAGCCGCCCGCCCTCATCCCCATCGGCGTCATGCCGCAGATGGTGGTCGACGGACAAGGGAACATCCACGCCTTCTGGCTGGTGGAACGCGGAGGATTCGCCGCCCGCACGACCGATCCTGTGCCGGCGGTTCCCTCGTTGGCCCACGCCAGCTCACCCATGGGAGCGTCGGATTGGTCGCAACCCGAGCTTTTCGTCGAGGGCGCGCTGACCTGGCACGTGTTCGCTGATCCCGACGGCGGCCTGCATTTGGCCTTTGTCCGGACTCTGCATAGCGAGGAGCAGCCGGCCGGAGTCTACTATACCCGGCTGGACGGCGAAACCATCCAGTGGGAGACGCCACGCCTCGCTCAAGCAAGCATCTATGCCCGGCTGCTCAGCTCCGACGAGGCGCGGGTGGCGGGCGTGGCCGACGCGACTGGCGCGGTGGTCCTGGCCTGGCGCGACCCTCGCATGGGAGAACCCACCTACCTCCGCTCCGATGACGGCGGCGAGTCCTGGCGCACCACCGCTGCGCCCCTGGAGCACGCCAGCCACCCCACGCTGGCATATCTCGGCCCTGGCCGCTTGGTCGCCGTCTGGGAGGTAGGGCTCAGCGACAACCAGGTCTCTCATTATCAGCAAGTCTCGACCGACGCCGGGCTAATCTGGGGCGAGCCGAGGTGGGTCCCCCGCGAGGCTGCCCGCTATGGCACGCCAGCGCTTCGCCAAGCGGGATCGGCCGGCGACGCGTGGCTCGCCTCTGGCGAGGGTGGCCCCTATCTGTCGCTCTGTCGCTGGCGCCCCGATCCATCAACCGATGCGGACCAGGGTGAATGGTCGTTGGCCAACACGGTGGCCGTCAACATCCACGATGCCGAGACCGACCGGACCGTCTCGCTGGAAGAGATCCGGGTGGCGGTAGACGACCGCTGGCTGCACCTGATCGGACGGGGCCAGGACGGCGAGGTGTGGGCCATGCGGCGCGAGACTGGCGGCATCGCCTGGGCGTTCTCCTCCGATACGCCCTGGACCGAACCGCTAGCCATATGGGAGGACAATACGGGAGCCGACATGCCCGCCGTGGTGGGCGATGCCGCCGGCACGGTCCACGCCTGGTGGATCGCCGCGTCCGATGTGGGGCGATCCGGCGTCGCTCTCTGGTACGCGCAGCGAACGGGAGATGAGTGGGCGCCCGCAACCGCCGTCTTTGCCCTGGAGGAACAGGCCCAGCATCCCACAGCGACGTTGGTTGAGGGTCGCGTGCATCTACTGTGGACCTCGGGACGGGTCGGCACCATCGGGCATAGCAGCGTCTTTCAGGATCGGGCGGCGACGGCCTCCGAATGGGCGACGATCCGACGGCTGCCCCTTCCTGCCGAGGCCGGCGGTGCATCCTCTCCCCAGATGATTGCCGACGGCGCGGGCGGGCTACACGTGATCTATGCCGTGCCCCTCAACGAGAGCCGCGGCATCTACTATGTGCACTCGGAAGACGGCGGCAACAGTTGGTCGGAGCCGCTCACGGTGGTGCACGCCGCCAAGGCGGGCTGGCCTAGCGTAGACGCACCCGATCTGGCCATCGCCGAGGATGGCTCGCTGTGGGCGACCTGGATCAGGGTGCCGCTGACTGACGGTCACGGCGAGGCAGTCTACCTGGCGAACTCTACCAACGGAGGAAGCACCTGGTCGCCGCCCCTGTTAGTCTCCGAGGGGCCCTGTTCGGAGCCACGCCTGGCCCTCTTGGGCCAAGCAGACATCCACCTCTTCTGGATAGACGAGTCCGATGCGCGGGTCTGGTCCTATCGCCGATCAGCCGACGGCGGAACCGCCTGGACCCCCATCGAGACGGCGCCCGGCATGAGCAGTCTGCAGGGCTCGCCCGACCTGGCCTATGATGCCAGTGGCTCCATTCACTTGACGGGTGTCAGCTACGAGGCCAGTGATGGCTGGCTGGTGCGTCACGCCTCGTGGGACGCGGGCAGCTCAGCCTGGTCCGAGGTAGGACGTTTCCGACTCAGCGCCCTGTACCGGCCTCGCGGAGGGGTCTCCTTGGCGTTGCTGCCAGAGCGCGGTCGGTTGCATGCACTGCTGGCGGCCGAGAGCACCGACGCCGACGCCGATCCAGCTCTGCTGCATGCCTACCGGGCCGTCACACCCACCGAGCCGCACCGCCCCGTCGTCGTCCGCTCAGCGGCAAGCGATGCGGCGGCGGTCGAGCCGACTCTACCCGCGCCCCAGCCCACCGCTTGGGGCCCCACCGAGCCGGCCCCCGCCACCGGAACCGGTATCGCTCTGGGGCCGTTCTTCCTGCCGATGACCGGAGTGCTGGGCATTGTCGTAGCGGCGGCGGTGGTCCTAGCGGTCGCTTTGGTCTACAGCCTCCGGCCCGGCCGGCAGTGGCGGTCCTGGACGCGGTCACGATGACCACATTGATTCCTGGAGCGGCAATGGATGGCCTCGGCGCCCGACAACCCAACCGCCAGCAGAGCAGGACCACGCGGTCGCTGAGGGCGACATGGCGCCAGGTCACCCTGCTCCTGGCGGCCGTTGGGTTGCTGTTGGCACCGATCCCCCTGCTAGCCCAGGGCGAGACAGTGGCCATGGACGCGCCAGCCGTTACCTGGTCGGAGCCGACCAACCTATCGCGATCCTCGCGCAGCTCGGCCTATCCCACCATCGTGGCGGACCAGCGCGGGTGGGTCCACGTCCTTTGGAGCCAGGACATGACTGGCATGCCCATGCGCGAGGGCGACCTGCCCACCATCGGCAATGCTATCGCCTACACCCGTTGGGACGGCCACCGCTGGACCCAGCCGGTGGATGTGGTGTCCGTTCCTGACGAGGCGCTGGCCGGTTTTCCAGAGGTGGCGCTGGATGCCAACGACAACCTACACCTGGTGTGGATCGGGCAGAGCACCGTCTACTATAGCCGCGCCCCGGCCCATGAAGCCGCCTCCACTCACGCCTGGAGCAGCCCTGTGGCGGTAGCTCAAGGCAACCTTCCCCGCACCCATCCGGTGGATGTGGCCGTCGACCGAAACGCTGTCATCCACGTGGTGCTGGCGGACAACAGCTTTGAGGGCGCCGCCCGCAGCACTCGATCGTTGGACGGCGGCACGTCTTGGCAGCCGCTGCAAGACATCTCGGCCCACTCTGACCCGCTAGAGACCGGGGTCGCTCGGGTGCAGCTCGTCGTCGACGCGCTGGACCGCCTGCACGCCACCTGGCAAACCAACCAGGCCGAGGGGTATGGACAAGCCGTCTACTATGCTCGCAGCCTGGACGGGGGACAGACCTGGGACACTCCCCAACGCTTTGGGTACCGCGACCCGGGCGAGATCTTTGTCGAGTACCTAACGTTGACCAGCCGCGGCGACAACGAACTCCACTCCTTCTATGTCGATGGGACCGGCATCGGGCGCTGGCATCGCATCTCTACCGATGGTGGCGAAACGTGGAGCGCCGCGCAGCATGTCATCACCGATATGGAGGGGGTCAACGGCTATATGGCGCCCGTGGTGGATGGCGCCGGCCGGCTTCACCTGATGATCAACATGCGCACCCGCGCCGGGCAAGCCGTGGGGGTCTATCACGCCACCTGGCTGGACGGGAACTGGTCGGCCGTCCGAGCGGTTGATGACAGCAGCCCGGCCGCTCCATCGGACCATGCGGCTGCCGCGACGATCCGCCTCGGAAACGAGATCCACGTAGCCTACGTGCAGCTGGCGGGCGGCGAGATCTGGCATGTTCGTGGCACCATCTCGGACATCAAGCCATGGCCGACCATCGGCGCGGCAACGGGGGCCTTGGCACCGCTACCCACCGTCGCCGTACCCACACCGCCGTCTGGCCCCATCGAGCGCACTGCGGTAGCGCAGCTCTCCTTGCCCGCAGGAACAGAGGCCCCTGGAGGGCAGTGGGCCTGGCTAGTGGGCCTCATGGCGACGGCAGCGTTGGTCGTGGGCGTATCATGGCGCCGGCTTACAGGAGCCCAAAGACGATGACGACCACCGGGGCACAACCAGAGGAAGAGGGCGCGTGCGCATCCTGTTTGTGACCAGCCACTATGCTCCGTCGCCGCATGGCGGGGGGTACGGCCAGCTCTGCGAAGAAGTGGCCGATGGCCTGCATGCCCGCGGCCACCAGGTGGCGGTGCTCACCAGCACCTATGGCGCACAGGATGGTGACCTACACGCCTACCCAGTCATGCGGCGCTTGTCCATCGATCCCGACTGGTACAGTGGCCGCAGCGCTGCCTGGCAGTTCTGGCTGCCGAGGCGCGGCCGAGAGCGTCGAGCCCTCTGCGCCCTGCGTGAGGTCGCTGCCTCCTTCCAACCAGACGTGATCTACATCTGGGATGCCGTCGGCCTGCCCCGCGAACTGCTTCGGGCGGCCGAGGACGAGTCAGGGGTGCCGACTGCCTACTACCTGGCCAACTATGTGCCCGAGCTGGCCGACGAGTACCTCGCCTATTGGCGAGCCACCCCACAGGCCCCGGCAGCACGACTGCTCAAGCGTCCTGCTGCGGCCCTGGCCCAGACGCTGCTACGCCGCGAGGGCAAGCCGGTGCCGGTCCGCTACCAAGTGACCGCCTGCGTCAGCGACTATGTGCGGCGACGACTGCGCGCTCAAGGCCTGATCGGGGCCAGCTCGGTGGTGATCCGTAATGGCGTCGATCTGACGGCGTTCAGCCGGTCGGATGGTCGAGAGACATCCGGCCTCGCGCGGCCGCTGCGCTGCCTGGTGGCTGGCCGAGTCGACCCGGAAAAGGGCGTGCACACCGTGGTACAAGCCCTAGGCCTGCTAAAGCAGCATCAGGACTCTCCACCGGCCACCTTGACCATCCTGGGCGATGG
>DAIRUQ010000071.1:0-14439 GCA_036803245.1 Chloroflexota bacterium | reverse complement strand
CGCGTGGCCGAGGGCCTCACCAGTAGCGCCTATGGCTGGATCGGCGAGTACGATGACGCGGGCGGCGTCAGCACCCTGGGCGTCAGTCCGCTTGGTTGGGCGACTTGTGACATTCCGCTGGACCAGGCCGAGGCCAGCCTGCGGGACCAGGCCTTGCGCGGCGTGCGCCGGCTGGTACTGGAGCAGGGCCGCACGGTCATCGTCGAGGACGCCGCGCACGACCCCCGCCTGGCCCCCATGCCCGCGGGCCATCCCCCCATCCAGCGCCTGATCGCCGCGCCCATCCGTTGGGAAGGCCAGGTACACGCCCTGATCGGCCTGGCCAACAAACCCAGCCCCTATGACCAGGCCGATGTCCAGGCGCTAGAGGCCCTAGGGGCGGCCTGCGGTCAGGCCCTGCTGCGCCTGCGCGACGGCGTCGCCCTGCGCCGCTCCGAAGAGACGATGCGCGTCCTGCTAGACGCCCCCGCCGACACCATCGTCTTGATGGACGCGGACGGCCGCCGGCTGGCCATGAACGCGGCCGCTCGTGAGAATCTAGAGCGTCGCTTCGGCCTCACTGAGGAGCAAGCCATCGGGCGCAGCGTGTGGGAGCTGCTCCCCGAGCACGAAACCCAGCCTCGCCAGCGGATCATGGCCCAGGTCCAGACGGAACGCCAGCCCGTCACCTGGGAAGACGATCTCGGTGGCGTCGTATCCGAAAGCACAGTCTACCCCATCTGCGACCCCGACGGGCGGGTGGTTCGGGTGGCCTACGTCTCGCGTGACATCACCGAGCGGCGCCGCCAGGAAGAGGCCCGCGAACGCCGGCGCCAGGCCCTGGAGCGGCTCTATCGGACGGCCCTGGAGCTCAACCGGCCCCAGACGGTCGACGATCTGGCGCTACGTATCATCCGGGGCGCTGAACAGGTTCTCAGCGCCGATAAAGTCGCCCTGAAGCGGATCGACCCGAAGACTGGCGATCTGGTCATGCTTGCGTGCTCGAGTGCAGGTCTGAGCGACCAGACCGCCGTCCCCAGGGAGCGTGGCATCTGCGGGTGGGCCATCCGTGAGGGCCGCGCAGTTCAGGTGGATGACTATGCTGCCTGGTGTGGTGCCGTCCCTCCGTACGTTGGGTGGGACTTGCGCCGAGCTGCCGCCATCCCGCTGTACGTCGGCAAAGAGCTGCTTGGCGCCATGGCCATCGGCTGCTCTGACCGAACGGGCCCCTACAGCGATGAAGAGCTCCAGTTGCTCTCGCTCTATGGCGCCCAGGCAGCGCTGGCCCTGCAGAACGCCCGCCTCTTGAGCGAGGCCCGCGAGGCCGCCCGCACCAACCTGCGCCTGGCCCAAGAGGTCAGCCATCGGGTCAAGAACAACCTATCCAGCGTGCTGGCGCTGATCGAGGGCGAACGCGTCGCCATGCGCGACGACCCCGACGTGACGACGGCGCTCCAGCGCCTGGCGGGGCGCGTCCGCGGGCTGGCTGCCGTCCACGGCCTCCTGGCCGGCGATAACTGGCAGACCGTCTCGCTGGCCAAGCTGCTGCCCCAGGTGATCGGCACGGTAGCGCGGGCTGTCCCGCGTGACAAAACCCTCGACGTCTTGTATGATTGCGAAGAGGTTCCTGTCACGGCCGACCAAGCGCGGGCGGTGGCGCTGATCGCCAACGAGCTGGCCACCAACGTGGCCAAGCACGCCCTGCCCGAGCGCTCGGATGTGCACGTCCGGGTCCGGGTGCGCGCGGCCCGGGGGCGCGTGCGCCTCTGCGTCCGCGACGATGGCCCGGGGTGCAATCCGGCCGCCCTCCAGGGCGAGGGGATGCAACTCGTGCGAGACCTGGTCCGCTCCGAGCTGCACGGTCGCTTGTGCGCCCGCAACCAGGATGGCCTCATCGTCACCATCATCTTTCCATTGACGCGCCAACGCTACAGGAAGGACGACGATGCCCAGAGCTAGACGCATCCTCGTGGCCGAGGACAATACCTTGGTGCGCCGCCTGATCTGCTCCCTCCTGGAAGAGACCGGCTACCTGGTGGCTGGCCAGGCCGTCGATGGGCGCGAGGCCGTGCGCCTCACCCGCGAGCTCCATCCCGACGCCGTCCTGCTGGACCTGGAGATGCCCGAGCTGGATGGTATCGCTGCCGCCCAGGCCATCAGCCAGTGCTGCCCCACGCCCGTGGTGGTGCTCACGGCCTATGACGCGCCCGAGCTGGTGAACCAGGCCAGCTCGGCGGGCGTGGGCGCCTACCTGGTCAAGCCGCCCGACGGCGACGCCCTCGACCGCTCCATCGCCATCGCCGTGGCCCGCCACTCTGATCTCGTCGAGATGCGGCGCCTCAACCGAGAGCTGCGCGACACACTGGACGAGGTGCGGCGGCTCCGCAAGATGCTGCCGATCTGCGCTTCCTGCAAGCGGATCCGCGACGACGACGGCTACTGGCAGGATGTGGCCGACTATTTGCACCAGCACGCCGCCCTCGACTTTACCCATGGCCTCTGCCCCGATTGCCTGGCCCGCCTGTACCCCGACCTTCAGGAGGAGGACGCGACGAATGACTAGACCGCGGCGCATCATCCCCAGCCGCTCGCCGCTGGCCACGCCGATCGCCCCGCGCGGCCTGGCGGGCATCACCCTCGCCAACGCCTGCGCCTTGGTGATCCTGCTCTGGTTCTTGCACCCGCTCATCATCGCTCCCGCCTGGCCCGAGCTGGGCTACCTGGAGCTGCTGATCACCGCCATCCCGCGCGACGCCCTGTTCGCGCGGTTGTTCGTCACCGCCGCCTTGATCGTGTTTGGCCTGGTGGGCACGGCGCTGGTCCGCCGCACGGCCCAGCGCACCGTCGACCAGACCGCGCGCGAGGCCAGGGCCCTCTTCGATGGCCTCGGCGATCCGCTGATCTGTGTCGATCGGCAGCTTCAGGTCGTGTGGGCCAACCAAGCGGCCAACGCCCTGCGTGAGGCGACCGTTTCCGATGAGACGGTGGGACAGCCCTGCTACACCGCGTTCCACGGCCGCGCCGAGCCCTGCGAGGACTGCCCGGCCCTAACCACCCTGGTGACCGGCCGCCCCAGCGAACGCAGCATCGAGCTGGCCAATGGCCAGGCCTATGTCGTGCGCACCCACCCGCTGGTGGGCGAGGACGGGCAGATCTGGGGCCTGATCGAGGCCGGGCACGAGGTCACCGCGCTGCGCCAGGCCCTGAATCAGGCCGAGGAGCGCACCGCTCTGTTGGATTCGCTGGTATCCACGGTGCCCCAGCCCATGGCCTATTGCGGGGCCGATGGCCTGCTGGTGGGCTGCAACATCGCCTTTGCCGAGCTGATCCTGGGCCAGCCCATCGAAAACGTGCACAGCCACCGCCTCGACGACCTGCGTCCGGGCCTGCCCCAGGCGCTGCGCCAAGCCTGTAGCCCGCCCGCCGACCACCCTTGCCCCACCGACGGTCCCTGCCGCATCGCGGTGACCTGCGCCGACGGCGTCGAGCGCCAGTACGAGCTCCACACCCGCACCTTGGGCCCCGTGGGCCACCTGACGGGCGGGCGTCTGCTGGTCTTGCAAGACGTCACCGCCATGCTGGATACCCAAGAGCGGCTGCGCGAGCGCAACACCTTGATCGAGGCCATGCTGGCACACCTGCCGGTGGGAGTGGCCGTCTACCAGGCCAGCACGGGCCAGTTACGCTATTCGAACCCGCTCTACCAAGAGCTGGCGGGCTGGAGCGGAGCCGACGGCGTGCCCGTCGAGGCGCTGTTCTGCGAGGTGTGCGATGGACAGGCCTATCAGCAGGCCCTGCGGCGGCGCATCCTCTCCGAGATGCCTGCCACGGCCAACGGCCGCTGGCGCCGCCTGGAGACGGGGGACGCCGAGGGCGCGCCCCACACGCTAGAGACGGCGCGGCTGGCCCTCAAGGACGAGGACCTGGTGCTGGCGCTGGCCCGCGACATTACCGCCCAGGTGGCCGCCGAGCAGCGCCTGGCCGATTCGCGCGCTCACTATCGCCAGCTGGTGCAGGCGTTGGGCGAGGGCGTGTGGCTGCTGGATAACGACGGCGTCACGACCTTTGCCAACCCGCGCCTGGCCGAGATGCTGGGCACCACCGAGCACGAGCTGGTGGGCCGCCCGGCCCGCGACCTGGCCCTCAATGGCGACGCCGAGCGCCTTCAGGCTGCCATCGCCGCCCTGGGTACGCCCCGCGCGCCCGATGAGCTCGAGCTCTGCCTCCGTCGTCAGGACGGCTCCACGCTGCTGGCCCGCGTCCTGCTGCGCCCCGCCGTGGACGATGACGGCCAACAAACCGGCGTCATCGCGGCCGTGTCGGACATTACCGAGCCCCGCCGTCTGGAGGAGCAGATGCGCCGCGTGTCGCGCATGGAGGCCGTGGGGCGGCTGGCAGCGGGCGTCGCCCACGATTTCAACAGCATCCTCCAGGTCATCAACGGCACCGCCGAGCTGCTGCTGCTGGATTCGCCCGCCGACCACCCCATGCGCGCGGACGTGAGCCAGATCCTCCAGGCGGGACGCGAGGGGGCCGCGCTGACGTCGCAGTTGCGCCTGCTCAGCCGCGATCAGGACGTGGCCAAGCATCCCATCCACCTGGGCAAGGTGGTGCACGAGCGCGAGGATCTGCTGCGGCGGCTGCTGCCCGAGAGCGTCACCCTGCGCGTGGAGCAAGAGGGGACCTTGCCGCTGGTGCTGGGTGACCCCGTCCAGCTGGGCCAGGTGCTGATCAACCTCGTCGGCAATGCCCGCGACGCCATGCCCGACGGCGGCACGTTGACGGTGCGCACCCGCGCCCACCATCAGGCCGAGCCCACCCTCACGGCCTTTGGCGAGATGATCGCGGGCACCTATGCTTGCCTGGAGGTCGCCGATACCGGCGTCGGCATCCCGAGCGAGCTGCAGCCGCGCATCTTTGAGCCGTTCTTTACCACCAAGCAGCCCGAAGAGGGCACCGGCCTGGGGCTCTCACAGGTGTATGGCATCGCCCACGCCCTCAATGGCCACGTGGTCTTTGAGAGCACGCCTGGGCAGGGCACCGTCTTTCGCGTCTACCTGCCCGAGGCGGCCGAGGAGATCGCCGCTCCTCAGCCCGGCAGCGACGCGGAGCGAGCCATCGCCGGCAAAGAGACCATCCTGGTGGTGGAGGACGACCCGGGCGTGCGGAGCCTCGCTGCGCGCGTGCTCTCGCGGCTGGGCTACCGGGTGCTTACCGCCAGCGGCCAGCGCGGCGCCGTGGGCCTGGCCCGCGAGCATGCCGGCCATATCGACCTGCTCCTGGCCGACGTGATCATGCCCGATGGCAACGGGCCGGTGGTCGCCAGCGACCTCCAGAGCTACCTGCCCCACCTCAAGACCATCTATATGTCCGGCTATAACCGCGAGACACTGGATCGCACCCTGCAGGGCGCGCCCCAGGCGCCGCTGCTGCGCAAGCCCTTTACCGCCGAACAGCTCGGCGAGGCCGTGCGCTCCGCGCTGGACAACGGCCAGACCCCGGTGCAGACGTAGGCGGCGCCTCAACCTCCCATCTGCGATCATCGCCACCAGCCCGTGGCGGAGCCAACCCTGCCACGCCGGCCCGTCCACTGCTCACCCAGGCAGTTGGCGGCCTTGTGCTGGGAGCCTACCTTGGGTAAGGTAACCCCCGGAAGGCGGACGGCGTCCCCCGCAGTGCTATCTGCCCTTCCTCTCACCCGCATGGAGCGCGCATCGTGGCCGCGTCGTGGGGCCTCGCCCATCCGGCCTGCACCAGGAAAGGAGCGTCACGCTAGCGTCGTGAACCTGCTTGGCGCGTGGAGCTGCTGGGAGAAGGGAGCTGGGCCCCGTCAGCTACTATGACGTACGCATCGACTATACCATCAAGATCGATGGTCACATCAGCTACGAATGCGAGAACTGCGGGCAGACGTCCTCCACCACCAAAACCACTAGCACGTCGGTCTACGAACACGGCCAGACGGCCCAGAAGCGGCGATCACAGGCTGAGGAGCTATCGCGCGAGCTCTCCCTCAAAGCAGAGCAGCAGGCCAACCAGATCGCTCAAGAGTGGGGCAAAGAAAAGCCCTACCTGCCGCTGCCCTGCGAGCCGTGCCCCCACTGCGGCTATCTCCAGTCGTGGATGCAGCCAGCCTCGCGTGAGCAACAACGTTCCCGCTATATCAAGTGGCCCATCGGGATCATGACCGTGATCGTTCTCTTTGGCTACATCTTTGGTGGGGAAAGCGCGTTGAGGCCGCTGGTTGGCGACGCCGCGCCGCCCGTTGCCATCGGCGTGTGGCTGGCCTTGGCGGTCATCCTCTATCTCGTCGGAAAGACGCTGCTAGAGCGGCTGGACCCCAACCGACGCTTTGGCGACGTCGCGCAGAGGAATGAGCCCACCATCGTGTGGGGCGAGCCATACATCGAAAAGGGCTAAACCACCTTCTGAATCCGACGAATCATCGCGAGCATTGCCTTCCCGAACGCTAGGAGACTCTTGTGTGTGCTTGCGCCCGGCGATGGATGACCCGAGAGCCGCCGACTATGGCGCCAACGGTCTCGCTGTGCGCCCCCATGGCGTCTTCTGGTGAGTTAGCAGCCTGACCGGAGGTCCGCAACCGCCAAGGGAGGATCGTGTCATGGCCAAGAGCACTCGTCACGTGGATACGGCAACCGGCAAGTTAGCCGCCCTGACCAGAAGGAGCGCAGCTCGCGTACGCCGCAAGCGCCTACGCAAGCGCATCGCTGCCTGGCTCATCGCCGTCGTCGGCCTGCTGCTGGGCGGCGGTCTCTTTCTCGCAGCCCTCAGGTGGCAGACGGTCTCAGGGCTCGTCGTCGGATTCGTGGCGATGGCGCTCTGCTCGATCAGGCTGGCAACGCTGGCGGCACCCATCCTGGGGAGGCCCAAGAGCGGCCTGCTGCTGCCAGCCATCGGCCTGGTCTTTGCCGCCGGCCTCACGCTGGTGCTCACCCTCGCCACCAGAGGGCCATTGCGCGCTGCCTGTGAGGGCACCGGTGTGGCCGAGGCCGCTGCCTTTGCGCCGCATCCCGGCCCCCATCCCGCCGTGATGCTGCACAACGGACGGCAGCTTCGCCGCTTGCCGCCCGAGTGGCAAGCTAGGTCGATCAAAGAGACCGAGCTGGTGCTTTGCGTCGGCTCGCTCGAGCGCCGGCTCATCGAGACCTGCCAGTACTATGGGGGTTCCGAGGTCAAACGCTATCGCTTCGGCGCCGAGGTGACCCTGGTGGAGGCCAAGACCAGCGAGACGCTCGCCACCGAGTGGTTCTGGGGCGATGCGCCTCGCTCCTGCGACCGAACAGAGGAGCGCTCGGTGCGCTCACTAAAGGGCGAAAAGTCCATCAACTTTGCCGAGGTTGAGGCTTGGCTGGCAAGCTATGTGTCGGGCCTGGCCTCGGTCGCCGACTGACGACTGATCCGCGTTTCCGCCCTTGCGCGCGCCACGCGCCGCGGCTATCATCCGTCGAGTCACACCTCGGTGACGCGGAGCAGAAAGGACCTGGCCATGAGCGACCAGCCAACAGCCGAATCAACGGTAGCGCGCCTGGAGCGCAAGCTCGAGTCCCTCCAAAAGGACGCCCTGCTGCCATCGGTTCGCGAGGAGCTAGCCCAGACGGACAGCCGCATCGCTGAGCTGCCCGGGGCGCTGGCCCAACTGCGCAGCCGCGGCTACCAGTTCCACTCCTACCTGGAGGCCCGCGCCGAGGCTCTGGCCGAACGCTGGCCCGACCGGCAGCGCCAGGCCCAGCATGACCTGCGCCGCGCCGAGGCCGATCTGCGCGGTGACGTGGCCGCCGTGGCCCAGGCCGTGGGCAACCTGGCGCGGGTTCGCAGCCGGCCGCTCTCTTCCGCCAAGGCTATCCTCGACCGCGTCGACAAGGACCTAGACGCCGCCGAGCGGCAGGTGCGTAGCCGCACCGATGCCGTCAAGACCGGCTACCGCGCCGCCAAGGACGAGGCCCGCGCGCTGGAAAAAGAGGTCCAAGCCTGCACCCAACTGCTGGACCTGGCCGACGGCGCCTCGTTCGCCTGGTTGGCTGAAGAGGCCCCCATCGCCCAGGTAGAGGCCACCTGGCTGGAGGACGGCGAGAAACGTGGTCCCGAGGGCCGCCTCTATGTCACCGACTGCCGGGTGCTGTTCGAGCGCCATGAGGAGGTGGCCACCAAAAAGGTGCTGTTTGTCACCACCCGGCGCGAGACGGTGCGCGAGCTGCTGTGGGACGTGCCGGTGACGGCCATCGCGGCCGCCGATACGGTCAAGGTGCGCCGTGGCCTGGCCATGCGCCGTGACGTGCTAGAGCTGACCTTTGAGCCGCCGGCCACGCTGCGCCAGGTGACGCTCCGCCTCAAGGACGACGCCGCCAAGTGGGACGCGCTGATCGGCCGGGCACGCACCGGCGAGGTGGATAGCGAACGCGTGGCCCCGCCCGAGGGCCAGGCCGAAGGCGCCGCGACGCGCCCGCTGGCGGCGACTTATCTGGTCCCCGCCAAGTGCCCCCATTGCGGCGGCAGCATGGACGCGGCCGGGCTGATCCGCGGCGTGGCCGCCATGCCCTGCGACTATTGCGGCGTCACGGTGATCCTGGAAAAGGCCACCTGACCCCCGCTCCACGCAAGAGGGCCAGGTTCCCCGTGGGGAGCCTGGCCCTCTCGCTGTCTCTGGCGGTAGCTAGGGGGTCACCAGCCCCCACACGGCCACCTCGCCGATGCAAGTGTCCTCGTAGGTGGTACCCTTGAAGACGCCCTCGATGACCAGCTCGACGCTGCTGGCGCGGAACGGCCCCACGTCGTAGAACTGCATCTCGGCGCTATCGGCCAGGTCGATGGTCACGGCCTCGCCGCCGGAAAAGCGCAGCGTGGCCCGCTGCAGGCGGTTGTTCAGCGTCCAGTAGCCGTCGGGATGGTCCCAGCCCGGCAGTACGCCGACGCGGGTGATGGTGATGGTGCCCGGGAAGCTGATGGTGAGGCTCTCGCCGATGCCATCCCCGTCGGCGGCCTCGGTCCAGGCCGTCTCGGGCTGGCCGTCGATGGCCGACGCGCCGTCATACTGACCAAAGCGGTCGGCCGGCAGGTTCGAAGAGGCCTCGGCCGTGGCGTGGGCCGTCAGGTCGCGCACATACGAAGCCGCCTCGGTGAGCTTGGTGAGCTCGCTGACGACGACCTGGCGCCCGGCATAGTCCATGGCGCCCACCTCGAGCGTGCCGGTGATCATGAGCGAGGCGCCGGTCCAGGCGGCATCGTCGAGCTGAGCCTGGAGGGCGTCATCGGCGCCGTCGATGCCGCTGCGCAGGCCGTCCTGCCGCTGGAAATAGTGGCTGTACTGGTCCATGGGCGACAGGCGCACCACGGTGCCAACCCAGCCCTCGATGGGCCCGGCCGCCGCCGGCTGGATCAGCGCCAGCGACTGGGCGATAGCATCGGCCTCCACCTGGATCTCGTCGGGAATCTCGATGGCGTTGGGCGCCGGTAGCAGGTCCACCGAGATGGCCAGCCCCTCGACCTCGACGCTGTACATGACGGCCTGGATGCGGGTGGTCTGCACGATGACCGACCGCGGGACGTCGCGTCCCAAGATCGTCACGATGCCGCTGGTCTCGATGTCGCCGGCCGGCGTGGCCCGCCCCAGCAGGATCGGCTCATCGGTGGCGCGTCGCACGCGCAAAGACAGCGCGTAGCCATCGCGCACCAGCTCGACCGTCCCGCCCTCGTCGCTCCGCAACGTCCACTCGGCGGGATACCGGATCGAATAGCCCAAATCCTCTTTGACATAGAGCTGGGAGAGCACGGCGATGCCCACGGGCTGCGCCGGCAGCTCCACCAGGCTGCCATCGGGGTGCACCTCGCCGCGCCAGGCGTACGTGGTGGCCGGGTTGGTCAGGCTGACGGTGTACACCGTCTCCGTGGGCGCGGTGACGGCCCAGCTCACCAGCGCGGTCCAGTCGCCGGCCAGGTAGCGATAGCTCATGGCGCCGATGATGTCCTCGGGCGTGGCCCGCTCCTCGATCCAGGCCAAGGCCTGGCCGGGCGCATCGTCGGGGTACGATTGCTGGAGATAGGTCAGCACGCGCAAGAGGGCATCCAGCGCCGCCAAGGGCGACTCGTACACCAGGCCGTCGGCGGTGACGTGGCACTCGTAGCTGTACTCGCGGGGACCGTTCTCGGCCGTGATGCGATAGAGCGAACGGACCAGCAGCTGCGGCGCGCGGATGGGCGCAGCCACCAGCACCGACCAGTCCTCGGCGGTGTAGCGCAGCACTTTGGTGCCCAGGGCGCCCTCGGGCGTGGCGTCCTCCACCTCCCAGAGCACGTTCTCGGCCGGCGCCAGCGGCTCCACCTGGCGCATGCGCCGCAGGGCCGAGTCGCGGGCGGCGGCATAGGCCGCATCGTCCAGGTTGGCGGGGGCCTCGGGCGTGGCCGTCTTGCCGATGGGCCACCAGCCGGGGCCGCTCTCGCCAGCCGGACGGCACCCCGCCATCGGGGCGGCCAGCAGAGCCAGCGCAACGCAAGCCGTCACCAAGCGCGTGCGGGTACTTTTCATCAACGGTTGACCTCTCTTGCGGTGCGAGTCGATGCTATCGTCCAGACGCCGCCGTGGCGCCCAGGGTTCCCCTATGGTACGCGTTTCGGGGCCCGCGCGCAACGAGCCCTCCGGCACGGCGCGGCCAGGGCGGTGATGGCTACAAGCAATGGCCCCCCGATACCTTGATCACGTTGCCGGTGAGCCAGGCCGCCTGGCGCGAGCAGAGGAACAGTGCCGCGTGGGCGATGTCTTCCGGCGTGCCGACGCGGCCCACGGGGATCAGGCTGGCCTGCTCGGCCACGGCGGCGGCGTCCAGCCAACCCGACTGGACCGGCCCGGGCGCGATGCAGTTGACGGTGATGCCCAGCGGCCCCAGCTCGCAGGCGGACGCGCGCGTGAACCCCTCGATGGCGGCCTTGCTGGCGCCATAGGACACCTGTGTGGCAAAGCACTGGGCGGCGTCGGTGCTCAGGTTCACCACCCGGCCCCAGCTATCGCCGCGGGCCTGGATGCGCCGGGCCACGGCCTGGGTGAGCAACGCGGTGGCGCGAATGTTCACGGCCAGGGTCGCGTCCCAGGTCTCGGGGCTGACCGTCAGCGTGGTATCGACCTCGCCATAGTGGGCGGCGTTGTTCACCAGGATGCTCACCGGCCCGAGGGCGGCCTCGATCGCGTCCAACAGGTCGGGCATGGTGGCGGCGTCGGTCAGGTCCGCCTCGAACGCGGCGGCGCGCCCCCCGTCAGCGCGGATGGCGGCGGCGACCTCCTCGCCCGAGCGCATCCGCTGGCCGTGGTAGAACGCGCTGCCCGGCGCCTGGGCGGCCTGGGCAACGTCAGAATCGATGCCATAGGCCTCCGGTGGCAGCCGCAGGTACTGGATGGCGACGGCGCAGCCCTGCCCGGCCAGCGCGCGAGCGATGGCGGCGCCGATGCCGTGGGGGTTATTGGCGCCGGTGACCAGAGCCACCCGCCCGTCCAAACCATAGTCGATCATGGCAGCACCTCCTGGCCGCCATTGTAGCCGGGGCCGGCGGCGGCGGCCACTGCGCGGGGACAGGCGCCGCCTCGCGGCCAGACCGCTTGCGCGCGCCCCCCCAACTAACTACACTAGGCTCAACGCTAGCCCCTATCTCTCCACCAGGGAGAACCGAATTCATGACCGATCCGCTCAGCCACTACCTATCTCGCCTGCAGGCCACGCTCGCTACCGGCGATGCGACCGAGCACTCGTACCGGGGAGCACTAGCCGACCTCATCGCCCAGATCGCCGCCGAGGTCGCCGTCGTCAATGAGCCCAAGCGGATCGCGTGTGGCGCCCCCGACCTGGCCGTCTACCGAGACGGAGTTCCAGTCGGCTACATCGAGGCCAAGGACATCGGCGTCAGCCTGGACGCGATCGAGGACGAGGGCCAGATCGCTCGTTACCGCGAAGCACTCGGCAACTTTATCCTGACAGACTATGTCGAGTTTCGCTGGTACCGCGATGGCGCCTATGTCGACTCGGCGCGGATCGGCATCGTGGATAGCGCCGGCACCCTCCGTCGCGAGAGGGGCGGGGCTCAGGCCGTCGCCCGGCTGCTCGAGCGGTTCCTGGCGACCCAGGCCGCCACCGTCCGCACCGCTCGAGAGCTGGCCCAGCGCATGGCCGGACTGGCGCGCCTGCTGCGCACCAGCGTGCTGAACGTGTTCGAGACCCAAAGTGGCACGCCGCTCCACCAAGAGTTCGAGAGCTTTCGCAGCGTGCTGCTTCACGATCTCACTCCCGACCAGTTTGCCGATATGTACGCCCAAACCGTCTGCTATGGCCTCTTTTCGGCGCGATGCAGCACTCCGCCCGGGAATGGCTTTTCACGGCAGGCTGCGCCGTACCTGCTGCCCCGCACCAACCCCTTCCTCCAGCAGATGTTCGTCAACATGGCCGGCCCGGGTGCCGCCGACGAGATAGAGTGGATCATTGTCGCCCTGTGCGATCTGCTCCAACACGCCCGCATGGCCGATATCCTCAGGGATTTCGGCACACGCACCCGACGCGAGGATCCGGTGGTGCACTTTTACGAGACCTTTTTGCAGGCCTATGACTCTAGCCTGCGCGAGATGCGCGGCGTCTACTATACGCCCGAGCCGGTTGTGTCCTACATCGTGCGCTCCGTCGACCACCTCCTGCGCGAGCGTTTTGGCTGTTCACACGGCTTGGCCGATGCGACCACGCTGCCGGCCACCGAGCATCCCGGCGAGCCCCACCGGGTTCACATCTTGGACCCGGCCTGCGGCACGGGCACCTTTCTCCATGCCGTCATCAATACGATCTTTGGTGATCTGGAGCAGCGCGGTCAGGCGGGCGCCTGGAGCGGCTATGTGCCGCGCCACTTGCTGCCACGCCTCCACGGGTTCGAGCTACTCATGGCGCCGTACGCCGTAGCCCACCTGAAGCTCGGGCTCCAGCTTCAAGAGCTGGGCTATGACTTTGCGAGCGACGACCGGCTGCAGGTATACCTCACCAACAGCCTGGAACAGGCCCAGGATGCGGGGCAATCGGTCATGTTTGCGCCTGCCATTGCCCACGAGGTCAACGCCGCCAACACCGTCAAAGAGACCATCCCGGTGATGGTGGTTCTGGGAAACCCGCCCTATTCGGGCCATTCCGCCAACAAGAGCCCCTGGCTGGACCAGCTTCTGCACGGCCTGGATACGCGCAACGGCTCTGCCGTAGAGTCGTACTTTCAGGTCGATGGCGCCGACCTGGGAGAGCGCAACCCCAAGTGGCTGAACGATGACTATGTCAAGTTCATCCGCTTGGCCCAATGGCGCATCCAGCGCACCGGCTATGGCGTCCTCGCCTTTATCACCAACCACGGCTACCTGGACAACCCCACCTTTCGCGGGATGCGTCAGAGCCTGATGGCCGATTTCGACAGCATCTACCTGCTGGATCTCCACGGCAACGCCAAAAAGCGCGAGACCTGCCCCGACGGCTCGCCCGATGAGAACGTCTTTGATATCCAGCAGGGCGTCGCCATCGGGCTTTTTGTCAAGGATGGCCACCGCCCCGACGGCCGCTGCCAGGTGCACCACGCTGACCTCTATGGGCTACGAGAGGCCAAGTACGCCTGGCTTTGGGAGCACGATGTTCAGAGCACCGACTGGCAGGATGTCTCGCCGGCCAAGCCGTTCTACTTGCTCAAGCCTCAGAATGCTGCGCTGCGCGACGAGTACCACCGATACCCTCATCTCACGAGCATCATGCCGTTGAGTGTGAACGGGTTCAAGACCCATCGCGACCACTTTGCCATCGCCTACGACCGCGAGACCATCCGCCGCCGCATCGCCGATCTCCGCGATGAGCGCCTTGGCGACGACGAGCTGCGCTCCCGCTACCGGCTGCGGGACACGAGCTCCTGGTCTCTCAAAGAGGCCCGGCGCCTCGTGCGCCAGGATGACGGCTGGGAACGCCACATCATCCGCTGCCTCTATCGCCCCTTTGACTGGCGCTGGTGCTACTTTCACGAAGCGGCCATGGACCGCCCCCGCCGCGAGCTGCTGGACCACGTGGCGGGAAGAGAGAACATCTGCTTGCTAGCGTCTCGCCAGCAAGGCACCCCTGGCTTTCGCCATGCTGCCGTCGCCGCATGCGTGAGTGAGAGCTGCGCCGTGTCGGCTCGCACACGCGAGCAAAGTCATGTATTCCCTCTATGGCTCTATAACGAGGTCCCGGCCCAGACCCACATGAGTCAGCTCACGCGCCAGGCCAACATATCCGCATCCGCGCTTGCCCAACTTCTCGCCACCGATGCCTTTAGTGCCTCGAAACTCACGCCAGGCGATGTGTTAGCCTACATCTATGCCCTGCTGAGCGCGCCCTCGTACCGCGCCCGCTACGAGGAGATTCTCCGGATCGACTTTCCCCGCATGCCGCTCACCTCCAGCCGTGGTCTCTACGC
>DAIRUQ010000070.1:12293-14805 GCA_036803245.1 Chloroflexota bacterium | reverse complement strand
GCGGCTTGATCGAGGGGCCCTTGCGGCCTATAATAGCTATGATCCCACCTGGCGAGGCCTGGCCTACGCGGTGGGGTGTTTCTTTGACGATATGAGGAGAATTCTGACGCCATGACGGAACTTCGTACCATCTATGCCAACGTTCTCGGCTATATCGACCGCACCCTGCCGGTGGATCCGGTCCAGGAGTGGGTCCTGAGCGAGACCGTGGACCGGGGCCTGCCACCGATCCAAGTTACCGCCGAGCAGGGGCGCTTGCTCCATCTGCTAGCGCAGCTTGTGGGCGCGCGCCGCATTCTGGAGGTTGGGACTCTCACTGGCTACAGCGGGATCTGGTTGGCGCGCGCCCTAGAGCCCGAGGGCCGTCTGATTACCCTGGAGCAGAATCCCGCCCACGCCGCTCTAGCTCGCGAAGCCTTTGAGCGGGCGGGGGTGGCTGATCGCGTCGAGCTCCATGTCGGCGCTGCGCTGGATACCCTGGCCACGCTCACACTGGACCTGCCTCTGGACCTGGCCTTTATCGACGCTGACAAGGCCAACAATCAGGCTTACTTTGACTGGGCTTGGGATCGCGTGCGGCCGGGCGGCCTCGTCATCGTCGACAACGTGCTGGCCAACGGGCGCGTGGTGGATTGCGCCAATGGCGACGAGTACGCCCGCAGCATCGCTGCGTTCAATCGCTATATCGGCGAACACTATGGCCATCTGGCCACCATGCTGCCTGGCTACAAGCTGGACGAGGACAACTTGGACGGAACGCTGATCGTGCGCAAGCCGCTCGCCGAGGGGTAGCTGCTGTGAACAGCCTTCTCGCCGCGCCATCGTGGCCACGTTCGATCTCGGCGGCGCCTGCCTGGGCTTTTTCTCTGAGAGAGGGGTGCGATGCGCACACTCACCGCCACCCGCGTTGACCTGCAGCGCTTTGCCGATCAGGTCGCGACTCTCGAGACGAGCCTGCGCCAAACGCCGCCAGAGCCCGGTGGCATCTTGTTCTATGGCAGCTCTACCATGGTGCATTGGCGTGCCGACGATCTGCTGCAGCGTCAGATGGCGCCCTTGCCGGTCCTCTCCACGGGATTTGGCGGCTCAACCGCCGACGAGGCTCTCTACTATTACGGGCGGTTAGTTCTGCCGGTGCGCCCATCCATTCTGGTCTACTATGAGGGCGACAACGACCTGGGTCTCGGCTACACGGCCGCGGAGGTGCTCGAGCTGACCCATCGCCTGTTCGAGTGGTCGCGGCAGGATCTGGCGGGGATTCGCTTCCTGATCATCCCCGTCAAGGACTATCCGGCGCAGGACGCGCCCAAGGAGCAACTGGCGGCGCTCAACCGCGATTTTGCCGAGTATGCTACCGCCCATGAGGACACGTGGGTTGCCGACATCGGGCCTGTGCTGCAGGATGAGCAGGCGACGACGCGACTCGATATCTTTGAGGATGACAACACGCACTATAACCTCAAAGGCTACCAGTTGCTGGCGGTCCAGGTCAAGCCGATCTTGGAGAGGCTGGTAGAGAGCTGAGCAAGCGCCGCGGCCATGGGCTCGCCGTCGTCACCAAATAGGGTGGCGAGCGCGTACTTGACGCCGCGCCCAAGATGGCGTTTACTTGTATTGTGATAATGGCTATCCAGAGCGTGCCTGTCCTGAAGGCACGGATTGTACCGTGACAGCGACGGACCAATCAGACCGGACCGCTGTACCATCGCAAGGAGTTCTGACGCTCTATGAAGACTTTTCGTTTCGTCGCATCGTATGCCCGCGCTTATACCAAACCGCTGGGCCTGGCCGTCTTTGCCATGATCGCGCTGGTTGGGGTGGACCTGGCTGGCCCCTGGTTCATCCGCGAGCTAATCGGGTTGGTTAGCGCCGACCCGATTCTACCCGAGACTCTGGCGACCATCACGCGACTCGCGGTGTTGGTGTTCGTGCTCTTTTTGGCCCAGTTTGGGTTCCAGTTTGTGCGGAGCTATATGGCCCACGTGGCCGGCTGGGGCGTAGTGGCCGACGCCCGGCGCGATGTCTACCAGCACCTGCAGCGGCTGTCGCTGGGGTTCTATGAGGACCAGCAGACCGGCCAACTCATGTCGCGCATGGTCAACGACTCGGACTATTTCGAGCGCTTGATCGCCCACGCCATCCCTGATACGGCCGTCAACGTGCTGATGCTGATCGGCGTCAGCCTTGTGTTGGGTGCGCTCAACTGGCGGCTGCTGCTGGTGACCATGATCCCGATTCCCTTTATCGTCATCGGGATGCAGGGCTTTGCCAAGTACGTACGGCCGGCGTTCCGGCATCGTCAGAAGGAGCTGGCCGAGCTCAACGCCATCATCAACGACAACCTCTCGGGCATCCGCGAGATCAAGGCGTTCACCCGCGAGGAGATCGAGTCGTGCCGGGTGGGCTCGCGCATCGAGGCCTACAAGGGCTCGCTGCTGCGCGCTCTGCGGCTGATGGCCACCTTTGGCCCCTTTGTGGGCTTCTGGTCGTCCATGGGCACGGTCATTGTGGT
>DAIRUQ010000070.1:0-12193 GCA_036803245.1 Chloroflexota bacterium | reverse complement strand
ACGTTGGTTTTCACTATGAGCGCGGCGATCAGGTGCTAGAAAACATCAACCTGGATATCCCTGCCAACTCGGTGGTGGCCCTGGTCGGCCCCACCGGCGTAGGCAAGTCGACCCTGGCCAGCCTGATCCCTCGCTTCTATGACGTCACCGAGGGCAGCATCACCATCGACGGCCATGACGTCCGCGACCTGCAGGCTCAGAGCCTGCGTTCGCAGGTGGCGATCGTGCTGCAGGACGTGTTCCTGTTCCATGGTACCGTCCGCGAGAACATCCTCTTTGGCCGCGCCGACGCCACCGAGGACGAGATGATCGAGGCAGCCAAGATCGCAAACGCCCACGAGTTCATCACGCAGCTGCCCGAAGGCTATGACACCATGATCGGCGAGCGCGGCGTCAAGCTCTCGGGTGGCCAGAAGCAGCGCCTGTCCATCGCGCGGGCCATCCTCAAGGATGCCCCGATCTTGGTGCTGGACGAGGCCACCTCGTCGGTGGATACCGAGACCGAGCTCTTGATCCAGCAGGCGCTGGAGCGGCTGATGGAGGGTCGTACCACTATCATCATCGCCCACCGTCTGTCCACGATCCGCAATGCCGACCTGATCGTGGTGCTGGAGGACAAGGGCATCGTCGAGATGGGCACCCACGAGGATCTGATGGCCAAGGGCGGCCTGTACCGTCACCTGAACGAGGTGCAATCGGTGCCGGCCCTGGCGTTGGGGGGGCGCAGCTAGCGGTTCGATCCAAGCCAAGCGCCGATCTGGGGCGTCTTGCGGGGCGAGCGTGGGCCAAGGGTCCATGCTCGCCCCTTTGCGTTGTGGGGCGCACCCTTGACGCTCGGCCTAGGGGGCGCTATCCTGGCCTCACCACGAGGTAGGAGGTGAGTATGCGGATCGTCTGTGACACGAACCCCTTCCCCAGCCTAGAGATGCCCGGCGTGAACGAGACGGCCGACTTTCCGGCGCGTTGGGTCTGGCACCCTGACGCGGGGCCCCAAGAGCCGGCGGTCTTGGCGTTTCGGCTGCCCTTTCGGGTGGATGACGCCACAAAGGTGCGCCTCCACGTGACGGCCGACCATCGCTATGAGCTTTTCTGCAACGGCCAGCGGCTGGGCCGCGGCCCCGAACGGGGCGATCCGGCCCACTGGTTCTACGAGACGTACCAGCTCGCGCTTGAGCCTGGCGACCACCTGCTGGCGGCTCGGGTTTGGTGGTTTCCCGAGGATGGCTCACCCATGGCCCAGATGACCGTGAACCCTGGGTTCATGCTCTATGCCGAGGGCGAGCTTGGCCAGACGCTCTCCACCGGTTCGGGTGCTTGGGAGGTCTGCCGAATCGCGGCCTATGGACGCGAGCCGATCGAGATGCGGGCCTACTATGTGGTGGGCTGGTCGTTCGCCCTGGATGGCGCCCAGTACCCCTGGGGCTGGGAGAGCGATCCCGCCACACCCGCCGACTGGGTAGCGCCCAAGGCTTTGCGCCCGCCGGTGGATGGCCTCAGCAGCCGCTACTATTCCTGGGAGTCGGCGCAGCGCACCTTGGATCCGCACCTCATGCCCGCCATGCTGCCTCCCATGCTAGAGAAGCCGCGCCAGGTAGGGCGGGTGCGCCACGCTACCTGGGCCGAGCCTGAGGGTTTCCTGCGGGTGGACCCCGCCGCCTACGATACCGAGCTGGCCGCCGCTATCCAGGCCATGCTAGATGGGCAAGAGGCGCTGCGGGTAGCAGCGGGGCGATCCTTGCGCGCCGTCATCGATCTTGAGGACTATTACTGCGGCTACCCGGAGCTGCTGACATCCGACGGCGCCGGAGCCGAGATCACCCTGGGCTGGACGGAGGCGCTCTATGAGATCAGCGAGGGCCGGATGCCTTCCAAGGGGAACCGTGACGTCGTTGACGGCAAGCTGTTCTACGCGCCGCGCGACCGGTTCATTCTAGAGGGGGGCGTGTCCCGCAGCTATGATACCCTTTGGTGGCGGGCTGGGCGCTACCTAGAGCTGACCGTCCGCACCGGTGACGCGCCGGTTAGCATCGACGGACTCGCGATCCGCGAGACGCGCTATCCGCTGGAACGTGAGAGCACGTTCGCCAGCGAGGATTCGCGCGCGAACAAGCCGCCGCTGGATTCGGTCTCGCCTATCATGGTGCGGGCGCTGCAGATGTGCTCGCACGAGACCTATATGGATTGCCCCTACTATGAGCAGCTCATGTACGCGGGCGACACCCGGCTGGAGATCCTGGCCACCTATGTGACCACCGCCGATCCGCGGCTGCCCCTGAAGGCGTGTCAACTGTTCGACTGGTCGCGCAGCCCCGACGGCCTCACCAAGAGCCGCTACCCCTCACAGGTACCGCAGGTGATCGCACCGTTCAGCCTCTGGTGGGTTTCCATGGTGCACGATCTTTATCTGTGGCGAGACGCCGAGACGACGGTGCGAGAGCTGCTGCCGGGCGTGGATAGCGTGTTGACCGCCTTTGCCGGCTATCGCGACGAGGCCGGCCTGGTGAGCGCGATTCCGGGCTGGAGCTATTGCGACTGGGTGCCCGAGTGGCAAGCGGGCTGGCCGCCCGATAGCCGCCATGGCGCCAACGCTCTCATCAACTTGATCTATCTCTATGCGCTGGATCGTGGCATCGCGTTGCACGAGGCCTACGGGCAGCGCCACCTGGCCGCGCACTGGCGCGAGGTCAACACGGCGCTGCGCCGAGCCATCGTGGCCGCCTACTGGGATGACCAGCGTGGCATGCTGGCCGACGATCGGGCGCACACGTGCTATTCGGAGCACACGCAATCGCTGGCGATCCTCACCCACCTGCTGGACGGGGAGCGGCGCGAGAGGATGATCGCCGGGCTGCTGGGTGCGGACGACCTGGCGCGCACCACCATCTACTTTTCGCACTATTTGCTGGAGGCGTTACGCGAGATTGGGCGCGTGGATCTGCTTATCGACAAGCTGGACTTTTGGTTCGGGCTCCAGGAAAAGGGGCTAAAGACCACCAGCGAATCGCCCGAGCCGACCCGCTCCGACTGCCACGCCTGGGGCGCTCATCCGCTCTATCACTACTATGCGTCCATTCTGGGGGCCCGTCCCAGCGCGCCGGGGTTCCGTCGGGTGCGCATCGCGCCGCAGTTCGGGCCGTTGACGGCCATCCGCGGCGAAATGCCCCATCCGACCTCGGACATGCTGCGCTTTGACCTACGACGCGAGGGTGACGTGTTGCGCGGCGAGCTGTGGCTGCCAGAGGGCGTCACCGGTGAGCTGGTGTGGGGTGACGAGGAGCGCTCGCTCAAGTCGGGCTACAATCCGTTGGCGTAAGGACGCGGGGCTGGCAGAGCCCTACGCTGTGCCGGATGCGACACGCCCGCCCCGAGAGGGGCGGGCGTTGCTGCAAGCCTGATGAACGCTGGCCGCCCGGCGTTACCCGTTGAGCGTGTAGGTCTCGCTGACTGGTACGCCACAGAGCGTGTCCTTGACTGGGCAGCGCTCAAATACCAGCTCCATCAGCTCCTCGATCTTTTCACGGGGTTCGGGCGATTTCACGTTGAGCTTGACGCGAATGTCCTGAAAGCCGGGCCGTACGTCGGATCGTCCCAAAAAGCCGTCGGGATCCAGGTCGCCCTCCAGAGAGATGCTCACGTCATCGATCTGCAGTCCGTGCTCGGCAGCGAACGCGGGCACCAACACGGCCATACAACCGCCCAGCGCCGAAAGCAGCAACTCGACCGGGTTCATGCCGACATTGGTCCCTCCCAGGGACTCGGGCTCGTCCATCGATACCTCGAACCCACGCGCCTTGCTGACCACGTGCAGCCCCTCGCCCGTCCACTTGGTGGTTGCCCTAAAGGTCGTGTTGGCCATTGCTTGCCTCCTCATTTCGATATCGCTTGCGCCTACAGATACTAGGATAGCATACATTAGTAATCGTGTCAAGTTTAACAAGTTTACCCGCGCCGTCGCGGCTGACCAGATTGACAACGTGACCAGCTTAAGGTTGAATGCGCAAAATCGCATCGGGAGCAAGAGATGAAGCAACGCCAACGCATGCTGGCCGTGATCCGTGGGGAGCAGCACGACCGCGTACCCTTTGTGCAGTATGACAACATGGTCGCGCCCAACGAGGTGGTGTGGGAGACCATCGGCGATGATGCCATCGGCATCTTGAGGTGGTCCAGCGTACATCGGGTGGACCATCCGAACTGCCGGATCATCACCGAGGAGGCGTTGATCGACGGCAAGCCGGGCTGGCGCGATACGCTGGTCACCCCCGTCGGGTCGCTAACCCAGGAGCGCACCCGCGTCAGCGGTTTGGGGGTGAGCGCCTACACCAAGCACTATGTGGAGACGATGGCCGACTATGCCGTGTTGCGGGCCTATCTGCGCGATGCGGTGATCGCGTTGGATGTAGAGCCCGCCGCCCGGGCGCACCGGGAGCTGGGAGACCGCGGTCTGCCTCACGTTTCGCTGGCGCGCACGCCCTACCAGCAGATGTGGATCCAGTGGGCGGCGCTAACCGATTTCGTGCTGCATCTGGCCGACGATCCCGGCATTGTGGGCGAGTGCATGGAGCTGATGAGACAGCAGGTGCTCGAGATGGCGCGGGTGGCTCGCGAGGCTTCGCGGCATGTGCTGTTGCCCTATGTGGACATGCCCGACAATATCACCGCCGGGCCCATCGGAACGAGCCAGTACCGACGCTGGTGCCTGCCAACCTATCGGCAGGTGGCCGAGATCCTGGCCGACGTGGGCGTGGGTGTGTATGTGCACATGGATGGCAACCTGCGGGCGTTGTGGCCCTTGCTGGACGAGTGGCCGCCGCAGGGCATCGATTCGCTTGCCCCACCCCCCGACAATGACACGCGGGTGGCGGACGTCGTGGCGCGCTGGCCTGAGACACGCATCCAGGTCAACTTTCCCTCATCGGTGCATTGGGCGGACGAGGCCACCATCTATGCCCAGGCCACTGAGCTGCTGCAGGAGGGCGGGCACACTGGCCGGCTTCAGATTCAGGTGTCGGAGGATCCGCCACCGGGGCGGTGGCGGGTGAGCTACCCGGCTATCGCTCGCGCCGTGGCCGATTTCGGGCGGCCGTGATCGCACCGCCAAACGTCAACGCGGCGTGAGGGAGCTCTCCCCACGCCGCGTTGGCATGAACGGGTTGGCGGGCCGTGATCGCTAGCGCCCCCCGCCGCCAGCGCCACGGCCGCCGGCCGCACCCGAGCTCTCGGACCCACCGGGGCCGCCCATATCAGCCGGTGGACCGGACTCGCCATTCTGGGCCGGCTCCCCTGGCGCGTCATTGCCGTTGGTCTCTCGTGACTGGTAGCCATGGCGCCACTGCTCGGTGGCCTGGAGCGCTTGCTCCAAGCCGAACTGGCAGGTCCCGTCCTCGCACTGCTCAAGCTGGAGCTGCAACCGCTCGCGGACCCGCTCCATGAGCTGATCCATCGCCGGCTCGTCCAGCCCCGCTTCTTGGGCGTCGCGGATCATGACTCGCACCTGATTCTGCAGGCGCGCCATCACCGCCGCCTCGGGCGTCTCCTCTGGGCGGTTCTGCGCGGCCAGTTGCAGCGCCGTGTGTACTTGAGCCATCGCCTCGCCGTTCATTACCTGGGCTGGCGTCACGTCCGCGGGCACGCCCGCCGCCGCCAACATGGTCGACAGCGCCACTGCCACTGCCATCATCCACTGGAACATGCTACCTCCTCATTATCGCTGCCCTGTTTGGGCTTTCCGCTGATGAGACGGCCGAGCGAACCAAAGGTTACGCGACTGAGTCGGGCTTGGGCGGATTCGCTGGCGCTGGCATGGGCGCGGCGGTCTCCGTTTGCATCCGCCGGCCAGACCGGTAACCTATAGTAGAGCTAGTCGGCCGGCCCGCGCGCTAGAGCCGCGAGGCGAGGTTCGGTGCAGGGGGTAGAGATGCTAGAGTGGACGTTCGAGTACGCCATCGACCTGGACAATGTCATCACGCGAGTCAACGAGGCATTCTGCGCCTTTGCGCGCGAGAACGAGGCGCCGGATTTGCCCGACACCGTAGTGGGCACACGTCTGGAGCAGCATCTGCACGGCGAACCGGTACTGGCCCTGTGGCACGACATTCTAGAGGCCGTGCGGGCTTCCGGCGAGCCGCTGGAGCTGCCCTTCCGGTGTGACTCGCCCGAGGTGCGTCGCTACATGCAGATGCGCATCGAGCCAAGCCCTGACGGCGGTCTGCGGTTCTACACACGGTGCGAACGGGAGGTGCGCTTCTCTCAGCCCATCGGCCTGCTGGATGTCCACGCCTCTCGTGAGGGCCGACTGGTGCGCCTGTGCGCCTGGTGCAAGGCCGTCCTCTTGCCCTCGGGCGAATGGGTGGATATCGAAGAGGGGGTGAGCCGACTGGGCCTCTTGGGCTCAGCGCTGGGCGTCGATCTCACCCATGGCGTCTGCCCAACCTGCGAGGCGCGGCTCCTGGCGGCGCTGGAAGAGCTGTCCTAGAGGGCGCGCCAGGACAGCCTAGTGCCGAGGCCCTAGCCAGCGCTTGGCCAGTCGGCATACCATGGTAAAGGCCGGATCGTACACGTTACCCGCCTCATAGCGTACGCACTGGCCTAGCAGAGTGGAGGCGGCCGTCGCATCAAGGCCGTACGCGGCCTCCAGCCAACGCAGCATCTCGCTGGTGGCGTGTTGCAGTGCCTCCTCCATGGGACGGGCGTTGCCCAGCGTCATCAGATGCGTGGCCGTCTCGGCGCGGGGCCACTGGGCCTCCCAGCCGCGCACGACGCGCACCCGCAGCGTAACCTCCATCGAGGTCTCTAGCCCCTGCCCCACGATCTCGCCGTCTCCCTGGGCGGCGTGACCATCGCCGAGAAAGAGCAACGCCCCTTCCTGCGACACGGGAAAGTAGAGGGTGGTTCCGGCCACGGTGCCGCGCCAATCCATGTTGCCGCCGTGAGGGCCCGAGGTGGCCGAGGAGATCGCCTGGCCGCCCGCTGGCGCCACACCCAAGCAACCCAGCATAGGCTCCAGCGGCACTGACAGCCCCTCCAGGCCGCGGGGCGGATCCTGCGGCTTGGCCACCCCACGCGGCAGATCGAGCTGCCAGACGATCTGCTCGGCAGGGGGCAGGTTTCGCAGCGTTTCGGGCTCGAGCAGATGGTCGGCCACCATAGTCTTGGCGATGGCCGTATCGCGACTGGGCGCGATCCGCTCCAGCTCGACCGCCAGCATGTCGCCGGGCGCTGCTCCCTCCACATAGAAGGGCCCCGTCAGCGGGTTGGGGCGCACGTCGGTGGCGGGGCGGTCGCCGGCATCGTGGCCGCGGCAGTCCAGCGTGGTGGTGATGATGCGATCGCCATCGCCGACATGCGCCACTGGCGGGTGGCTGCCAAAGCTGTTGTGGTAAGAGGTCGGCTGGAACCGGTGCTCCATGGTGGTTCTCCCGTTTGCTGCTCGGCCGTGGCGCCGGACCTACCGGGGCCAGCTTAAGATGGCTACATAGGGCACGCCCGCCTCCTCCAGGGCGCGAGCTGCCGCCTCGCGCGCCTCCCAGGCGATGCGGACCCCTTGGCAGCAGTCGGTGGATAGGCTGCGTGGCACGTCAATCACGCGGACCGACAGCCCCGCCCGCGTCAGGATGCGCTCGCTATGGAGGGCCGCCGACGTGGTGCGGTACGTAATCACCCCGTACGTCGGCGGCCGATCTTTGTGTGTGCCCATCAGCTCCAGCGAGAGCCCCGCAACCCCACCCGCGAGAGGTCGATGGGCGCAAATCCCAGGGCATAGGCGGGCGAGTGCGGCAGCGGCCGATAGTCATCGTGATCGGGATCGGCAAAGCAGGGGTCGGCGATCACCGAGCCCGCATCCAGCCCGCGCGCCTGCCATTCGTCCCAGGAGGTTACGTCCTCCAGCCCTGTGATGCGCAACGGCGCCCCGTCGGCGTGCCAGTACAGGTTGGCGTCGGACACCTCTGGCAGCGATCGTTCGCCATGCACGCGAAACAGCGCCGCATCTCCGCGCAACCTCACAATGTTCCGCCGAAAGACGATATGCTCGTGGCAGCGATCGGGCTCGTTATCGTAGCCGACCTGCACCTTGGTTCCATCCACAAAGATATTGTTCTCGATGGTGTTGTTGCGGTTGCTGTACCAGACGTGGACCGACTCGCGGGTGCGGTAAACCACATTGTTGCGCACCACCGTGTCGCGCGTCTCGCAACCCAAATAGATGCCCCAGCCCGGGGTATGCTCGCCATACGAGTAGCAGTCGTGGATCAGGTTACCCTCGATCAGGATGTTGCTGTCGCGCACAAAGATGCCCGCGCCGTCATTGATAGTATAGAGCAGATCATAAATCTCGTTGTGGGCAATGATCAGCGGCTGCTCCTGGTTACGGCGTTCCCGTGGCTGGTGCTCGGTCGACCAGTGCCTCGCATAGATGCCCGACTGGGTGATGTCGTGGATCAGGTTATGGCAAAAGGAGCCGCCGCCCTCGTCGACATTGATGCCCACAGCGCTCGGATAGACGGCGCCGCAGCTGTGGATGTGGTTGTAGGAGACGTCGTTGGGCGCGGGCCAATAGTTCCGCGTGATGATGCCCCCGCTGCCGGTGTCCGTGATCTCGTTGCCCACGATGCGGTTGTCACAGCCCTCCAGCTCTAGGGCATAGGTGCCCACATGGGCGATGCATCCATCCTCAACGCTGCAGTGCCGCACGCCATACAGGGTTACGGCCGTGGGGAGCACGATGTCGCCCACATCGCCGCAGCCCGGGTAGCCCTCGGGCGGCAGCGACCAATCCGTATGGCAAAAGGTCAGCCCGCGCAGATGCACGTGCTCCACCCAGGCGTCCTCGGTGGGGGAGCCCTGCAGAAGGACGAGCTGGTCCAGCGCCGGCGCGACGATCTCGGCCGTCGCCAGGTCGCAGGTTGGCCACCAGTAGAGCCGGCCAGCCTGGCGATCCAGGTACCACTCGCCCGGCTGCTGCAGGCCCTCCAGCACGTTCTCGATCACATAGCGATTGGCCCCCACCCACCCGAACCAGTGGCTGGGCTCGGGGGCGCCAGTGAACGTCACCACGCGCCGTTCGGGATCCACCCCCGCCACCCGCAGCCACGAGTCGTTCCACGAGTGGTAGACCCGTACCTCGATATCGCGCAGGTTGTGCCAATCGGCGCTGAGATCGCCCTCGTGGTAGACAAAGGCGTTGTCAGCGGCCTTTTCGACGATGGTATAGTAAGTGCCGCGCACGCCCCTGGCGTTGGGCAAGCGAGCGCGTTGCTGCCGCCGTCCATTCACATAGAGCTGCCGGAACGGCCAGGCGCCATCGCGCGCCTCGGGTACGTCGCAGACCACGATCTCGCCCATGTAGGGCTGCCAGTTGCCCGCTATGCGTCGCCCGCCGCTGAACACCGGCTCCTCGCCGGGCATGGCCGCATAGGTGATGGGCGCATCCTCTGTGCCGCTATCGGCGGGCGTGAGCACCCAGGGTTCGTCCAGGGTATAGGTGCCGCCCCGCACGTAGACGGTCGCCGGCCCCGTCAAGGCGCCCCCGTCCTTGAGACGGCGCAAGGCGTCCCGCGCCCCCGCCAGGCTGGCCAGCGGGCCATCGGTCAGATCCCGATTCGGCGCCGGCAGGCTGCCGGACCAATCGTCGTGGCCGCTGGGAGCCACATAGAGGGTGATGAGTGTCTCGCTATGCATGGCTTGCCTCCATTGGTGCGCGTTGTTACGTTCCACAGGATAGCCGGCACGCTGAGACTTGTCCATGCTCAGCGCCAAGGAGGGGCAGACCCTGCGCACTCCCCGTGCGCCGGATCCGCCCCCTCCGAAATGTGTCGCGCGCACCCACACGAGCGCTCGCGCTATGGCTGGATCTGATACAGCACCAAGGAACCGTTCCAGGTTACCGCCGCCAGCAGCCGCCCGTCTGGCGACAAGGCCACGTCCTGAACCCAGTCAACGTCGCCCTCGTCGTCTAGGGGTTCGAGAAGATAGAGCAGCGCCCAGTCGCTGGTCTGCCACACATAGACGCCGTCGTTGCCGCCGGCGGCCAGGAACTCGCCGTCGGGCGAGAAGGCCACGCCGTTGGCGTCCTGGCCTACTTCCAGCTCACGATGGATGCTGCCATCATCGGCGCGCCACACCGCGACGACCCGATCACGGTCGCGTACGGCGCCAGCCACCGCCAGAAGCTCGCCATCGGGCGAAAAGGCCAACGCCTCGGCTTTGGCAAACCCGCCTCCCGGCGCCAGGGTGCGCCGTAGGGCGCCATCGTCGGCGTCCCACAGGTAGACAGAGCCATCATAGTGGCCCGAGGCCACCAGGTCGCCGGTGGGCGAGCAGGCCACAGCCCTGGTGTTCTCCGGGTCCTCGACCGACCATTCGCCGAGCTGCTCGCCGTCCTCCACCCGCCACTTCCACACCAAGCCGTCGCGGTTGCCGGTGATGACGGTTTCGCCATCCGGGGCAAAGGCCACCCGTCCCTCATAGCCGCCGTGCAGGTCTAGCACGGCCGCGCCATCGTCCACGTTGGAAAGCCGCACGCCGTACACGCCCTGTCCCGCTGCCAGCATCTCTCCATCCGGCGAGAAAGCCAGATCCTCCACCCCATGGCGGTGCTCGATGCTGCGCACCAGGGAATAGTCGTCCAGGTCGTACAGCCGCACCTCCAAGTATACGCCGGCCGCCACCTGGCTGCCATCCGGCGAAAAGGCGACGCTGTGTGCACGATCTCCATGCCGAATCGTCTGGAGCAGCATGGGCTCCCAAGGGGGCTCTTCAGTAGGTTGGGTCTCAACGGTTGGGGTGGGATCTGGGGGGGCTTCGGTCTCGATCTCGGGGGCCTGCTGGCACGCCGCCAGCAAGAGTCCAGCAATGAGCAGCGCCGCTGCCAGCCCTTTCCGTTTCCACTTTTCTCGCACAGTCTTCCTCCTCGTCATCGAACTACCCTCGCCAAGGCCCACGAACCGCCGTCGGGGTGGCCGGTGCCGAGGCACGCCTACCCCGACCTTACTGGATGCGAGGGGCGGGGTCAAGGCGCCGTTCTGGACGGGGGCGGGCGCGACGAACCGGCCCTTGCCGCGGGCCTCTCGCCGCTCTAGAATCATTGCCACATCGCCACAAGGCAGGAGGCGATCTCTGATATGTGCGTTGCCGGACGTCCTCATGGCGCTCGTCCTGGGGCCGCCCTGTTCTGGGGCACCGGGCTGCTGGCCGCTGCCCTCCTGGCTTATGAAGTGGCCCTCTCCCGGCTGCTGGCAGTGGCTCAATTTCACCACCTGGCGTTCATGGTCATCAGCCTGGCCATGCTCGGATCGGGGGCCAGCGGCACGCTCCTGGCCACGTTCCCGCGGCTCGGCCTGTGGCGGCCGCGGGCCACCATGGCGTGGTTCGCGTTGGGGGCCGGGGTGCTGATGCCCTTCGGCTGGGCCCTGACCAACTGGATTCCGTTTGACGCCTACACCATCTGGGATCCCCGCCAGGTCGCCATTTTGGCGCTGCACTATGGTGTCCTGTCTCTGCCGTTCTTTGCAGGCGGCACGGCGCTCAGCCTCTTGTTTCGGCGGTACCCGCGCGCCATCGCTGCCAGCTATGGGGCCAACATGGTTGGCTCGGCGGCCGGTTGTCTGCTGGCTTTGCTGGCGCCGGGGCTGGTGGGCGGCGAGGGGGTGCTGCTGCTCTGCACCATGGGCGCCGCTGCTGCCGCCGTTTGCTATGCCCCGCGAGGAGTGGGCTTGGGGCGCTGGCAGCGGGTGGCGGCGCTGCTGCTGGCGGTAGGAGCGGCGTTCGGCCTCGGGCGGCCGCCAGCGGCGCTCCAGGTGCGCCTGTCGCCCTACAAGGGCCTCAGCTATGCCATCCAGGCGCCGGGCAGCCGCATCCTGGCCACGCGTTGGAACGCCATTGCCAGGTTGGATCTGGTCGCTAGCCCCAGCCTGCACGCGCTGCCCGGGCTCAGCTATCGCGCGAGGATGGCGCCACCAGCGCAGTGGGGTCTCTACCGCGACGGCGACGACCTCAGCCCCGTGCTGCTGGAGGATCCCGCCAGCGTGGACGACGGCTCCCCCGCCCTGGCCTTTGCCGAGGCCATGCCCACCGCCGGTGCCTATGCCTTGGTGCCGGGCGGGCATGTCCTGCTGCTGGATCCCTTGGGCGGTCTGGAGATCTGGGTCGCTCTGGCCCAGGGCGTTGACCGCGTCGACGCCGCCGTATCCAACCC